>DATCVL010000413.1:0-9049 GCA_036566865.1 Microlunatus sp.
ATTCCGTACTTCGCGCCCGCCATGTCCGCCTCGACGCCCTTGTAACGGACGTAGGTGGGGCGGACCCTCGACTTCGACGCTGCATCATTGGCACCCGAGCTTCCGCCGCGGCCTTCGTTGGAGCAGCCGGCCAGGGCCGACGAGATGCCGATGGCCGCGCCGGCACCGAGTAGAGCCCGACGGGTAAGCGGCTGGGAATCGAATTGCGTCATGGTTGTCAACCTCTCGAGTGGGGCATGTTGTGGCGGTTCGTCAGCCCTTGACAGCGCCGGTGAGTACGCCTTTGGCGAAGTGGCGTTGGATGAATGGGGAGCCGCAGAGGTAGGTGCGCAGGACGGGCTGCTGCGGACATTTACTGGCGTCGTTGATGTGGAACATGGCGTTGAGGAAGCTGTTCATACTTGCGTCGCCACTGGTTGCGCCACGGCATTCAAGCCAGCCGCATCATGGGTGGCAGTCACCACCCGTGTCCGACGAGATCGAGCACGCCGATCATGATCTTGTTACCGTCGGAGCGGACGTTGGCCATCGTGGTCACGAGCCGTCGCGGAGCAGCCAGCTCGGTCGACCCCCAGAACCCGGTGCCGGGCAGAAATGATGTCGGGTCGCTGAACTCGCGAGCGTCACGGTCCCCGAGGCGGACCTGCTGCCGTGAGGCACGGTTGTAGGTGAGTACAGACTCACCCGACGGGAAACGAGCGAGATACGGGGCCGCGCCAAGGAAGACGTTGTTCTGACGATCAGATGGGCCTGTCTCGTCCATCGCGAGCTTGTCCGGCCAGTTGTCCGAGGTATGTGCCAGCGAAATCATGTAGTCGCCGTTGGCCAAATGGGACTCCATCGCCAAGGCGATCCTGCCGTGGCGGCCAATCTGCAGCGCACTTGGCATTTGGTCGGTGAACATCATGACGCCGCCGTCGGTGGTTCGGGTGTATTGCTGAGCGACTCGATCGGCGGCAAACGGGAACTCGCGGACATCGGGCTTCCACGTCCGCCCCCGGTCGTGGGATCTGATGATCGCGACCCCTGTCGACCCCTTCGTGTTCTGCACGGCCACTTTCGGGGCTGGATGGGTGAAATACACCTGGACCTCGCCCGTGTCGGTCTGGTGTACGAACGGCTCCCAGTTCGCGCCGACGTAGATCACCTGCTCGGGCTGCCAGGTGCGACCGTGGTCAGTGCTCCGGCGCATCATCAGCCCGTCGAGCTTCATATTCGAGCTGAACCCGTGATTGGCCCTGAATGAACACACGGCCAGAACATCGCCGTTGTCCAGGACCCGACCGTCCGGGCTCGCGTAGCACCGGTCGTCAGCCCCGTCGAGGATCTTATGGGTCTCGAACAGCGCCTCGGGCTTGGTCCAATGCCTCAAGTCGCGACTGGTCGCGCAATAGACGGTCCACGCGTATTGCGAGCTCTGATAGAAGAGGATGAAGCGGCCATTACGCATTCTCTTGATCCTCGGATAATGCGCGGTCTGCGTGCCGAGGAAGTCAGCATCGAGCTCGACGTATCTTCGCTCGTCCATCTCCAAAGATGCCCGCCGGTTACGTGTCGCACCGGTCGCGTGCGCTGACGCCGTGGACCGAGTGACCAGCGTCGCGCCGATCGCAGCAGACCCTGCGAGCAGCTTCCGCCGGGCAATCCTGTGTTCTGATGACGACATTCTGGCTCCCTTGTCAGATGTAGACGCAGTGATCGGCAGCCAGCATGGTACAGCGCTGTACTTGAGTCAAGCATGACCCATAAGAGTTCCGCCCCAGTTACCCACGCGGCCCAGTACGCTCAGTCCGCAACCGGATGCAAGGAGGCCAAATGAGCAGGCCGCGTTTGACCGACGTCGCACTCCGCGCGGGAGTCTCGATGAAGACAGTCTCGAACGTCGTCAACGGCACCGGATCTGCCTCAGCCGCGACCCGAGCGCGAGTACAAGCCGCCATCAACGAGCTCGGATATCGGCCCAACGCCACGGCCCGGCGACTGGCGACTGGACACACCGGCACGATCTCGGTTGCGGTCTCCTCGGTTACGGTGCCCTACTTCGCGGAGATCTCGAACCGCCTTGACCAAGCGGCCCGCAAGAAGAATCTCCGCGTTGTCATCGAACAAACCCACGGCGACCGTGACAACGAACTAGCAATCCTTGACGAGCGAGAGCGCGGACTGGTTGACGGTGTCATCTTTCACCCGGTATCCCTGACGCCCGACGACCTTGTCATTCGCAGTCCGGCGACGCCTCTCGTCCTCCTCGGGGAAGGTCCAGCTCCGGCGACAGTCGATCACGTCATGATCGACAACCAGGCCGCGGCCCGCGAAGTCGCCGAACATCTGATCGCAAGCGGACGCCGGAGAATCGCATTTCTCGGCCTCGAACGCCGCGGCTGGACACACACAACGAGCCAACGCTTCGAAGGGTACGATCAAGCCCTCAAATCGGCAGGACTGCAAACAGATCCCCAACTACACCTCCATGTCGACCACTATTCTGCCGACGATGGATACCGGGCAATTGTTCAATCCATCGACCATGGGGCTGCCTTCGACGCCGTCATCTGCAGAGACGATTCTCTCGCTGCCGGAGCATTGCATGCTCTTCACGATCGAGGGATCGCGATCCCAGACCAAGTCGCGGTCGCTGGTTGGGACAACTTGATCATCTCTCGGAACCTGTGGCCACCGCTCACTACAGTTGGTCCGAACAAGGCCGACATTGCTGAGACCGCCGTGCGTCTCCTTCTCGAACGAACCCATGGATATAACGGATCCGGGCGGCACGAGATCGTCACCTTCGAACTGATCAAGCGCGAAAGCACACCTTGACTCGATCGGTCGGGACTGTCCGATGAACGGTGTGTGGGGTCTGGCCTGCCCGAAAGGACAGGTTGGAATGACCAACAACGTGACACCGGTGTCGGAGCTGCGGGGCGACACGGCGCCGATCAGCGCATCGAGCGACGGTGACGGTCGGATGCTCGATCCCGTGACTGGTGAGCCGATTGATGAGAAGGAGCCGGCCGAGCATTTGCTCGCCCAAGCCAAGGCCCAGGGCGTCAGCCTGGTTGGTCCCGGTGGCCGCGGAGCTTGGCATCGATCCAGGTGACGTCGTCAGTCCGTGGCACGCCGCGCATGCAGCTTCCATCGGGTTCTTGGGGGCGCGTCGTTGCCGTTGTTGTCGTGCTCGCAGTGCTTGCACAGCGGAAGATCCCTGTCGCCTTCGAGGCCGTTGTCGCTGCGCTCGCGTTCACGGGTCGATGAGTGCGCGAATTGGTAGTGGTTCGCGATGCCGAGCTACGTACGCGTTGTCGAGGGAGGTGCGATTGCAGTGGCCGCCGCGTTCGCGGTGGGCACGCTCCTGGGAACCGCTGGTATCGCATAGCCGCATCCCCGTCCTGACTTCCTTGGGGGGAGCGACCGCCGGCCCTCTGAGATTCCTCTGACTTTTGTTCGGAACGATCGTCGCGTGGTCACCTCGATTCTTGGCCTTCCGGTCCACCCGTTGATCGTGCACGCGACGGTTGTCGCCGTGCCTGCTGCCGCTATGTGTGTCCTGTTGGCGGCGCTGTGGCCCAGGTTTCGTCATTGGTTCGGTTGGGGTCCGCTGGTGATCTCTGGATTGGCCCTGGTGTTGTATCCGCTGACGACGAGCACCGGCGAAGCTCTTGAGCATCAGCTCGGAGCCTCACCGGCGATCGAGCATCATGCGTCGTTGGCCGAAGGGTTGCTGCCGTGGCTGGTCGGGCTGACGATCGCGTCGATAGGTCTGGTTGGCTGGCGCTATTCCGGGAGTCGGCTGATCGGCGGGAGAACGGTTCCGAGCTGGGCCCGCGTGGCCATCGGCGTGTTGTCCGTGGCCACCGGGCTGGGAAGTTTGGTGTGGGTTGTCTTGGTCGGTCACGCTGGTGCGGAGGCGGTGTGGTCGCGCGCCTGAATCTAGGTGGACTGCACAGTCGCAAGACACTGTCCCAGGAGGCCTTTGTGCGGGATCGTACGGTCATGAACGGGTCGCGCGGGGACGCCAACACAGCCATCCGGCCCCGGGTATTGGTGGTCGAGGACGATCCTGAACTGTCGTCGATGTTGGAGGAGCTGCTGCTGTCGGAGAGCTACACGGTCGATCTGGCCCGGGATGGTCAGCGGGGCCTGCATCTGGCGCTGAGTCGGTCGTACGACGTCGTGCTGTTGGATCGTGGGCTTCCAGCCGTCGAGGGGTTGGATCTGTTGGGCAGGATGCGTCGGGCCGGTCGCGAGGCGCCGGTGTTGGTGCTGTCGGCGCAGGGTTTGGCCCGCGACCGGGTCGAAGGACTCGACGCCGGGGCGGAGGATTATCTGGGCAAGCCGTTCGATGTCGACGAGCTGCTTGCTCGGCTTCGTGCCTTGATCCGTCGCCACGCCGACGTGGCGACGGCGTTGAGGGTGCCTGGCGGGATCTTGTCTGCGTCAGCGCGGCTGGTCAGCCTGGAAGGTGGGAGTTCGGTGTCTCTGTCCGAGCGTGAATGTGAGCTGCTCGAATTGCTGGCGCGCCACCCGCACCAGGTGATCACCAGAGCCAGGCTGCTGTCGACGATCTTCGTCGAGGCCGACGAAACCGGTGTGGTCGACACCTACGTGCACTACCTTCGGCGCAAACTCGGACGCAATGTCATACGTACCGTCCGTGGCCTCGGCTACCAATTGGGTCAGCTCTGAAGGGGTTTCGCGGGCCGGCTCGGACGAGCCGGGATCGAAGCGCCGAGGACGCTGAACTGCGTCGCGCATCTTTGCGCATCGGTGCTCTGGCCGCGGGGCTGTTGATGGCCGTGTTGGCGGTCGTGTCGACCTTGGTCGTGGTGGTCGTCCTCGACGGCCAGAAGCAGCAGACCATCGCCACCCTCGATCGAGCGATCGCCAGCACTCATGGCGGGAGAATGGGTGGCCGCGATGGCGACGACTCAACCACGCAGGACGTCGCCGTGGCCGTCTCGGACGACGGGGAGATCCGGGTCGACGGTGTGATGCCTACCGGGCTGCCGGATCGCGCCGTGATGGCTGACGTCGCGCGAACAGGCGAAGTCGATCAGCGGCAGGTCGTGGTCGCCGGGCGTCACTACGCGGTCCGTACGGCGCGCCATGGCGACGACACGGTGCAGGCGGTTCTCGATCTTCACGAACAGCGGGAGGAGATCGCCCGGTTGGTTCGGGCGCTGGTGATCAGCGGGGCGATCGGTGTCGTCCTGGTGGCGGCTGTGGCCGTTCTGTTCGGGCGACGTGCGGTGCGTCCGCTGGCCGATGCGCTGGTACTACAACGGCGCTTTGTGGCTGACGCGGCGCATGAGCTCCGCACGCCGCTGACGTTGCTCAGTACGAGGGCACAGTTGCTCGGCCGCAGGTTGCGCGGGGTCGACCTGCCCGATCCCGCGGCCCGGTCACAGTTGGAGGCAGGCGTCCGCGGGCTGGTCGGCGACACGGCCAACCTCACCGAGATCCTGGAGGATCTGCTCGTGGCGGCCGATCGAACCACCGAGCTTCCCCGCGAGCCCGTCGATCTCGCAGCGGTTGCGGGGGAGGCCGTCGCCGCCGCCGAAGCGTCTGTCTTTCCAACAGGCATGGACATTCAGCTCATCGTCGATGCCGCCGACGACCGGGATGTCCGGATTCCTGCCGGCTCCCGGCCCGCCCTGCTGCGCGCGGCGAACGCACTCATCGACAACGCAATCACCCACGCGCGGTCGGAGGTGACTGTTCGGGTGTCGGCGCGTTCCGGCTCGGTTGAGCTGGAAGTCGCCGATGACGGGCCCGGGATCGATGCCAAGACGCTACCGACGATCTTCGACCGTTTTGCCAGTCAACGGCCCGACGCTGGGGTGGGGGAGTCACGTCGGCACTACGGTCTCGGCCTGGCGTTGGTCAGTGACGTGGCGGCCAGACACGGCGGCACCGTGAACGTCGGGCGACGCCCGGACGGTGGCAGTGGAGCCGTGTTCACACTGCGGCTTCCCGCCGGCGTCAGGAGATGACGCTCGAGGCACCGTCGGCCCAGACCACCAGGCCGGTGTGGTCGGGGCGGCCACGTAGCCATGCTGCGGCATCGAGACCCTGGCAGTAGGCGGCCGTGGCGTCTATGTCGACCGCCGTGAGTGAAGGGCCGATCACGGTAACCGACGAGACGCCGATCGGGATCAGTCCCGTGCGGGCGTCGACGATGTGGTTCCCGCGATGAGTCGCCGCCGAGGTAGCCACCGCGCCGCGCCGTACGCTGACCGTGGAGAAGATCCGATTCGGCTGCCGTGGGTCTTCAATACCGATCAGCCATGCCGGCCGCGACGGATCCGCCACCCGGCAGGTGATGTCGCCCCCGGCGGACAGGCAATAGTCGGTCGAGGCGAGGGCGTCGAGATGACGGGCTGCCCGTTCGACGGCCCACCCCTTGACGACCCCACTGGGGTCCAATCGCACCGTCCCGTCGGAACCCGGCAACCAGATCGAAAAGGCTCCATCCGACTCGGAGGCTGCTCGGCCGCCCAGCGCGAGCACCTCGGCCACCTCGACCGGACACTCATGCAATCGCAACTCGCCGCGGCTGAAGCGGTTGATCACCGAGTCGGCGCGATAGGTGCTGAAGACCGCATCTATGGCCCGCAGCTCGTTCATCACGGCCGTCCAGGCTTCCTCCCCGGACGCCGTGGCGGCATCCGGACCCCGCAGCGCCACACTGATCGGCATCCCCATCACATGATCAACCATCCTGACCACGGCGTCCTGACGCTCCTGCGGCCACTGCATCCCCATCGAATGCTCGACGATCCGCTGGTGCCCATCGATCATGACGCGACTCCTCACCGGATGGCCGCCTGGTCCAGCGCGGATTGCAGCGATTGCAGATACCCCTCGCTGGTGATGGTCGCGCCGCTGACCATGTCGATCCGAGCGCTCTGCGCCGACAGCGTCTCCTGGACCAACTGCGGCAATGCATAATCGTTGATCTGTTGGCTACGGGCATCACTGTTGGGATGAACCGGCACCGCGATGTTGGTGATCTTGCCGGAGGTGACCGTGATCCGGACTTCCACCGGCCCTCTGGATGTTTGGATCGTCTGGCCTGTGTAGCTGTGCCGGGTGGCCGCCGGGGACGAGCTCTTGGAGCTCGGTGAGGAGGCCCGGGATGGTGCGCTGGTCGACGGTGCCGTGGGTGTGGCGGATCCGCCCGATCCTCCGGACCCTGTCGACCCACCGACGCCCGCTGCGCCAGGGATGGTCGTCGTGCTGGAGGATTGCCGATTGGTCGACGTGTGATAGGCGAACAGAAGGACCAGGACCGTAACTGTTGCGGCGATCCATAACACGATGCGTTTCATCAAATCTCCTCGGAGGCCTTTGAGCTTGGTCAGGTTCACCAGGCGAACGACTCGACGTGGATCTGGTGGGCCGGTACGCCGGCACGCGTCATCAGCCGGACCATGCCGCGATTCCATCCAGACGGACCGCAGACAAAGACGTCGTGATCGGCGAGGTCCGGCACGGTCCGAAGCAACGCCGTGAGCTCGTCGACACCGTCGGTGATCGGTCCGAACAACGATTCGGCACGCCCACGCCGTCCCGGCAGTCCGAACACCCGCAGACCACGCTCCGCCCGAATTCGATCGAACTCCCGGGCGAACAGTGGTGCCTCGCCATATCGCTGCAGCAGCACCACATCACCCGGCTCATAGGACAACCCCTCCGCGAGCGCCCGGAGCGGCGTGATGCCGACGCCGGCACCGGCCAGCAGGACCTTGGAGCGTGTTCGGGCCCGACTGCTGAGTCGACCGTACGGGCCTTCGAAGAGCACCGGCGTCCCGACCCGGAGTTGCGCGATCCGCGCAGTTCCGTCACCGATCACCTTGGCCGTGATGCGCAAGCTCTGGCCGTCCGGCGCAGCTGACAGCGAGAAAGGGTTCGCCCGAGTCCATCCAGGCAGCGTAAGGAAGCGGACGTTGATGAACTGACCTGGATCGACGGCGAGCCGGTCCAACCGTCGACCGGTCATCTTCACCGATACGACATCCTTCGCCTCCCAGGTGACCGCAACGACTCGGAGACGAAAGCGAACGGCTCGCCACAGCGGCAGCCCGATCCGCCACGTGATCACCGCGCCTGCCGTGGCTGCCCACAGCCCCCACCAATACACGGTCGCCGCAGGTCGGGAGATGAACTCCTGACCCGTCCACAACTGGTGCGGCAGTGCCAGAGCCACCCCGAGATATCCGTACAGGTGGAGAAGATGCCAGGACTCGTACCGCAGACGTCGGCGGGACAGCTTGATGCTGGTCGCGACAACCATGATCAAACTCAGCGCACCTGCACCGGCCAACAAGACGCCTGCGTAGTCGGTCAGCAATTGCCACAGCGTGGCCGGAATCAGGAGCCACCGGACGGACGCATAGCCAGCCACGATCGTCACGATGTGAGTGATCATCAGACCGAACGACCACAGCCCGATCAATCTGTGCAGGTGCGCCAGCCGGACACGCCCAAACGCGTGCTCCAGCAACGGCAGCCGCGACATCAACAGAACCTGGACCAGCAGGAGTTGCGCAGCAAGCAGACCAGTGATCCGGCCCAGCGACGTGATACCCGCTGCCCATGACCTCAGATCCTGGACGCCGCCGTCAGCAATCCACCAGTAGCTGACGAGCAAGAGCCCAGCCCACAAGCACAATGCCGACGTCAGCCTCACCCAGGCGTCGAATCCGGCACTCCGCCCGCCCTGGAGACGTCGAAAGGATCTGGTCGTCGGCGCCGCCGGCTCAGCACTTGTGGGTACCTCTCCCAGGACGTCAGTCACGTCGCATCCTCCCGATCACCGACCCGAACCCATTGCGCAGAGCCGACATCGGATGCGCTCCGGCTACCTCCGTCGACCGAATCGTCGACGCCAATCAAGGTTGCAGCCACAAGATTGGAGCTTTCTGGGGACCAAACGCGGCGCCGGCGACTGGGTTTCAGCCCTCCTGGCGGAGCCTCACTCGTGCTACGCCCCGTTGCCCCGGGCTCGGCTGTGTGCGACGGGCGTGGGCGAGTGTGGTCTCCAGGC
>DATCVL010000414.1:0-12005 GCA_036566865.1 Microlunatus sp.
CGTCGTACACCCGCAGTCGATGATCCATTCGATGGTGCAGTTCCACGACGGCTCAACTCTCGCCCAGTGCTCACCGCCGGACATGAAGCTGCCGATCGCGCTCGCGCTCGGCTGGCCCGATCGACTGCCCGGTGCTGCCCGGGCGGTGGACTGGACCCAGGCGAACACCTGGAACTTCGAGCCGCTGGACGACGACGCGTTTCCGGCGGTTTCGCTGATCCGCAAGGCCGGCCGCTTCGGCGGTACCGCGCCCGCGGTGCTGAACGCGGCCAACGAGGTCTGCGTCGACGCCTTCCACGAGCACCGGATCGGGTTCAACCAGATCACCGACATCTTCGCCGCTGTGCTGGACGAGCACCTGAACACCGCGACCGAAACCGTCCCGAATCTCCTAGCCGATTCACAGCCGGGCGGCAGCGTACCGGGAGGAGCGGAGCCGGCCACCGACGTAGGATCGCGGTGGGTCGGCGCCGAAGCCCTCACCGTCGACGCCGTGCTCCGGGCCGACGCGTGGGCACGTCGCCGGGCCGCTGAACTGTGTAGCAGCGAGGAGATGAGGAGACCGTCGGCGTGAGGCCTGACTCCATCCGTACCGCCGGGAGGCCGCGGTGTACGTCCTGATCTATCTCGGCGGAGCGGTGCTCTTCTTCGCCATGATCATGATCTCGGTGGCACTGCATGAGATCGGTCACTTCATCCCCGGCAAGCTCTTCGGCGTCAAGACCACCCAGTACATGGTCGGCTTCGGCAAGACCCTGTGGTCGACCCGACGCGGCGAGACCGAGTACGGCGTCAAGGCCATCCCGCTCGGCGGCTACTGCCGGTTCGTCGGCATGTATCCGCCCGACCCGGCCTCCGGCAAGATGCGCTCGGCCCGGACCGGGATCTTCCAGTCCATCGCCGATCAGGCGCGTGAGGCCGAATGGGAGGACATCAAGCCGGAGGACGACGGCCGACTCTTCTACCAGAAGAGGACCTGGCAGAAGTTGATCATCATGGTCGGCGGCCCGACGATGAACGTGATCCTGGCCTTCTTGATCTTGCTCGGCGTGAACCTGGCCTACGGGACGCCGCAGGCGACCTTGCAGGTCGCGGTGGTGAACGACTGTGTGATCTCCGCCGCCCGGCAGACCAGCAGCGATCCGGCAGAGCGCAGCTGCAAGCCCAGCGACCCCCAGACCCCGGCCAAGGCCGCCGGCATGCACGTCGGCGATACCATCGTCAGCTTCAACGGCACCCAGCTCAGCAGCTGGGAGCAGCTCTCCGAACTGATCCGGACCAATGGTGACGACGAAGCCAAGATCAGCGTCCGCCGGGACGGCCGGACGGTCGAGCTGAAGCCGGTGCACACGGTGATCAGCTCGGTTCAGTCCGAGACCGATCCGTCCCAGACCGTGCAAGCCGGGTTCCTCGGAGTCTCGCCGCAACAGGAGCTGGTCAAGGGCGGCCCGGTCGCCACCGTGCAACAGATGTGGTCGATGACCGAGCAGTCGGTGCACGCGATCATCAGGTTCCCGGTCAAGGTCTACAACACCGCAGCCGACCTGGTCACCGGTCAGCCGCGGGACGAGAACGGGCCGATGAGCATCGTCGGCGCCAGCCGGATCGCCGGCGAGGTGTCGGCCACCGACCGGATCGATGTGGCGACCAAGGCCGCACAGATGTTCCTGTTGCTCGGCTCGGTCAACCTGTTCCTGGCGCTGTTCAACTTCGTACCCTTGATGCCGTTGGACGGCGGTCACATCGCCGGTGCGCTGTACGAGGCGATCAAGCGCTGGCTGGCCCGGATCACGGGGCGGCCCGACCCGGGTTATGCCGATACCGCAAAGATGTTGCCCGTCGCCTATGTTGTTGGTGCGGTGATCGCGATCAGCGGGTTCGTCCTGATCCTGGCCGACCTGATCGACCCGATCACCCTGTTCTAGCGGAAGAGAAAGATGACTTCGATCAACCTGGGACTGCCCTCGATGCCACCCGAGACCCTGGCTCCGCGACGTCAGTCGCGCAAGATCAGGGTCGGCAAGGTCGAGGTCGGCGGCGACGCCCCGATCAGTGTCCAGTCGATGACCACCACGTTGACCGCCGACATCAACTCGACCCTGCAGCAGATCGCCGAATTGACCGCGGCCGGCTGCGACATCGTCCGGGTCGCGGTGCCGAGCGCCGACGACGCGGCCGCGCTGCCGGCGATCGCGCAGAAGAGCCAGATCCCGGTGATCGCAGACATCCACTTCCAGCCGCGGTACGTGTTCGCCGCGATCGAGGCGGGCTGTGCCGCGGTCCGGGTCAATCCGGGCAACATCAAGGCCTTCGACGACCAGGTCAAGGAGATCGCGCAGGCCGCGACCGAGGCCGGGGTCTCCTTGCGGATCGGCGTCAACGCCGGCTCGCTGGACAAGCGGCTGCTGGCCAAGTACGGCAAGGCGACTCCGGAGGCGCTGGTCGAATCCGCGCTCTGGGAGGCCAGCCTGTTCGAGGAGCACGGCTTCCGCGATTTCAAGATCTCGGTCAAGCATCACGACCCGGTGATCATGGTCAAGGCCTACGAGCAACTGGCCGAGCAGTGCGACTACCCGCTGCATCTCGGGGTCACCGAGGCCGGGCCCGCTTTCCAGGGCACGATCAAATCCGCGACCGCCTTCGGCGCCCTGCTCAGCAAGGGCATCGGCGACACCATCCGGGTGTCGCTGTCCGCGCCGCCGGTCGAGGAGGTCAAGGTCGGGATCAAGATCCTGGAGTCGCTCAACCTCCGTCCGCGGAAGCTGGAGATCGTCTCCTGCCCATCCTGCGGCCGAGCTCAGGTCGACGTCTACAAGCTTGCCGACGAGGTCACCGCAGGACTGGAAGGGCTGACCGTTCCGCTCCGGGTTGCCGTGATGGGCTGCGTGGTGAACGGGCCGGGTGAGGCACGCGAGGCCGATCTCGGCGTCGCCTCCGGCAACGGCAAGGGCCAGATCTTCGTGCACGGTGAGGTGATCAAGACGGTCAAGGAGAGCGAGATCGTCGAGACCCTGATCGAGGAGGCCATGCGATTGGCCGAAGATATGCCCGAAGTTGAGGGCTCACCTGAGGTCAGCGTCGGTTAAGTTGCTGCTCTGAGCGCCGTACGATCCGAGCGTCGTACGGCAGGACGCCGCGGATCCACGCGGTGACGACGGTATGCACGGGCCGGGACCGGGAGGCTGTATGAGCGAGACAGTGGTCCGTTCCGGTGTCCGGGTACTGACCGGTGCCGACACCGATGTTGCGGTCCGGTTGCTTGCCTCGTCGCCGATCGACAACGTCTTCGTCGCTTCCCGAGTACGCAATGCCGGGCTGGAAGCCCGTGATCTCGGCTGCCCGATCTGGGGATACGAGGAGGACGGCCGGCTCCGGTCGATGTGCCATGCCGGCTCCAACCTGGTGCCGGTGAATGCGACGCCGGCCGCGGTTGCGGCGTTCGCCGAGTATGCCGGTCCGCGACGGATGTGTTCGTCGATCATCGGTCCGTCGACCGTCGCGATGGATCTGTGGCAGCAGCTCAGCCGGTTGTGGGGTTCGGTCTGGTCGCAGACTCGGGAGGTCCGGGCCCATCAGCCGGTGCTGGCGATCGACACCGATCCGGTGATTGCACCCGACCTGCGGGTGCGGCCGATCACCATCCAGCATTGGGATTCCTACTATCAGTCGGCGGTCCGGATGTACACCGAGGAGGTCGGGGTCTCACCGCTGCAGGGCAACCCGGCCGGCTACCGCTACTACGTCCGCCAGTTGATCACGTCGGGCCGCGCGTTCGGCGTGCTCGAAGGTGATCGGGTGATCTTCAAGGCCGACCTCGGCTCGGTGTCTCGCGGCGTCACCCAGGTGCAGGGCGTCTGGCTCGATCCCGAATTCCGCGGTCGTGGTCTGGCTCCGGCGATGATGGCCGCCGTCGTCCAGCTGGCCCGCCGGGTGGCCCCGGTGGTTTCGCTCTACGTGAACGACTTCAACGCCCCTGCTCGGGCGACCTATCAGCGCGTCGGCTTCCGACAGACCGGCGAATTCTGCACGGTGCTGTATTAGTCGGCCTGCTGCTGCCGGTCTCGCGGACCGAGTTGAGTTCCGGAAGTGACCACATTTGCCTACGAGATTGGGCTCGGGGCACCGATTCGGGTCGTTACGGGCATCGCGTAGGCAGATTTGATCGTGCCCTGGTCGGAGCGGCTGACGGGTGCGCCGAGCGGGCCTACCGTAGAGCCCACGATGTGGGCTGGTTCATGGCGGGGGCTCAGACCGGGGACCTAGACTCCGGTGCGACAACTCAGCGGCGAGACTCCGCAAGGTGGAGGGGGACAGGTGCCGGCGATCGACGAACGGCTGCAGGAACTGGCCGACCAGGCGACCGAGCAACTCACCGAACGCTGGGAGCTCGCCGAGGCGCAGCTGACGGCAGTTCTGCAGGAGTCGATCGACACCGAATGCGACCTGAACGACCCGGACCGGGTGAAGGTCGCGGCCAGCCGGATCAAGAGCAAGGCCCGCATCGCGGAGAAGATCCAGCGCCGGATCAAGAACCGGGAGATCGAGCCGCCGCAGACCATCGACGAGGTACAGAATTCGATCTTCGACATCGTCGGGGCGCGGATCATCTGCAAGACGCTGCGCGATGTCGATCTTGCTGCCAAGGCGGTCACCGCGGCGTACGGACCGAGTCTGGAGCAGGTCGGCGATCCGAAGGACTACATCCGCAATCCCAAGCCCTCCGGCTATCGGTCGGTGCATTACCTGGTGCGGATCACCGTCGACGACGGCAACGGTCCGGTTCAGGTGCCGTGCGAGGTGCAGGTGCGCACGATGATGCAGGATGCCTGGGGCGAGCTGACCCACGAGAACTCGTACAAGTCCGGTGATGTGGCGCTGCCGTGGCTCTTCCTGGACCTTTCCCGGCACATGGCCGACCTGATGGATCAGGTGGATCAACTTGCGCTGACGCTGGCCGAGGCGAGCGAGTCGATCATGACCCAGATGGCGGTGCACAACGAATTCCCGCTGATCGATCCGGACAGTGGCAACCATCGTCCGTCCCTGGAGTCCGGCAAGGTCTATCTCGGCCGGGTGCTCACCACCGGCCGCAATTACGCGTTGGTGCTGGTGGACCAATTCCGCGGCCTGCTCGGTGCCTCCGAGGTCAAGCGAGCGTTGGGGCTGGACAACTTCGTCGAGGTCAGTGATTACGTGCTTCCCGGGGATTCCTTGCAGGTAAGGATTCTGGAGCATGACCCGGCCCGGGACCGGCTGCTGCTCGAGCCGGCCGATCCGGCAGATCTGCGACGCCGGCATGGCCGCCGGCGTAACCCGTCCTGACCACCGGACCACCTCGTCGCCGGCAGCGGTGACGTTCGTAGGGTGTCGGCATGTCTGGCGCAGCGTCGTTTCGGAGCACCATCGGCCAACCGTCCAACGGTCTCTGGCTTTCCTACACCGATCCTCGGGTGGCCTATGCGCTGGCTCCCGGCTTCGATTGGGTCTGCATCGACGAACAGCACGGGTACGCGACCGCCGACGACACCGGCCGGCTGATCGATGCCGCGCGCGCCGCCGATCGGCCGGCGCTGGTCCGGGTCGCGTGGAATCGTCCGGAGCTGATCGGCCGGGCCCTGGACAGCGGGGCCGACGGCGTCATCGTGCCGATGGTGGAGTCCGCACAGGAGGCTCGGCAGGCGGTACGTGCGGCCCGGTACGCGCCGCACGGTCGGCGCAGCTTCGGTCCGATTCGGTCCGGGCTCGGTGGGCAGCCGGCTTCGGTGGCACAGGCCGAACCCGGCACCGTCTGCCTGGTCATGATCGAGTCGCCGGAGGCCCTGGAGGCGGTGGACGAGATCGCGGCCACGCCGGGACTGGACGGAATCTTCGTCGGCCCCTTCGACCTGTCCTTGTCGCTGGGCCGCGACGTGAACTAACTGCTGGCCGACACCGCCGAGGACGCACCGATCCGCCGCATCATCGATGCCTGTCAGCGGCATGGCGTCGCCGCGGCCGGGTACGCCGGAGGGCTTGATCGGGTGCCGCTCCTGCGGCAGCGAGGTGTCGCCGCGATCGCGGCAACCACCGAGTCCGAACTGCTGCAGCTCGCGGTCGAGGCGGCCGCCGAACGGCTGTCCCGAAGCCGAAGCTGAGCGTAGGGCGCCGGGCGGGATATTGTCTGTTCGTTGCCGGTCCGGATCGACCAGACTGGGCAGATCGAACCACGCATGACGCGGCAGGAAGGTAACTCAACGTGATCACCCGTATGACGGAGCTGTTCGTCCGGACCCTTCGGGAGGACCCGGCGGACGCGGAGGTGCCCAGCCATCGTTGGCTGGTCCGGGCCGGCTACATCCGCCGGACTGCTCCAGGGGTCTACTCGTGGTTGCCGCTGGGCTACAAGGTGCTCCGAAATGTCGAGCGGATCATCCGGGACGAGATGGATCCGATCAGCCAGGAGGTGCACCTGCCGGCGCTGCTGCCGCGGGATCCGTACGAGGAGACCGGCCGCTGGGAGGAGTACGGCGCCAGCCTGTTCCGGCTGAAGGACCGGCGGGGCAACGACTACCTGCTCGGCCCGACGCACGAGGAGATCTTCACCCTGCTGGTGAAGGACACCTGCAACTCCTACAAGGATCTGCCGCTGTCGCTTTATCAGATCCAGACGAAGTACCGGGATGAAGCACGGCCGCGGGCCGGGCTGCTGCGCGGTCGTGAGTTCGTGATGAAGGACTCGTACTCCTTCGACATCGACGACGAGGGCCTGCAGAAGGCGTACGACACCCACCGGGACGCGTACATCAGGATCTTCAACCGGCTCGGCTTCGAGTACGCGATCGTGTCGGCGATGTCGGGGGCGATGGGCGGCTCGGCCAGCGAGGAATTCCTGGCGATCGGGGAGAGCGGCGAGGACACGTTCGTCCGCTCGCCGGGTGGTTATGCGGCCAACGTGGAGGCGGTGCGGACGCCGGTGCCGGAGGCGATCCCGTACGACGATGCACCCGCAGCGCATGCCGAGGACACCCCGGACACCCCGACCATCGACACCCTGGTGGCATTGGCCAACGAGCGGTTCCCGCGTAGTGACCGGGCCTGGCAGGCCTCGGACACGTTGAAGAACGTGGTCCTGATGGTCAGCCATCCGGACGGGACCAAGGAGCCGTTGGCGATCGGTCTGCCGGGTGATCGCGAGGTCGACATGAAGCGGCTGAACGCGCAGCTCGAGCCGGCCGAAGCGGAACCCTTCACCGAAGCGGACTTCGCCCAGCACCCCGGCCTGGCCAAGGGCTACATCGGCCCGCAGGCGTTGGGTGAGGAGTCGGCCACCAAGATCAAATTCCTGGTCGACCCGCGAGTGGTCAGCGGCACCCGTTGGGTGACCGGCGCGAACGAGCCGGGCCGACACGTTTTTGATCTTGTCGCCGAACGCGATTTCACTCCGGACGGCATCATCGAGGCGGCCGAGATCCGCGAGGGTGATCCGGCACCGGACGGGTCCGGTCCGCTGCATCTGGCTCGCGGGATGGAGATGGGACACATCTTCCAGCTGGGCAGGAAGTATGCCGATGCGCTCGGGCTGAAAGTCCTTGATCAGAACGGAAAACTGGTCACTGTCACGATGGGCTCGTACGGCATCGGGGTGTCCCGGGCGGTCGCAGCGGTGGCGGAGAACACCAGCGACGACAAGGGTCTGTGCTGGCCGCGTGAGCTGGCGCCGTACGACGTGCAGGTCGTGGTGGCCGGCAAGGGCGATGAGATGGTGACCGCTGCCGCCGACCTGGCCGAACGGCTGGATGATCTTGGTCTGACGGTGTTGCTGGACGACCGCAAGGCCAGCCCGGGCGTGAAATTCGCTGACTCCGAACTGATGGGCATGCCGACCATCGTGGTGGTCGGTAAGAGCCTCGCCGACGGGGTGATCGAGCTGCGCGACCGTAAGACCGGTGAGCGAGTCAATCTCCCGGTGGACGAGGCCGCCGCCCGCATCCACGCCGCCACGCGGTCCTGAGCATCCCGGCCCGGCCGTCGGACGGGGCTTCCCGGAAAGGTCGGTCCGCACCGCGCAGTGGGCGTCCGCTCCTGCTCCTGATCCCGGCCGTCCGGGAGTTGGTCAGTGCTGGACCGGCCAGCCGGGCCAGATGTTGATCTTGCTCGTCCAATATCCGACGTTGCGTGCACCTGTGATCATCGAGTCCAGTGCGGAGCGTTGATCATCTTCGGTGGCTGCGAGCCACTGACCGAGGTAGGGGAGCAGCTGGTCTTCCATGGTGCCGATCAGTTCGGCTGCCCGGGATGGGCTGGTCGGTTGCACCGGGAAGCGGTACGCCGCCTGCGGGCTGGGCACCTTTGCGTCATGCTCGGTGAGCCATCCGGAGAGTTGATCACGGAGTTCACGGTGGTCGGCGAGACCGGCCCGGGCATGATCAGCAGCACTGCCGGAGAGTGCGGCCAAGGCCGCCTGGTAACCGAAGATGATCGCGTAACACTGCTCGACCAGGTTCTGTACGGCGGCGGTCTCGTCCGGAAGCTCGACCGCAACACGATGATCTTGAACCGGATCGGCGCCAGGGTCGCGCCCGGCCGCCAACGCCTGCGCGTAGCTGTCGGCGGCGCTCGCCAGCGATCCCCAGAGCAGGGTCAGCCAGGGAAGTTGATCTTGTGGCCCGGACGGGTGCAGGGTTCGCTTGCGATGTCCGGTTGCGGCTTTGAGCTCCATGGCCCGTAGGACCTTGATCGCTCTGGCAGGCGACTTCGGCAGCGACGGTGCTGTGGTCGATGCTCCGGAGCTCGGCGACGCAGACCCGGAGGCGGCCGAGGTGGTCGTGCTTCCGGTCGCCGCGCTCGTCGCGGTGGAGTCGGCCGACGGGCCGGCGCCGGATGCCGGGGTGCTGGTGCCGGAGGTGGGAGTCGGTCCCGGCACGTCGACCGGATCCGAAGTTGCCAGGGCCGCGGCATGAGCCAGGTGGGCATCCCGGATGGCGCTGATCAGGTGCTGCTCGGCGTCGTCCAGGTGCTTGCCGAATCGGGTCAGCAGCGCGTCGGCGTACTGAGCAAGATCTTTTTCGGTCGCGGTGGCGTCGACGGTGCCGGGAAGCGGTGTCGGTGTTGGACTGCCTGGGGCGGAGCTGGACGGCGTTGGCTGCCGTCCGGAGCCGGTGCAACCGGTCAACGCGAGGCCGCCGCCGAGGGCCATGATCAACATTCCGCGGCGGCCGATGGTCGCTCCGGTGAATCCGGCGGCGGTCCGGCCACCTGCGGGCAGAATCACCCGCGCTCTCGCCACTTCTGCTCCTGCCTGTGCCGCACCCCTGACGGCGGCCGCTGATCGGAATCCGGACAGTACAGCACTGTGCGATGATGACCTGCACAACTGCTCGCACACAATCGGATCGAAGGACGACAACGTGTTGCATCAGCAATCGGCCGGGAGGCGTTCGCCCCGGCCGTCGCGAGACGCCCGGCCGGCACCGGTCGGTCCACTGCATCGGGGACTGCATGCCCGAGCCGGTGATGCGCGATGAAATCCGATCAGATCTCAGCAGTGGTCGAACCGGTCCTGCAGCAGTTCGCACTTGATCTTGATGCGGTCGAGGTGAAGCCCGCCGGCAAACGCACGATGGTGCGTGTGGTGGTGGACGGCGACGGCCCGGACGGCACCGGCCCCTCGCTGGACGACATCGCCGAGGCGACCAAGGTGGTCTCGGCGGCGCTCGATTCCTCCGACGTCACCGGCGGTGGTCCGTACACCCTCGAGGTGACTTCCCGCGGAGTCAGCCGCCCGTTGACGCTGCCCCGGCATTGGCGCCGCAACCGTGATCGGCTGGTCAAGGTGTCGCTGGCCACCGGCGAGGAGGTCACCGGCCGGATCACCGATGCCGAGGACGGCGCCGCGACCCTGGAGGTCGACGGCGTCGACCGTCGGATCTCCTACACCGACGTCAGTAACGCGCTGGTCCAGGTCGAACTGAACCGCAAGCCCCGTCCGCCCCGAACCCCTGAGGAGGAAAACTGAGATGGACATCGACATCTCCGTACTGCGGTTGTTGGAACGTGAGAAGGACGTTCCCTTCGATCTGCTGGTGAACGCGATCGAGGAAGCCCTGCTCTCGGCGTACGAGAAGACGCCGCACGCGATCCCGGGGTCTCGGGTCGAGCTGAACCGCAAGAGCGGACATGTCCGAGTGCTGGCTCCGGAGCGGGACGACGAGGGCAACCAGGTCGGTGAGTACGACAACACGCCCGAGGGCTTCGGCCGGGTGGCCGCGTCCACTGCTCGCCAGGTGATCTTCCAGCGGTTGCGGGACGCCGAGGACGAGCAGAAGTTCGGCCACTTCGCCGGCGTCGAGGGCGACATCGTCTCCGGCGTCGTGCAGCAGGGCCCGGATGCCCGGACGGTGCTGGTCGACCTGGGCAAGATCGAGGCGATCATGCCGCAGGCCGAGCAGGTGCCGGGGGAGAGCTACCGGCACGGCGCCCGGGTCAAGGTGTACGTGGTCTCGGTGCGTAAGGAGACCCGCGGCCCCCAGGTCGTGGTGTCCCGAACCCACCCGGGCCTGGTCGAGCGGCTCTTCCGGCTGGAGGTGCCGGAGATCGCCGACGGCACCGTCGAGATCAAGGCAGTCGCCCGGGAAGCCGGCCATCGCAGCAAGATCGCGGTCTGGAGCACCAACCCCGATGTCAGCGCCAAGGGCGCCTGTATCGGTCCGATGGGGCAGCGGGTCCGGGCCGTCATGCACGAGCTGAACGAGGAGAAGATCGACATCATCGACTACTCCGAGGACCCGGCGACCTTCGTCGGCCAGGCGCTGTCGCCGGCCAAGGTCAGTTCGGTCACGGTGGTCGATGAACGCGCCCGCGCGGCTCGCGTGGTGGTACCGGACTACCAGCTGTCGCTGGCCATCGGCCGTGAGGGCCAGAACGCCCGGCTGGCCGCGCGCCTCACCGGTTGGCGGATCGACATCCGCTCCGACACCGCGCCGGCCGACGACTGAGCTGCGGGCTCGATCAGCAGCACCTCGACAGCCCCGAGGATCGGGGACGAGGACCATCCATCACGAAACCACCCCCGGGGGACACACATGCAGGTGCTGATCGCGCCGTCGGCCGCCGCGGTCGGACGATTCGCGGCCGGGCGGATCGCCGACGTGGTACGTCGCCGGCCGGACGCCGTGCTCGGGCTGGCGACCGGTTCGTCGCCGTTGGACATCTACGCCGAGCTCGCGCGACAGGTCGTCGCCGGAGAGCTTGACCTCTCCGCGGTCCGGGCCTTCGCCCTGGACGAGTACATCGGGCTGCCGGCCGACCATCCGCAGAGCTACCACGCGGTGATCGACCGCGAGGTCGTCCAGCCGACCGGGATGGACCCGAAGAAGGTACGGGTGCCGAACGGGTTCGCCGAGGATCTTGATGCGGCCTGCGAGGAGTTCGAACGCGAGCTGGCGGCGGTCGGCCCGGTCGACGTACAGATCCTGGGGGTCGGAACCAACGGACACATCGGCTTCAACGAGCCGATGTCGTCCTTCGGATCACGGACCCGGGTGAAGCGGCTGACTCCGACGACCCGTCAGGCCAACGCCCGCTTCTTCGACTCCGTCGACGATGTGCCCGAACTCTGCCTGACCCAAGGCATCGCCACCGTGATGGAGGCCAAGGAGCTGCTGTTGGTGGCCCAGGGCACGGCCAAGGCCGAAGCCGTGGCGCGGATGGTGGAGGGACCGGTCAGCAGCAGTTGCCCCGGCTCGGTGTTGCAGTTCCACCCGTCCGCGACCGTGATCGTGGATGAGCCGGCCGCTGCCCGGCTCGAGTTCACCGACTACTACGAACGTTTGAGCTGACGCGCCCGAGAATCTCTCGGCGGTAGTTGCTCCCAGGTCGTAGTCTTGCCCCTCGTGGAACCGGTCCGGACCTGTGTGGGTTGTCGGGACCGGGAGAACAAGACCGACCTGATCCGCTTGGTTCGTTCCGGCGGGGTGATCGTGGTCGACGTACGGCAAACCCGACCAGGCCGTGGTGTGTATCTGCAT
>DATCVL010000415.1:0-17096 GCA_036566865.1 Microlunatus sp.
AGTTGCGGATCCGGTGACGGATAGAGCAGGTTGCCGTCGCCGTCGAAGGCGCGATCGGTGATCATCAGCGGGATCTCGCGCCCGTCGTGCGGCAGCGACAACTTCTCCTCGACGTCGTCCCGGATCAGGTGGAAACCGGCCAGACCGTGCCAGACCTGCGGCGCGGTGAAGTCCATCCGGTGATCGTGGTACCACAGCGTCGCCGCTTGTTGATCATGGTCGTAGTGGTAGTCCCGGACCCCGTCCGTGACCGTGCCGAGCATCGGCCCGTGCTGCATCTGGCCGCCCGGCATCTGATCATGGCCGCCGTGATGATCACCGCTGCCGTCGAACTTGTCCGCTCCGTGCATCGGCATGATCAGATCGATCGGATAGCCGTCGCTGGCGGCGGCGGTGTTGCCCCCGTGCAGATGTACGACGGTCGGAACGGCCAGCTCATTGCGATGCCGGACCACGACTCGCTCCCCCCGCCTGGCCTCGATCGTCGGGCCGGGGAAGATCCCGTCGTACCCCATGATCCGGGTCCTCGTGCCGGGCAGGATCTCCACCGACGCGGGCCGCTGCACGATCTCGTACCGGGTCATCCCGCGGTGACGGCCGACCGGCTGCTTGACCGGCGGCACCGGCAGTGGGACCCGGTAGCGCTGCGGCATCGCCATCGCACTGGGCAGCAGCTGGGCGGTCTGCTGGGCCGGACTGTCCGTACTGCAGGCGGTCAGTCCACCGAGGGCCGCGGCCGTGACCCCGCCGCCGGCCAGGCCGAGGAAGGTACGCCGTCTCATCGGTCGCCCTCCTTGCCGGCAGACCGTTCGGCCCTGGGCGTCCGGAACCGCGAGAACGCCGGCGTACAGCAGAAAACCGCGAGCACGATCGCCCCGCCGACGATGGCCACGCCGAGAGGGATGTGCACCGCCAAGGTGCGGCTGTATCCCATCCCGAGCTGCAGGACGACGGCGAACAGCAACGCGATCGAGGCCACCATCACCCAGACCCGACCGCCGAGCAGGGTGTACCCGATGGCGGCGAGGACCAGGAAGAATGCCGCAGCCATCGCGCCGGTGGCGACCGCGGAGTGCATGCCGAGCATGTTGTAGCGGCCGGACAGGTACTCGCCGATGGACACCGGTTGTAACGCCAACAGCACCGCGGTGATCAAGATCAGGACTCTCAGGATCCATCGGGCGACCCCGAAGCCTCGTCGGGGACGGACCTGTGCCGGTTGCTCGACCGGCTCGGTAGTCGTTGCCATGTGCCGCACTTTATAGGTTGGCAGTCTACCTATCCATGGAGTTTGCCCTCACTCATCCCTGAGTCATTCATCCGTTCCACCTAAGGAATCTGATCGATCAGACTTCGTCAATCATCGCCCCATAGGGAGATAGCCAAGCTATCCAGCGTAGGATCCATGCATGGCGGACAATGTCAAGGGTCACCTGGACAGCCTGCTGCTGGCGGTCCTGGAGGACGGGCCGTTGCACGGCTACGCGGTGATCGAGGCCCTGCAGCGACGTAGCGGCGGCGAGCTCGCGCTGCCGACCGGCACCGTTTATCCGGCGCTGCGACGGCTGGAGAATGCGGGCTGGCTGCGGGGCAGCTGGAGCACGGTCGGCGGACGCCGCCGCCGGACCTACGCACTGACGGCGTCCGGTCGGCGGGCACTGGGCGATCAGCGCACCGAGTGGCTTCGGTTCTCGGGCACGATCCAGCGAGTGCTCGGTGGAACAGGACAGCGCCCCGCGAGCGGGGCATGATGGCGGTCGTGGAAATCGATCGGATCGACACCCTGGTCCAGGCGCTGCGAGCGGGCGTGCCCGGGAGCCGGGTCGGCCGGGGCCGCGAGCTGATCGCCGAGATCCGCGACGGCCTGGATGACGCGGCGACCGCGTACCAGAATGCCGGGTTGGACCGGGCAGCCGCCGAGCGTCGAGCGGTGGACGAATTCGGCGATCCCGCCGAGGTGGCCAGGCAGTGCAGCGACGAGCTCGGCGCCACCAGGACCCTGCGAGCCGCCGTGATCATCGGCCTCGGCTATCCGCTGGTGCTCGGCTGCTGGCAGTTCTTCTACGCCCAGTACGGCTCGACCGCCCAACTGCAGAACGGCCACACGGTCGGCCGGGCGTTCACGCTGATCGGGACGGTGACACTGTTGCTCGCGGTGCTGGCCGCAATCGCGGTCCGCGTCCGGTCCCGGTTGCCGGGACGGCCGATCCGCCCGGCAGCTCTCGCCTTCGGCGTGCTGGCGCTGATCTCGGTCGGACTGACCTACGGCCTGGCACTGGTGTCGCATCCGATGCCGGGCGAGCCGGCCGCGCAGAGCCTGGCCCGCGACATCACCCAGGACATCAGCCTGCTGGTGTCGGCGCCGATGGTCTGGGCCGCCGTGTCCACGCTGCTGAGCTGCCGTCGCCCCGCAATCGCCCGGTCGTCCGAGGACCTCCGTACCAACGTTGGGTAATCGTTCCGAGGCCCCGGCATGCTGAACCCGTCAAGCGCATAGATTGGCCGCATGAGCGACACCAGCTGGCTGACCGGGACCGAACAGCGCATCTGGCGCACCTATCTGCTCGGTGCTGCTGAGCTGCTCGAGCGACTGGACAGCGGGCTGCGCCCGTACGGCCTGACGCTGAACGAGTACAGCATCCTGGTCTGCCTCTCGGAGAGCACGGACCGGCGGCTGCGGATGTCGGAGCTCGCCGACGCCGTACATCAGTCGCGGTCCCGACTGACCCACACGATCACCCGGATGGAGCAGTCCGGACGGGTTCGCCGGACCACCTGCGGTGCCGATCGGCGCGGCGTCTGGGCCGAGCTCACCGACACAGGAGCGGAGCTGCTGAACCAGGCGGCACCTGCCCACGTCGCCTCGGTACGACGGCACTTCGTCGATGCCGGCGCGGCCGAGGACTTCGCCGCCCTGGGCCGGGTCTTCGATGCGGTCCTGGACGTACCCCGGGACGACGGCACCTTGGCGCCGCGGCAGCTGCTCCGGGTCGCGCCGTCGCCGACGGCCGAGGCCGACGAGGACGACCCGGATGCCGACCAGGCCGATCCTGCCGACACGTTCGAGGCGGCCGAGGACAGCGATCCGCGTCTCAGCGCTGCCACCAGGAGCTAGCCCGAAAGCGGGCTCGCTCTAGGGTTGGGGCGTGCCTGAGCTGCGTACCGAACGCCCGCGGATCGAAGCCCCGGATCCCAACGGCCTGGGGCCGGCCGCCCAAGAGCTACTGGCGGCGCTGCGGCGCCGGGGTCTCGGTGAGGTCGTCGACGGCAGCAGCCTGACCCGGGCTCTCTACTCCTCCGATGCTTCGCTCTACCGGGTCGTTCCGCAGCTGGTCGCCTGGCCACGCTCGGCGGACGAGCTGGCCGAGATCGGCTGGCTGGCGGCCGAGTACGAGATCCCGATCACCAGCCGGGGCGCCGGCACCTCGATCGCGGGCAACGCGATCGGCACCGGACTGATCTTGAACACCTCCAAATACCTGAACAAGATCATCTCGCTCGACCGCGATGCCCGCACCGCGACGGTGCAACCGGGCATCGTGCATGCCGCGCTGCAGCGCGAGGCGACCAAGATCGGGTTGCGGTTCGGGCCGGACCCGTCCTCACACACCCGCTGCACGGTGGGCGGCATGATCGGCAACAACGCCTGCGGCTCCCGGGCGCTGGGCTACGGGAAGACCTCGGACAATCTCGTCGACCTGGACATCGCCACCCTGGACGGGAATCGGCTCACGCTGACCGCCGACAGCCGGCCGGACGCCAGTCCGCTGTTCAGCCGGCTGGACGGTCTCGTGCATGATCATCTGGCTACCATCCGGACCGAGTTCGGCCGGTTCGGCCGGCAGGTCTCGGGGTACGCGATGGAGCACCTGCTGCCGGAGCACGGATTCGACGCGTTGAAATTCCTGGCCGGCACCGAGGGAACGCTGGCGATGATCACCCAGGCGACGGTGCGGCTGGTCGCCGATGCGCCGTCCAAGATCATGATCGCGCTGGGCTATCCGAGCATGGCGGAGGCCGCGGACGCCGTGCCCGCCATCCTCCCCTACGGTCCGACCGCTGCCGAGGGACTGGATTCGCGGATCGTCGACGTGGTCCGCAACCGGCAGGGTGAGGGCTCGGTGCCGGACCTGCCACGCGGCGAGGGCTGGATGCTGGTCGAGCTGACCGGCGATGATGATCATGACGTACGCTCCCGGGCGGCCCGGCTGCTCGCCGACTCCGGCTGCCTGGACGGCTTCGTGGTGCAGGATCCGGCTCAGGCGGCCCGGCTCTGGAAGATCCGTGAGGACGGTGCCGGGCTGGCGTCGGTCAGCCTGTCCCGGCCCGCACACGCGGGCTGGGAGGACACCGCAGTGCCGCCGGAGCACCTCGGTTCCTATCTGCGCCGGTTCGAGGAGTTGATGACCGAGCACGGCGTCGAGGGCCTGCCGTACGGCCACTTCGGCGACGGCTGCGTCCACATCCGGATCGACTTCCCACTGTGGGAGGACGACGGCGCCGCGGCCTATCGCTCCTTCGTCGAGGAGGCTGCCGAGTTGGTGGCCGGCTTCGGCGGGTCGATGTCCGGCGAGCACGGCGACGGCCGTCATCGTTCCGCGCTGCTGCCGAAGATGTATTCGCCACGGGCGCTCGACCTCTTCGGTGCGGTGAAGCAGATCTTCGATCCACGTAATCTGCTCAACCCCGGCGTCCTGGTGGATCCCCAACCCCTGCAGGAAAATCTACGCATTCCCGAGGTACGAACCCGGCCGCTGGCGCTGCTCGAACCGCACTTCACCGGCGAGGTGCATCGCTGCACCGGCGTCGGCAAGTGTGTTGCCAGTGTTCCGGCGGGAGCGAGCAACACCGGCGGCGTGATGTGTCCCTCCTTCCAGGCCACCGGCAACGAGAAGGACTCCACCCGCGGACGGTCCCGGGTGCTGGAGGAAATGATCAACGGCGGCCTGATCACGTCGGGTTGGGACGCGCCCGAGGTGCACGACGCGCTCGATCTCTGCCTTTCCTGCAAGGGATGCCGACGGGATTGCCCGACCGGCATCGACATGGCTGCGTACAAGGCCGAGGTGCTGGACCGGAGCTATGCCGGCAAGCTGCGCCCCCGGTCGCACTACGCCCTCGGCTGGCTGCCCCGCTGGGGACGGATGATCACCAAGGTGCCCGCGCTGGCGAAGCTGGCCAATCTGACCCTGGGTCTGCCGCTGATCGGCCGGGTGCTCAAGATCATCGCCGGTATCGATCCGCGCCGCGGGTTGCCGTCCTTCGAAACACACCTGCCGCAGATCCGTGCCAGGGTAGCGATTGCGGACGACCCGAGCGCCGTGCTCGCGCAGTCGGAGCAAGCGGGCCAGGGCGGGCCGAACCGAGTTGATCATGGTCCGGTGATCATCTGGACCGATTCGCTGTCGACTCAGTTTGCCGGCGGGCCGATCACGTCCGCTGTCGCGGTCTTGGAGAAGGCCGGCTACACCCCGTACCTGCTGCCTCGCAACGCCTGCTGCGGATTGACCTGGATCACCACCGGCCAGTTGGACGGCGCCCGCCGGCAACTGCAGCAGTCCTTGGACGTCCTGACCCCGTACGCCAGGGCCGGGATCCCGATCGTCGGCCTGGAACCGTCCTGTCTTGCGGTCTGGCGCAGCGATGCGCCCGAGCTGCTGGACGATCCCCGGGTGGCCACCGTGGCGAACAAGATCAGCACACTGGCTGAGCTGTTGACCTCGACCGAGGGTTGGCGGCCGCCGGATCTGGCCGGGGTCGAGTTGGTCGTGCAGCCGCACTGCCATCACACCTCGGTGATCGGCTGGCAGACCGACGCAGCGCTGCTGCAGCAGACCGGCGCCACCATCACCACCGTGGGTGGTTGTTGTGGTCTGGCCGGCAACTTCGGCATGGAACAAGGGCACTACGAGGTCAGCATCAAGGTGGCCGAACACGATCTGCTGCCGGCCGTCCGCAAGGCCGGGCCGGATGCCATCGTGTTGGCGGACGGCTTCTCCTGCCGGACCCAGCTGGCCGAGCTGAGCGACCGGACCGCGATCAGTCTGGCCGATCTGCTCGCCCGCTGACCCAGAATTCTGGGCCGGCTCACTCTCCACTCGATCGGACCACGTCGGCCGACGAGGGCAGGGTGTCGACACCGTGACAGATGTCCGGGCCAACCGCTGACAGGAGCAGTTCTGAGCCGGTGCGCGGATCGCCATGATCACATCAGGAGCGCCGAGAGGACCTGATCATGACCGAGCACATTGCCGCACCGGAAGTTGTATCACCAGAGGAGACGAAGTCTTCTGTCGGCGGGCGCAGACTCCGCCGCGGCGCCACCATCGTCGTTGCGCTGATCGCCGCGCTGCTGGACTGGCTGATCTGCACCAAGATCATCGGGTTGTCGTTGATCGTCGATCAGGGCTTCGGTCCGACCGAGGTGATGCCGGCCCTGGTTGCGGCGGCACCGATCCTGTCCGGCCTGAGCGCCTGGGCGCTGCTGGCGATCTTGGAACGAGCCACGCCGGCCCGCGCCGGCACGATCTGGCGGATCGTCGCCGTGATCGTGATGATCTTGTCGCTCTACTCCCCGATCACCATGGCGCTGGCCACCTCGACCGCGATCGCGTTGGTCTCCATGCACCTGGTGGTCGGCGTGATCTTGATCATCGGGGTTCCCCGAGCCGGCCGGGGACAGAGGCTCTAGAGCGCGCCCTGAGGCTGACTGGGCGGCCACTCTTCGGACAGGATGGCGTAGGAATATCCGTCCAGCCAGCCCAACTCACGGTGCAGAGAATCCTTGACCGTATGGGATTCGCGCCGCATACCGACGCGTTCCATCAACCGCCAGGACGCGTCGTTCGCGGCGAAACAATTGGCGACGATCCGACGCAGACCGAGCTCGCTGAAGCCGATCTTGATCACCGCCCGGAGGGCCTCGGTGGCGTACCCGTTACCGGTTTCGTTCGGGTGCAGGACCCAACCGACCTCGGCCTCCCGATCCTTGGCCTCCTCGGCTGCCTCCCGCTGCGCCCAGCCGTCGGCGATCGTCAGCTTCAGGTCACCGATCAGCCGGCCGTCCCGTTCGATCACCCAGAACCCGCCGACCCGGGTGGCGAAGTCATCGACGAATTCCTGCCGATCGGCCGGCGCCGAGGCGATCCAGCGTCCGACCTCCGGCAGCCGGCGATAGCTCCAGATGGCATCGGCGTCGTCGATCGTTGCCGGCCGGATCGTCAGGCGGTCGGTACAGACCGGCCACGCCACATCGGCGAGTCCGGTCAAGATCAATCCCGAGTCAGCCGGCGATGCGTGGTCCGGTGCGGACGGGCGGCCTCGGCCCCGAGGCGCTCGATCTTGTTCGCCTCGTAGTCCTCGAAGTTGCCCTCGAACCAGTACCACTGGGCCGGGTCCTCGTCGGTGCCCTCCCAGGCCAGGATGTGGGTGGCGACGCGATCCAGGAACCAGCGGTCGTGGGAGACGACCACCGCACAGCCGGGGAATTCCAGCAGCGCATCTTCCAACGACTGCAGGGTTTCCACGTCCAGGTCGTTGGTCGGCTCGTCGAGCAGCAACAGGTTGCCACCCATCTTCAGCGTGAGCGCCAGGTTGAGCCGGTTGCGTTCGCCGCCGGAGAGCACACCGGCCGGCTTCTGCTGGTCCGGACCCTTGAAGCCGAAGGAGGCGACGTAGGCCCGGGACGGCATCTCGAAGTTGGCGACCTTGATGTAGTCCAGCCCGTCCGAGACGACCTCCCAGACGTTCTTCTTCGGGTCAAGGCCTGCTCGACTCTGGTCGACGTACGACACCGAGACCGTCGAGCCAAGCTTCAGCGATCCGCTGTCCGGCGTCTCCTCACCGACGATCATCCGGAACAGGGTCGACTTGCCGACGCCGTTCGGGCCGACGATGCCGACGATGCCGGCTCGCGGCAGCGAGAAGTTGAGGCCGTTGAAGAGCTCACGATCCTCGAAGCCCTTGTGCAGGTCCGAGGCGTCCAGCACCTGATTGCCCAGTCGCGGACCCGGCGGGATGTTGATCTCCTCGAAGTCCAGCTTCTTGGTCCGCTCGGCCTCGGTGGCCATTTCCTCGTACCGCGCCAACCGGGCCCGGTTCTTGGCCTGCCGTGCCTTCGGGTTAGAGCGCACCCACTCCAACTCCTTCTCCAGGATCTTGGCCCGCTTGGCGTCCTTGCGGCCCTCCAACTGCAGGCGGGAGCGCTTGGTCTCCAGGTAGGTGGAGTAGTTGCCCTGGTAGGGATAGGTCCGGCCACGGTCCAGCTCGAGGATCCACTCGGCGACCTGATCGAGGAAGTACCGATCGTGGGTGACGGCCAGGACGGCACCGGGGTAGTTCTTCAGATGGCCCTGCAGCCAGTAGACCGACTCGGCGTCCAGGTGGTTGGTCGGCTCGTCCAGCAGCAACAGGTCGGGCTGCTGCAGCAGCAGCTTGCAGAGCGCGACCCGGCGACGTTCACCACCGGAGAGCACGTCGACAATGGCATCGCCGGGCGGGCAGCGCAGCGCGTCCATCGCCTGCTCCAGCTGGGAGTCGATCTCCCAGGCCTGGCGGTGATCGAGATCGGTCTGCAACTCGCCCATCTCAGCCAGCAGCGCGTCGTAGTCGGCGTCCGGGTTGGCCAGTTCCTCGGAGATCTCGTTGAAGCGGGTCAGCATCTGCTTGGTCTCGGCGACCGCCTCCTCGACGTTCTCCAGGACGGTCTTGCCCTCGGTCAGCGGAGGCTCCTGCAGCAGGATGCCCACCGAGGCGTCCTTGGCCAGCCTGGCGTCGCCGTTGTTGGGCTGTTCGATGCCGGCCATCAGCTTCAGCAGCGTGGACTTGCCCATGCCGTTGGGGCCGACCACGCCGATCTTGGCGCCGGGCAGGAAGTCCAGCGTGACGTTGTCCAGGATGACCTTCTCACCCAATGCCTTGCGTACGTTCTGCAGCTGGAAAATGAACTCAGCCATGCTGATTGCGGCCCCTTCTGCGGTTAGTCCTGACCGAGGATCCAACCTAGACGATCGGGCCGCCGGGGTGCTAACGGGCAGCGGCTTTGCCGACAGTGCCCCGCGCGACCTCTCCAACTCTGAGCGGTGCAGCGAACAGAATCGTCCGCGCATCGCACCGATCGGCACAATTCGGCTCGATTCGGCCAATGCGCGGACGGTTTTGTTCACCGGGATCTTCCGACCTACCGCCGGCCCGCCAGGGATGCCAAGGTGGGCGTCGGCGTCACCGTGGCCGGTCAGGTATCTTGACGTCAAGGAATACCAGATCTGATCACCGAACTTGCTCAGGAGTCAGGCGAACATGGCCAAGATCATCTACACCCACACCGATGAGGCGCCGCTGCTCGCGACGTACTCGTTCCTGCCGATCGTCAGGGCGTACGCAGCCAAGGCCGGTGTGGACGTCGAGACCCGGGACATCTCGCTGTCCGGTCGGATCATCGCCCACTTCGGTGACCGGCTGACCGAGGCCCAGCGGCAACCCGATGCGCTGGCCGAGCTCGGCGCGCTGGCCGAGACCCCCGAGGCCAACATCATCAAGCTGCCCAACATCTCGGCCTCGATCCCGCAGTTGAAGGCGGCGATCAAGGAGCTGCAGGCAGCGGGCTACGACCTGCCGGACTACCCCGAATCGCCGCAGACCGATCAGGAGAAGCAGAACCGCGCTCAGTACGACAAGGTGCTCGGCTCCGCGGTGAACCCGGTGCTGCGCCAGGGCAATTCGGACCGTAGGGCACCCGCCTCGGTGAAGAACTACGCCAAGGCGCACCCGCATCGGATGGGCGCCTGGAGCGCCGACTCGAAGACGTCGGTGGCGACCATGGGTCACGACGACTTCTTCTCCAACGAGAAGTCGGTCGTGGTCGAGGCCGCTGACACCCTGAAGATCGAGCACGTTGCGGCCGACGGCACGGTGACCGTCTTGAAGGAATCGCTGCCGGTGCTGGCCGGTGAGGTGGTCGACGGCACGTTCATGAATGTGAAGGCCCTGCGCAGCTTCCTGGCCGAGCAGATCGAGAAGGCGAAGTCCTCCGACGTGCTCTTCTCCGTGCACCTGAAGGCCACCATGATGAAGGTCTCCGACCCGATCATCTTCGGCCACGTGGTGCGGGCCTTCTTCCCCGACTTGTTCACCCAGTACGGCGACCAACTCAAGTCCGCCGGCATCTCGCCCAACGACGGCCTCGGTTCGCTGCTCAGCAGCGCTGATGCACTGCCCGATGGTGCAGCAATCAAGCAGGCGGTGCAGGACGGGATCGCCGCCGGCCCGAAGCTGGCCATGGTGGACTCCGATCGTGGCATCACCAACCTGCACGTGCCCTCGGATGTGATCGTGGACGCGTCGATGCCGGCCATGATCAGGATCGGCGGCCACATGTGGGGCCCCGACGGCGGGGAGGCTGACACCCTCGCGGTGATCCCGGACTCCAGCTACGCCCGCGTCTACCAGACCGTGGTCGACGACTGCAAAGCCAACGGGGCTTTCGATCCGGCCACCATGGGCTCGGTGCCGAACGTCGGCCTGATGGCCCAGAAGGCCGAGGAGTACGGCTCCCACGACAAGACCTTCGAGGCTCCGGCGGACGGCACCATCCGGGTGATCAACTCCGCCGGCGACGAGCTCTTCAGCCACCAGGTCGAGGCCGGCGACATCTGGCGTGCCTGCCAGACGAAGGACGCCCCGATCCGGGACTGGGTGAAGCTGGCGGTCAGCCGGGCCCGGGCCACCAGGTCGCCGGCGGTGTTCTGGCTGGACGAGACGCGAGCCCACGACGCCAACCTGATCGCCAAGATCAACACCTACCTGCCCGAGCACGACACGGACGGGCTGGAGCTCAAGATCATGAAGCCGGCCGATGCGACGGCGTACTCGCTGGAGCGGATCCGGCGGGGCGAGGACACCATCTCGGTCACCGGCAACGTCTTGCGTGACTACAACACCGACCTGTTCCCGATCCTGGAGCTGGGGACCTCGGCGAAGATGCTCTCGGTGGTCCCGCTGATGGCCGGTGGCGGACTGTTCGAGACCGGCGCCGGCGGTTCGGCGCCCAAGCACGTTCAGCAGTTGATCAAGGAGAATTACCTGCGCTGGGACAGCCTGGGTGAGTTCTTCGCTCTGGCCGCGAGTTTCGAGCATCTGGCCGGTGCCACCGGCAATGCTCGGGCGCAGGTGCTGGCCGACACCCTGGATCGGGCCACCGGCACCTTCCTGAACGAGGACAAGTCGCCGACCCGACGGCTGGGCGGCATCGACAACCGCGGCTCGCACTTCTACCTGTCGCTCTACTGGGCCCAGGAGCTGGCCGGCCAATCCGACGATGCCGAGCTGGCGGCGGCCTTCAAGCCGCTGGCGGAATCCCTTGCTGCACAGGAAGAAACGATCATCGCCGAGCTGAACGGCGTGCAAGGTTCCCCGGCAGACATCGGCGGCTACTACCGCCCTGCCGATGACCTCGCTGCGGCCGTCATGCGTCCGTCCAAGACACTGAACGACGCCATCAGCGCTCTCTGAGGCGCCGGCGGAAGTCGGAAGCTTCGACAGGCCCAGGACCTTCGGGTCCTGGGCCTGTTCTGCTTCAGAGGCCGACCGCCCGCAGTACGTCCCAGGACTCCAGCACTGCGCGCACCCGATGATCATGATCGGCGGCCCTGGCGGCGGCGTACGCGTCGGTGATCACATCGGCGATCCGGACCGGCCGGTCCTCGGCCGCGGACTGCACCGAGGCCTCGACCATGGCCAGGCTCACGACGTTGGCGGCGGCTGCCGTTGCCGGCGTCGTACCCCGGCGAAGATGATCAACGAACTCGGCCAGTGAGCCGGAGATCTGCTCCGGTGCCTGCGCCGACGCCGGGACCTTCGCCGGGCGATCATCGGCCCGCTCGACCGTCGGTTCATGATCACCGTCCCAGCACGCGGTCCCCTCGGCGGCACTGATCCGCCAGCTGCCGTTCCACGATGTCTCCTGACCCGGCGCGCACCAGCTGCCGTGATAGCCGAACCGGGCTCCGTCGGCGAAGGTGAAGATCGCATTCGCCGCGGCATCACCGGCGTACCAGCTCCAGCTGGGGTTGTACGCATCGCAGTAGACGCTCACCGGATTGCTGCCCAGTAGGGCGCGTACGGCGTCGAAGGTGTGGATCGCCATGTCCACCAGCAGCGGATGCGGCATGGCGTCGCGGAAGCCGCCGAAATGCGGTGCCTTGAAGAACTCGCAGCTCACCGTGCCGACGCGACCGAGATCGTCGACCACCTCACGCAGCTGGCGGAAGGCGTTGAAGTAGCGCCGGGACTGGCTGATCATCAGCAGTCGACCGGATGCCTCGGCGGCAGCCGCCATCGCCAGCCCGGTGGCAACGTCCGGAGCGATCGGCTTCTCGCACAACACCGGCAGCCCGGCGAAGAGTGCCTGCTGGGTGGTCGGCGCGTGCGCCTGCGGGATCGTCACGTTGATCACCGCATCGGCGTCCACCGCGAGCCGATCGAGATCGACTCCGCATTGCGCATCGGGGTGCCCGGCCTCCGCCGCCGCGCGCCGGGCAAGATCAACATCAAGATCGATCAGGCCGACCAGTTGCACGTCCGGGTTGGCCGCGATCGCGCCCAGCCAGGCTCGTCCCATCGATCCCGCACCGATCTGGATGATCTTGATCGGCGAAGCTTCGTCCGTCACCGCAAACTCCTGTCGCGTCACACCGTGTCTGCCTGTCAGTGCCCTGCCAGTCAAGCCTTGTTCTGCCAGGGACTCTGATACTCCCTGCCCTCGAAGAACTGTCCGGTCTCGTGGCGACGCAAGGTCGGCAGGTTGCGCTCGATCGCCGGGCGGGCCCATTGCACGCCGTTGCTGATCACCTTACGGACCGCCGGGTGGTGGTAGACGGGGTAGTCCTGGTCGCCCGGTGAGAAGTAGAAGATCTTGCCGTTGCCGCGGCGCCAGGTGCAGCCGGACCGGAACACCTCACCGCCGCTGAACGAACTGATGAAGATCAACTCGTCCGGTGTCGGGATGTCGAACTGCTCCCCGTACATCTCCTGCGCCTCGATCTCGATCGGGTGCGGCACGCCACGGGCGATCGGATGGGTCCGGTCGATCGTCCAGACCAGTTCGCGATCATGCTCGCTGCGCCAGCGGAGCGTGCAGGACGTACCCATCAGTTTGCCGAAGATCTTCGACCAGTGCCCGGAGTGCAGCACGATCAGGCCCATCCCGGACAGCACGTGCCGATAGACCCGTTCGACGATCTGATCATCGACATCCTCGTGCGCCGCATGTCCCCACCAGAGCAGCACATCGGTCTGCGCGAGTACCTCCTCGGCGAGTCCGTGCTCGGGATCGTCCAGCGTCACCGTGTTGACGATCACGGCGTCGCCGAGGTTCTCCTCGATCCCTTCCTTGATCGTGTTGTGCATCCCCTGCGGATAGATCTTGGCGACATGCTCCTCGACCTTCTCGTGCCGGTTCTCGCCCCAGACCAGCGCCCGGATGGGGCGATCGGTCGCGGCATAGTCGAGGTCGGTACTGCTGACGGTCATGTAGGTCCCTTCAGGAGGGCCCGGAACTGTCGAGGTCCGGGCGTTGATCGGTGCACTCCGAGCTGTCCCCGAGCCGCTGATCGGACTCGATCCGCGGCCGGGTTCGCAGCTCAAAATCCCTTCACTCGTTGGCGAAACTCCAGCTCATTTGACGGCCCCGCCGGTCGCGCCGGCTGCGATGTACTTCTGCGCGATCACCAGCAGGATGATCGCCGGGATCGAAGCCAGGATCGCGGTTGCCATCACCGCACTCCAGTTGGAGATGTGCGCACCGAGATAGGTGTAGATGCCAAGCGTCACCGGCACGATGTCGCCCTTTGTGGTCAGGGTGAGTGCGAACAGGAAATCACCCCAGGCGAACAGGAAGGCGAACAGCCCGGCCGTGATCAGCGAGTTGCGGCTGATCGGCACCACGATCGACAGGAATGCACGCACCAGTCCGGCCCCGTCGACGCGGGCCGCTTCGACGATCGACGGCGGAACGCCGAGCATGAACGAACGCATGATCAAGATCGCGAACGGAATCGCGCTGGCCGAGTTGGCGATGATCAATCCCGGGATCGAGTTCAGCAGCCCGATGTTCTCGTACAGGGTGTACAAGGCGTTCGCGATCACGATGCCGGGAATCATCTGGGAGATCAGGATCGCCAGCAACGCCCAGTTGATCCACCGGAACCGGAACTGCGCCAACGCGTACGAGCACGGTGTCGCGATCAGCAAGGTCAACACCACGGTGCCGATGGCGATGATCAGACTGGTGATCAGGTTCTGTCCCTGATCATGAATCGCGGACGCATATCCATCGAGGCTCGGATGGGCCGGGAAGAACGTTGCGGACAAGGTGTTCCCGCTCGGTTGGAAGGACGTGTTGACCATCCAGTAGACGGGGAACAGCATCGCCGCGAGCAGGACGATGGCCAGTGCCGTACGCAGACCACGCCCGGTACGTCGAACCATCAGCCGCTGTTGGTGCGTGAGTGTCATGGCTTCCCCCTACTCATCGACCTGGCGACGGTTGGCGCGGACGTAGACGATCGCGAACACCAGCGAGATCACGATCAGGATGTTGCTGAGCGCCGCCCCCTCACCGAACTTGAACTCGACGAACGAGCGTTGGTACGACTGGATGGCGATCGTCTGAGTGGCATTGGCCGGTCCACCCTGGGTCAGCCCCAGAATGAGGTCGATCACCTTGAGCGTGTAGATCACGCCGAGCATCAGCACCACATTGACAACGGCCCGAAGATTCGGCCAGGTGATGTGCCAGAAAGCCTTCCACCCGGTCGCCCCGTCCAGCGAGCCGGCCTCGTACAGCTCGTCCGGTATGTCCTGCAAACCGCTGTACAGCAAGGTCAGATTGAACGGGATGCCGAGCCAGATGTTGACCAAGATCACCGCGACCAGGGCAACGTCGGGCGAGGTCAGCCACGGCACCGGCGCATCGATCAAGCCGAAGCGTTCCAAGGTGACGTTGAGGATGCCGCTGTCCTGTTCGAGGATCGCCCGCCAGGCGGCACTGCCGACGATCAACGGGATCAGCCACGGCAACAGGAAGAGTGCGCGCAGGATCCCGTTGAGCGGGAAGTGCTTGTGGAAGAACAGTGCCAACAGCATCCCGATCACGAACTGGCCGATGATCGACCCGATCGTGAACAGGGCCGTGTTGGCCAGTGCCTTGGTGAAGATCTCGTCCTTGACCACGGTCAGGTAGTTCTGCCACCCGACCCATGGCGCCTCCCCGGTGATGAAGGTCCGCAGGGTGTACTCCTGAAAGCTCATCAGGAGGTTCTTCACCACCGGGTAGCCGAAGAGGACGATGATCGCGAAGGCTGCCGGGACCACGAACAAGATCTTCGCGATCTCCTCACGCCGCCGCCCGAAGCTCTTGGGCGACGGCGCCGAGGCGGAGGTCCTGGGCGTGTGTCTCGGCGTCGCATGCAGGGTTTCTGCCTCCGACATCAACGCCTCCTGTCCGTCGTACGCGATTGCACGCCGAGGCTCATTGGCTGGCGCCGGCCTTGGCCATCGCGTCGGCCGGACTCGCCTCACCGGTCAACACCAGCTGCACGCCGGTGTAGATCACCTTCGCGGTGTCCGGCCACTTCGGACCGAGCTTCCCGGTCCTGGCTCGGGCGTTGGCGACCGGATCGACGAAGCCGGCCATCTGGGGATCTTCCTTCTTGAACTGATCGGCCAGCGCCAACTTCGTCGGAACGATCCCGCCCTGCTTCGCACGGAGCAGCTGGTTGGCGTCGGTGTTCATGCACTTGACCAGCTCGGCGGCCTTCTTCATCTTCGCCGTGTCGCCGGTCAACGGCACCGTCCAGGCCTCACCACCGAGCGGTGCGATCGACGTCTGGCCAGCAGTGTCGACCGGGAACGGGACCACCCCGTAGTTGATCTTGGCCTTGTTCAGCGCGGGAATCTGCCACGGGCCGTTCAGCATCATCGCTGCCTTGCCGGCGATGAACTGATCATTCACATCGGACTGTTTCCAATTGACCACGCTCTTGGAAACCGAGCCGTCGTCGACCAGGTCCTTCCACAGCTGCAGTGCGCCCGCGACCTGCGGCGTGGTGAGCTTGGTCTCGTCACCACCGTTGGTCCACATCGGCGGCAGGAACTGCCAGGCGCCCTCGTAGTCGGCGGTCGCGTTGAAGGCGAAGCCGTAACGCTTGCCGACCGTCAGCTTCTTGGCCGCCGCCTTCAGCTCGGCCCAAGTGGTCGGCGGTTTGACCCCGGCCTTCTTCAGATCGTCCTTGTTGTAGAAGATCGCCAACGTGTTGGCGCCAGGCTGCAGGCCGTAGAGCTTGCCTTCGTAGGTCGCGGCATCGATCGGCCCCTTTGCGTATCCCTTGGTGTCGATCCCATAGTCGTTCAGTGGTTCCAGAGCACCGGCCTGGGCAATCTGCTGGATGTCGGGGTTGTCCAGCATCAGCACATCCGGCAGCGTCTTGGACGACGCCTGCTGCAGCACCTTCTGGATCAGAGTCGGCCCTGGCACCGATTGGTGGTCGACCTTGGCTACCCCGATCGAGGTGCCGCACTTGCTCAGCTGATCACCGATCTGGGTGTGGCCCGGATCGTCGGTGTAGTAGTCCAACACCGTCAGACTGTCGACCTTCTCGGCCGAGTCCGTACCTCCGCCGTCTCCCGATCCGCCACCGCAGGCTGCCAGGGTCAGCGAGGTGAGGGTCACCGCAGCGGCGACAACCATCAGTCGTCTCTTGAACATCGTTCGCAGCTCCTTTGCTGGACTGTTGCTAAGCGCTCAACTCTCCCGCCGCAGTTACGACATCGCGGAGTGCAATGACTTGCAGGTAAGACGGTTAACCGCTTTACTAGCTGACGCGGACGAGTGTGATCGAGATCATGACGTGGTGTCAATACCCGCGCCGACTATCGCAACAAAATGGCTACCGACACAGGCGAGTCCCGCCGTACGAAAGGGCAGCACGATGGCCACCATGCGCGACGTCGCCGAACGAGCCGGGGTTTCGATCGCGACCGTCTCCTTCGTGGTCAACAACACCAAGCCCGTCACAGCTTCGACCCGCCAACGAATCGAA
>DATCVL010000416.1:0-5528 GCA_036566865.1 Microlunatus sp.
ACGGCGTGGAGGGCACGGGCCCGCGCCGCTGGGTGATCGACCCGATCGACGGCACCAAGAACTACGTCCGCGGAGTGCCGGTCTGGGCCACCCTGATCTCGTTGATGATCGAAGATCAACCGGTGGTCGGTGTGGTCAGTGCACCGGCGCTCAACCGGCGTTGGTGGGCGAGCCTCGGCGGCGGCGCGTACAGCGGCAAGTCGCTGATGTCCGCCTCCCCGATCCAGGTCTCCGACGTGAGCAAGATCGAAGACGCCTCGTTGAGCTACTCGTCGCTGGATTCCTGGATCGGTTCCGGGCTCGGCCAGGGCTTCGTCGATCTGCTGAGGGACACCTGGCGGACCCGCGCCTTCGGCGACTTCTGGTCCTACATGCTGGTGGCCGAGGGCGCCGTTGATCTTGCCTGTGAGCCCGAATTGGAACTGCACGACATGGCCGCCTGCTCGGTCGTGGTCACCGAGGCCGGCGGCAGGTTCACCGACCTGGACGGAAAGCCCGGACCGAACGGCATCGGCGCGTACGCCTCCAACGGGCGGCTGCACGACGACCTGCTGTCCCGGCTCAAGCCGAGCGACGAGGACGACGACGCAGAGCTCTGATCGGTGAGGGTTTGATCAAGTTTCGCGCCGGGTAGCGCGCCACCCTGGCTCGCCGCGAGCGTCCCGAGCAAACTCACGCCCGAGTGTCATTCCGCGCTGGTCAGAGTCGACCAAGGAGGCGTCGTGAGTTCGCGTTCATCGATTCAGGAGCCGCAGACCGGGTTGCGCAAGGTCGTCGCAGCGTCGATGGCCGGCACGGTCGTCGAGTGGTACGAGTTCTTCTTGTACGCCTCGGCCGCCACCCTGGTCTTCGGCAGTCAGTTCTTCCCGGAGACCGACAACCCGCTGGACGGCATCATCGCGGCCTTCCTCACCTACGCGGTGGGATTCATCGCCCGACCGCTCGGCGGCATCGTCTTCGGCCATTTCGGCGACAAGTACGGCCGCAAGTATCTGCTCCAGGTCAGCATCCTGATGGTGGGTACGGCCACTTTCCTGATGGGCTGCATCCCCACCTTCGCCAGCATCGGTTACCTCGCACCGGTGATCTTGGTCGTGCTGCGCTTCATCCAGGGCTTCGCGGTCGGCGGTGAATGGGGCGGCGCCGTCCTGTTGGTCGGCGAGCACGCACCGGATCGTAGCCGCGGCTTCTGGGCCAGCTGGCCGCAGGCCGGCGTGCCCGCGGGCAACCTGCTGGCCACCGTGGTGTTGCTGGTGCTGTCCAACACGATGAGCGAGGATGCCTTCCTCAGTTGGGGTTGGCGGATCGCCTTCTTCGCCTCCGCGGTGATCGTTTTCATCGGTTGGTACATCCGGACCAAGATCAGCGATGCGCCGATCTTCAAGCAGGCGCAGGCCGAGATGGCACGCGAGAAGGCCAAGTCGTACGGCGTGGTCGAGGTGTTCAAACGCTACCCGCGAGGCGTCTTCACGGCGATGGGGCTGCGCCTGGCCGAGAACGTCGTGTACTACCTGGTGGTCACGTTCTCGATCACCTATCTCAGTGTCGTGGTGAAGACCGACACCACCGAGATCCTCAGCCTGATGGCGATCGCGCACGCCGTTCACTTCTGCACCATCCCGATCTGGGGCAGGCTGACCGACGTCGTCGGACGCCGCCCGGTGTACGCGGCCGGCGTGATCTGGACCGCTGCCTGGGGCTTCTACGCCTACCGCTTGTTCGACAGCGCTCAGCCCGGATTGATCTTGATCGCGATCATCCTGGGCCTGATCGGACACGGCCTGATGTACTCCGGGCAACCGGCGATCATGGCCGAGATGTTCCCGACCCGGATGCGCTACTCCGGAGTGTCGCTGGGCTATCAGGTCACCTCGCTGGTGGCCGGGTCGCTGGCGCCGATCATCGCCGCATCACTGTTGAAGGAGTACGGATCCGCCACCCCGATCGCGATCTACCTGTTGATCTGCTGCGCGATCACCATGGTCGCGGTGATCGCTGCCAAGGAGACCCGAGGCGCATCGCTGCATGCGCTGGACGATGATGATCATCGACGGCTGGTCTCCGAGGGCCTGGTGGAAGCGGAGAGCAGGGTCGAGTCCGCTCCGGAGGCTCGCGATGATCATGACGTGCGAGGTGAGGGGCGGGGATGACCGAGATCGATCTGTCCGGACGGACAGCCGTGATCACCGGCGGCGCGGCCGGCATCGGTGCCGCGTGCGCCCGGGCCCTGGCCGGTGTCGGAGCCGAAGTCACCATCGCCGACCGGGATGCCGACGGCGCGGCGGCGCTGGCTGCCGAGCTCGGTGGCCGCAGCTGGCCGATCGACCTGCTCGACACCGGTGCGCTGGAGAATCTTGAACTGGACTGCGACATCTTGATCAACAACGCCGGGATCCAAACGGTGGCAGCGATCCAGGACTTCGAGCCGGCCGCGTACCGACGGATCATGACGCTGATGTTGGAGGCGCCGTTCCTGTTGATCAGGGCCGCGCTGCCGCGGATGTACGCCGCCGGCTGGGGCCGCGTGATCAATATCTCCTCGGTGCACGGACTGCGGGCATCGCCGTACAAGAGTGCCTACGTGGCTGCCAAACACGGGCTGGAAGGGCTGTCCAAGGTGACCGCGCTGGAGGGTGGTCCCCATGGCGTGACCAGCAACTGCATCAACCCCGGCTATGTCCGCACCGCCCTGGTCGAAGGCCAGATCGCCGATCAGGCGAAGACCCACGGCATCGCCGAGGACGAGGTGGTGGAACGGGTGCTGCTGGCCCACGCTTCGATCAAGAAGCTGGTCGAGCCGGATGATGTCGGCTCGCTGGCTCAATGGCTGTGCAGTGACGCCGCCGGGATGGTCACCGGTGCCAGCTACACCATGGACGGCGGCTGGAGCTGCGCTTGATCTGTTTGCCTCGTCGAGGCGGGCGGGCCGACGCCCGGTGTGGCCACGTGCCTGGATCACGCGTCCGCCGGCGAACTCGTCGCGACGCGGCGCCGGTGCTTTCCTCGGGCACCAGCGAGGCGAGCGTCTCGACGGGGTGAAGCTGACCCGTCCGATCAGCGCGTGAAAGAGTTGGGGCGTGAAGATCACCGCGCTGGAGACGTACATCATCGAGCCGCGCTGGCTGTTCCTGGCGATCCGTACCGACGCCGGTGTCACCGGCTGGGGTGAGCCGATCGTCGAAGGCAAGGCGGCCACCGTCGCCGCCGCCGTCGAGGAACTGTCGTCGCTGCTGATCGGCCAGGACCCGAGCCCGATCGAAGATCATTGGCAGACCCTGACCAAGGGCGGCTTCTATCGCGGCGGTCCGGTGCTGTCCAGCGCGGTCGCCGGCATCGACCAAGCCCTCTGGGACATCAAGGGCAAGGCGCTCGGGGTGCCCGTGCACGAGTTGCTCGGCGGACCGGTCCGGGATCGGATGCGGGTCTACTCCTGGATCGGCGGCGACGATCCGAGTGGCCTCGCCGAGCATGCGCTGCAGCGCCGAGAGCAGGGCTTCACCGCGGTGAAGATGAACGGTGGCGGCAGGATGCGGGCACTGGAGTCACGGGCCGAGATCAAGGCCCTGGTCTCCCGGGTAGCGGCGATCCGGGATGCCGTCGGCGACGACTTCGACATCGCCGTCGACTTCCACGGTCGCTTCTCCCCCGCGGTCGCCCGGGTCGCCTGCCACGCGTTGGAGGACCTGCACCCGTTGTTCGTCGAGGAGCCGGTGCTGCCGGAACTGTCGGCCGACCTGACCAAGATCACCGAGGGCACCAGCATCCCGATCGCGACCGGTGAAAGGCTCTACTCCCGTTGGGACTTCCGCGATGTGCTGCCATCCGGCATCGCAGTCGCCCAGCCCGATCTCTCGCACGCCGGCGGCATCTCCGAGGTACGCCGGATCGCTGCGGCCGCGGAGAGCTACGGAGTCGCGCTGGCGCCGCACTGCCCGCTCGGCCCGATCGCGTTCGCTGCCAGCCTGCAGATCGACTTCGCCAGCCCGAACGCGATCATCCAGGAGACCAGCCTCGGCATCCACTACAACGCCGGCTCGGATCTGCTGGACTACCTGGTCGATCCGGCGGTGTTCTCGTTCGCCGACAGCATGGTCGATCGGCCGACCGCGCCGGGGTTGGGCATCGAGATCGACGAGGACGCCGTACGGAAGGCGGCCGAGAGGGGTCACCAGTGGCACAACCCGATCTGGCGGCACGCCGACGGATCGTTGGCCGAGTGGTGAGTTGATCTTGGGCACCGGTTCGCTGCCGCAGTTTCGGCAGCTGATCGCCATCGGGCCCCATCGCGGCGAGCACACCGTCGCGATCCGGGCCGCACTGTCGGTCGCGGTGCCACTGCTGGTGCTCTGGGGATTCGACCGGATCGACTGGTCCCTTTACGCGACCTTCGGCGCGTTCACCGCGCTCTACGGCCGAACCAGTCCGTTGCGACCGCGGCTGCGGATGCAGGCCGTCGCCGGGACGACCCTGGTCGTGTCGGTGCTGCTCGGCGTACTGATCGGGATCTCCGACTACCGCAGCTGGCTGCTGATTCCGGTCGCCTCGGTGTGGGCCACGGTCGTTGCCCTGATCGCCCACCGTCGGCACTGGCATCCGCCCGGCCCGCTCTTCCCGGTCTTCGCGTTGGGCGCTTGTGCCTCGGTGCCGTCGACCTGGATCGATCTGCCGATCGCGTTGGCCGTGGTGGCCGGCTCGGCCCTGTTCGCGATCGGACTGACCGCACTGGTGTCGCTCCTGGGCCGGCAGCCGAGGATCTCATCGATGATCAAGGCCGGCCCGCGCCCGACCCAGGCCCGCCCGAAACCGGCAGGATCCCAACAGCCGTTGATCGAATGGCGGCTGCGCCACTACCCGATCCGGTACGCGATCAGCGTCGCGGCCGCCGGACTGATCGCCACCGCGATCGGCTTCATCGGCCATCCGTACTGGGCGATGGTGGCGGCCGTGGTGCCGATGGCGGCACCGGATCAGGGCGCCCGTCTGCTGCGGGCCGCGCAGCGGCTGATCGGCACCCTGATCGGGGTGGTCATCGCCGGCGCGATCCTGGCCCTCGATCTGCTGGCGTTGGTGGTGATCTTGATCGCGGCGCTGTTGCAGGCCGGCGCCGAGTTGACCGTCGGCCGCAACTACGGCCTGGCCCTGCTCTTCATCACTCCACTGGCACTGTCGATGACCCAACTGGCACATCCGCTGCCGATCGGCGAGCTGGTCCGCGACCGCGCCGTGGAGACCTTCATCGGTGTGACCGTCGCCGTGATCATCACCCTGCTCACCCGCGAACCCCGCCAGGACCCCGACGAGGATTGATCATCGGCAGCGAGCACGACCGAAGATCGTCAACGCCGGCCGCCATCGCCATGACCGCAACCCGGCACCCACCAAGACCCAACCGATACTCACCGACCCCAACCGGCACGCACCAAGATCCGCATGAATGACCCGACGAGCGCCCCAGCGCGAGACCGTGCCCGCAGCGAAGCGGGGGGCACGGCGTCCCATCCGGCACCCAAGGCAGGAGCGGCGGGGGG
>DATCVL010000417.1:0-7463 GCA_036566865.1 Microlunatus sp.
CTCTGGGTGGAAAACGAACGCTCCGGGCCACCAGCACCCCGCCAGAACCCAACTCCGGGCGGACAAGAACACAGGTCGGCAGGAGGCCCGGGACGGAACTCGACTCCGGCTGGAAAACGAACACGAGTCGGTACCGTGACCAGGACGAAACTCAACTCCGGGTGGAAAACGAACGACCCTGGCCACCAGCACCCCGCCAGAACCCAACTCCGGGCAGACAAGAACACAGGTCGGCAGGAGGCCCGGGACGGAACTCGACTCCGGCTGGAAACGAACATGAGTCGGTACCGAGACCAGGACGAAACTCAACTCCGGGTGGAAAACGAACGACCCTGGCCACCAGCACCCCGCCAGAACCCAACTCCGGGAGGACAACGAACGCCCCTGGCCACCAGCACCCCCGCCAGAACCCAACTCTGGGTGGAAAACGAACGCTCCGGGCCACCAGCACCCCGCCAGAACCCAACTCCGGGCGGACAAGAACACAGGTCGGCAGGAGGCCCGGGACGGAACTCGACTCCGGCTGGAAAACGAACACGAGTCGGTACCACGACCAGGACGAAACTCAACTCCGGGTGGAAAACGAACGAGGCCGACGCCGTGGGCTGCGACGGAACTCGACTCCGGGTGGAAAACGAACGTCCCCGACCACCAACACCCCGCCAGAACCCAACTCCGGGCGGAAAACGAACGGCAGGGGTCGCGAGTACGCGGTTACAGCACCCGGGCGAGGGGGTCGCGGTGGTCGCCGATCGGGGCGATCTCGATTCGGGCGCCGAGGACGGAGAGTCCGCCGCGGGTGGCGATGCAGGGGGTCAGCAGCAGGGTCGCGAGCTGGGGCAACTCGTCGGCCAGTTGGGAGACCCGGTGCAGCAGCTCCTCGACCTTCGAGACGTCGACGCCGGGGCTGCCGTGCCGGCCGAAGAGGGTGGGGGCGGCGCGCAGGTCACGGACCATCGCGGCCGCATCGACCGTGGTCAGCGGCGGCACCCGGAAGGACGTGTCGCCGAGCAGGTCACTGGCGATCCCGGCCAGGCCGAGCTCGACGATCGGGCCGAAGGCGGCGTCCTCCCGGCTGGTCACCCGCAGTGGTACGCCGGGCGCGACCATCGGCTGCACCACCGGCGCGGCGGCAGCCAGGTCGTCGGTGGCGCCGCCCGACTCCAGCCCGAGTTCGGCCACCAGCTCGGTGAGGTCGCTCCAGGCTCGCTTCATCGCATCCGGTCCGTCGAGGTTGCGGAACACACTGGCCAGGTCGGGCCGGCCGCGTACCTTCTCCGCCGTCGCCTTCAGGACGACGTCCCAGCCGTAGCCGGCGCCGGCGTCCATCGCCTCGCTCAAGGTGTTGGCCCGGCGCTGGCGCACCAGCCCGATGCCGTACGCCGCCAACAGGTCGGCCGCCTCGTCGTCGGTCAACCGGCGACCGTGGGGCGTATCGGCCAGGGCGCGGTTGATCACCCGCTTGGCTGCCGCCGCGTCGATCCCGTCCAGCATCGGCACCGCGCCCGGATCCCGCTCCCGCCAGTGTGAGTACGCACTGACCGCGGCCAGTGCCCGGATCGCGTCCACCGGCGCATCGAAGATCGGCAGCGACTGTGCGGTGTCCGGCCCCTCGTGCGTATCCGGCGACTCCTCCACATCGGTGAAGTCGAGGAACCCGGCCAACAGCGGTTTGCTCGAGGTCGCGGCGAGCTCCTCGAGCCGCCACCGTGCCTCCTGAGGATCCGCACCGAACACCCCGACCACCGCGCACAGCACGGCATCACAGGACTCGTCGGCCAATGCCTGCCGGGCCAGATCGGCGATCCGCTTCGGCTGCTGACTGGGCGGCAGGATCACCGGTTCACCGGCCAGCAACAGCCCGCTGGAGATCACCATCTGCGCCAACTGGTGGGCCAGCGTCTCGGAGTTGGTGATCAACCGGGTCCGGGGTCCGGCCGGCAACGGCTGCCGCGCCGCCACCTGCGCGATCCCGACCATCTCCTCCCGGCGGCCGACGACGATGACTCCGGACTGCCGGAACAGCGCGTCCACGGCAGCCTCCGGGGCATGCCCCAAGTTGCTCTGATCAGAGGGACGGCTCTGCCCGGACGCGTACGCGGTCCGCCGGGCCCGGCCGGGCGAGTAGACCACGACCGGTTTGCGGCGGGCCAGCCTGCGGATGATCCGGGTGAACTTACGCGGGTTCCCCAAGGTGTCCAGCGACATCAGGCAGACCCGGGTGTCCTCGTCGTCCTCCCAGTACTGCATCACGTCGTTGCCGCTGATGTCGGCGTACTCACCGGTGGAGATGAACGACGAGATGCCCAGATGCCGCCGGATCGCCGGAGCCAACATCGCCACTCCGGTTGCCGCGGACTGGCAGAACAACCCCACCGACCCCGGTCGTGGCACCGGCCCCGGGATCGCGGTCAGGGCGACCTCCGAAGCGGTGTTGATCAGGCCCAGCGCGTCCGGCCCGAGCGCCCGGATCCCGTACGCCCTGGCCAGGCCGACCACCCGATGGCTGTCGTTGATGCCGATGTCGGCGCCGGTAAGCACGACCATCGCGTGCGCGCCCTTGTGGGCCGCGTCGATCACGGCCGCGCCCAGGTCGTCCCGCGGGATCGAGGCCAACACGAGATCGATCTTGCCCTCGACCGTGGCCACGGTCGGGCTGGTCGGCACCCCGGCCACCTCGGTCCGGTCGGTGCTGACGGCGATCAACTGGCCGCGGAATCCTCCGGACAGCATCGCGTTGACAATGGTCTGGATCTTGGCACCGGCACCGAGCACGACCACTCGTTCCGGGTTGAGCATCCGCCGGATCGACGCACCTTCGGCCCGGTGCTCGCGGCGCTCCATCACGCCGACCGAGGTGTCCGACGGCAGGATCGGGAATTCGACGCTGACCACGCCGTCCTCGTACGCCCGGGAGAGCTGATAGCCGGCATCGGCGAACACCTGCGCCATCCGCTCGTTCTCCGGCAACACGTCGGCCACGAAACCGGTGATGCCCCGCTCCCGCGCCGCCTCGGCGAGATGCTCCAGCAGCAACTGTGCGATTCCCCGTCCCTGTTGGGAGTCCTCGACCAGGAAGGCGACTTCGGCCCGATCGTCCTCCAGCCGCTCGTACCGGCCGACGGCGATCATCTTCTCGCCGACGGTGAGGATGAACGCCACCCGGTCTACGTAGTCGACGGTGGTGAACCGCTCGACGTCGCGATCACTCAGCCGTGGGTACGGGGCGAAGAAGCGCAGGTATTTCGACTCGTCGGAGACCCGGGAGTAGAAGTCGACCAACAGGCCCGCGTCATCGGGTTTGATCGGCCTCAGTCGGGCCAGTCCCCCGTCGCTCAGAACGACATCTGCTTCCCACTCGGCTGGGTAGCCGGGTGGATTCGCACTGCGCTCGACGGGCACGGGGGTCATCGTACGCAGCCGGGCGCGCTCACTCTCGGTGGAGGCCATGCGTCGGCTGTGATCTCTGCCGCCGTGTCGAGCCGGCCCGCCTCGGGCAGCCGCGGACCTCCGGGCGCTCATCCACCCGATCGATGAGCGCCTGCCCTCGCTGCCCGAAGGTCTTCCCGGGCTGTCGGCCGGTCAGGAGGGCCAGACGCAGCGGAAGCCGTTGTTGCCGCCGCCGCTGTTCGGCTCATTGCGGCTGCGAGCGGCGACCCGATAGCGGTTGCAGTAGGACCTGTGGCACAGGTACGACCCACCACGCATCACCCGTTGCGGTCCATGATCAGGACCGGTCGGGTTCATGATCGGCTGATCCGGGCCGGACTGTTGATCATGGTCGGTGCCCCAGTGATCGGCAGTCCACTCCCAGACGTTGCCGACCACTTCGTACAGGCCGTAGCCGTTGGCCGGGAAGGTGCGAACCGGAGCAGTACCACGATGGCCGTCCGCCGCGTCGTTGTGAATCGGGAACCGGCCCTGCCAGATGTTGCAGAGATGTCGGCCGTCCGGGGTGAGGTCGTCGCCCCACGGATAGCGGGCCTGCTCCATCCCGCCACGGGCTGCGTACTCCCATTCGGCCTCGGTGGGCAGCCGGCCACCGGCCCAGTCGCAATAGGCGACGGCATCGTTCCAGGACACGTGGACGACCGGATGGTCACCGAGACCGGTCAGGTCGGAGCCCGGCCCCGTCGGATGGTCCCAGGTCGCGCCCTCGACCGCGCACCACCACGGGGTCACGTCCGGGCGCGGGCTGATCTTGCGGATCGCGGCCGGCAGGAACCCGGCGAAGACGAAACTCCAGCCGAAGTGTTGCGCCTCGGTCTGGTGTCCGGTGGCCGCGATGAAGCGGGCGAACTGATCATTGGTGACCGCAGTAGCACCGACCGTGAACGGGTCGACGTGGACCCGCCGGATCGGCCCCTCGGCATCGTCCGGGAACCCCTCGGCGTCCTCGGTCCCCATCAGGAAATCGCCGCCCGGCAAGGAGATCCGCTCGCCCGGATCGGGCTTTTCGGAGGACGGGCTGGCCGGGCTTGCCGTGGCGACCGGCCCCACCGACAGGCTCACCGGCACGCTCTCTCGTCCGCCCGGCGCGCAACACGATGCGTGATCTTGGTCCACGCTGACACCGTACCGGCGACGACATTTGCCTACGCTCTGGGCTTCAGGTGTCCATCTGACGGTCATCGGGCCGCCTGGTAGGCAGATCTCATCGCCCGGCCAGAGCGCCAACGATGCACCGGATCACCCAGTCAGGATCCTCGACCACCTGCCACCAGGTGAAGTTCAGAACGGTGTACCCGGCCAACACCAGCTCGTTACGGCGCCGCCGATCCCGCTCGAACGACTCCCGATCGCCGTGGAACTCCCACCCGTCGAACTCCACGATCACCCGCTGCCGGCGAAACAGGACGTCGACGAAGTACCCGTCCGCGGCAGTCTCGACCCAGCTGTTCGTGGTCCATCCGGCGATGTTCTTCCGTCGCATCAGTCGATGCAGGAGCCGCTCGCCCTCGGACCACGGGCTGTCCCGCGAGTCACGCAGCAACCGGGCTCGCTGCCGATTGCCGATCCGGCACGGCTGGGCGTCGAACGCCGCCCACATCTGCTCGAGGGTCGTCATCCGGCTCCGCAGCGCTCGATCGATGACGTCCCCGCCGTTCTGGTCGTCGGCGAGGTCGACGGCTGTCAGGGCGGGCGCGGTGACCGGCACGATTCCCGATCGCAGCACGAACTCCGGCGGCAGCGCGCGGTACCCCTGGCTCCACCGGCCGTGCTCACGACTGACCCGATGGGGCGTCGCGAATCTGATCACCGACACCGGCGCGCCCGGCCAGAAGGTGACCCGTGCTGCAGCCATTCCGGTCAGTACGGCGTCCGGGCCGGCCCACAATGCCCCGGCCAAGATCGCGGCGCCGAAGTCATCCATTCCTCCGGGCAGGCACAGCACTCCGGGCAGCGGCGACTCGAGCTCACCGTTGCGCCGAAGCCGATCGAGCCGCTGGGTCAACGCGGGGTGTTCACGCCGTCGCAGCACTCCGCCGGACGAGGCGACAAGCTCTTCGATATCTGGTCCCATATCGGTTTATGCCGCACAGCAGCCTCACGTGGCCGGGGTTGTGGACGGCGCTTCGAGGCCCGCTGCCGCCTGTGGAAAGGTGCGGCAGGTGTCGTCGTCCCGCGCCGGCAGGCCCGGGACGTCGGGGCCCGCGATGTCAGGCCAGCACCGCGCGCAGTCGACCTCAGCACGAACCCGGCCAGACCAAGATCATCTTCGGCCAGCACGGTGACGGTCGCGGCCGGTTCCGCCAGCCGGGCGGTCCAGACGGCACGCCGTTCGGACAGCACATCACCGTCCAGGAAGGAGTCCGAGTAGGCACCGCGATAGTGCCGCTGCCAACTCACCGCGTGCAGCGCGGCGATCTGTTCGGCATCGTCGAAGTCGGCGTGGCGGATCCGGGGTGCTGTCCCGTCGGTCACCGGCATGGGCGCGACGATACCGACCATGATCGACCACGGTCCACGAACTTGATCCGTCCGACAAGGTCACCCAGCGCCGCTCCTCACGACACATCCCTCGATCCGCAGCAGACGAGGGAGCGCGACGGAACCCGAATCAGCGCGGCTCAAGGCGTACCAGCAGCGACTTGGAGGTCGGGGTGTTGGATCCGTCCGCGGTCGAGTCCAGCGGCACCAACACATTGGTCTCCGGATAGTACGCGGCGGCGCACCCCAGTGCGGTCGGATACTCGACCACCCGGAAGTCGGCAGCCCGCCGCTCCTCGACACCGCCGTCGTGCTGCCAGCGGGACACCAGATCGACCGTCGTGCCGTCGGCCAGGCCGAGCCGGGCCAGGTCCTGCGGATGCACGAAGACCACTCGCCGCCCGGCGCGGATGCCGCGATAACGATCGTCCATCCCGTAGATCGTGGTGTTGTACTGATCATGGGATCGGACCGTCTGCAAGATCAACTCGTCCACGGCCGGGCGGAGCACGACCAAGTCGTTGACGCTGAAGTGCGCCTTGCCGTCGGCGGTGTTGAAGCTACGACTGTCCCGCGGACCGTTCGGCAGCGCGAACCCACCGGGCTTGTTGATCTTGCTGTTGTAGTCCTCGAAGCCGGGCACCACCCGGGAGATGTGATCACGGATGGTCCGATAGTCGCCGCGCAGTCCGGCCCAATCCACACCGGAGTCCCGGCCGAAGGTCCGCTCGGCCAGCTCGCAGACGATGGCCACCTCGCTGAGCAGCTTGTCCGATGCCGGCTGCAACCGGCCGCGGGAGGCGTGCACCATCCCCATCGAGTCCTCGACCGTCACCGATTGCGGGCCGGTCAGCTGCCGGTCCGACTCGGTCCGCCCCAGGGTCGGCAGGATCAGCGCCTCCCGGCCGGTGTGGCAATGCGACCGGTTCAGTTTGGTGGAGATCTGCACGGTCAGGTCGAGCTGAGCGAAGACCCGCTCGACCAGTTTGCTGTCCGGGGTGGCGCGGATGAAGTTGCCACCCATCCCGACGAACACCTTCGCCTTGCCGTCCCGGATCGCCCGGATCGAGTCGACCGTGTCCCAGCCTGCTTCCCGCGGGCTGGCGAAACCGAACTCCGCGTCCAGTCGATCATGGAACGCCGCCGGCATCCGTTCCCAGATGCCCATCGTCCGATCGCCTTGGACATTGCTGTGGCCGCGGACCGGGCACGGCCCCGCGCCGGGCCGGCCGATGTTGCCGCGCAACAGCAGGAAGTTGACCACCTCACGGATGGTCGGCACGGAGTGCTTGTGCTGCGTGAGACCCATCGCCCAGCACACGATGGTGCGCTCCGAGGCGAGCACCATGCGCAGGGCATCCTCGATCTCCGCGCGCGTGAGACCCGTCGCGGCGAGTGTCTCGTCCCAGTCGGCGGCGCGGGCCTGGGCCGCGAACCCCTCGAAGCCGTGGGTGTGTTCGTCGACGAAGGCCTGGTCGACGGCGCCCTCGGTCTCCAGGATCAGCTTGTTGAGGAGGCGGAACAGGGCCTGG
>DATCVL010000418.1:0-2095 GCA_036566865.1 Microlunatus sp.
GTCGTAGAAGAAGCGGTGCGCGGAGAACGGAAGATCATACGGGCGGGACTCGCTCAGACAGGTGGTCATCATCCGCAGATCGATGCGCCGTTGCCGCGGATCCTGCAATGCTGCGGTCAACGCATCCTCGACCTGCTGCACGGCGCCCTTGTCAGGGTCCTGACGACCTGGCGAGTCGGCCGTCCACAGTTGACCGAAGCTGAGCGGCGGATCGTTGGGGCCCAGGCCGGCCGCGGTGTTGATCTTGCTGGACAGCCATTCGGTCAGCGCTGGTTCCCCGCCGGGCTTGATCATCTGCGCACCGGTCTCGGTCAGCCCGGTACACATCCCGAAGCTGTTGGCAGGTACGTCCCGGGTGAGGTTGATCATGATCGAGATCAGCAACGCGGCCAACTCGATGATCACCAACAGCAGCGCACCGAGCACGACCGCCCAGGGTTCGGACGTCAGGATGCCGAGAATGATCAAGATCATTCCAGGCAGCAGGCCGAGTACCGCCGGCAGCAGGTAGCCGACGAACGCGGTGCCCAGGCCGGCGACGACCCGATTCGGCAGGCTGCGCCCGTTCGGCCGATCACCCCCGGTCAAGATCAACATCAGCCGGAGCAGGGTACGGGTTTGCCGCTGTGGCTGGAACAGCTCCAGCAGCCGGCCGCGGCCCAGCTCCTGCGGGATGTCGGCGAACACGTCGAAGCCACCCTTGCCGGTGGTCCGCCCGTACTCGGCTGCGGCGGCGACTGCCGCCGCCATCGCGCCGGCCGAGGTGCCGCCGATCCCCCGCAACCGGTATCGGCGGGCGAGCGCGGCGAGTGCGCGCGGGTAGACCACTCCGGAGGCCGTGCCGCCCTGCAGGACGATGTCGCACTCGTCGACGGGCAGGTTGCTCGTCTCGGTGTCTCGGCTGGGCTCGTCTAACCGGAACGTCATGGCACTCATCTTGTCGGTTCGGACGGTCCGGGTCGGTCGGCGACCCACCCGGAGCGACACAAACGTCTCGACATCAAGAGTCTTGATTAGACTCGGGGCCATGCCGGATCAGCCTGCAGTCACCGGACACGGAGCCGTCGACAGGGCGGCGGTCGGCGACGCACTCGACCCCGACATGCGGGATGAGGTGGACGGGCTCGTCGAGGCCTGGCGACGAGAGCGGCCGGACCTGGACAGCTCGCCGATGGAGGTGCTCTCCCGGGTCACCCGGCTGGCCCACTACCTGGATCGCCACCGGCGTACCGCCTTTGCCCGGCACAACCTGGAGTCGTGGGAGTTCGACGTGCTGGCGGCGCTGCGCCGGTCCGGCGATCCCTACCAACTGAGCCCGGGACAGCTGCTGCGGGAGACCATGGTCACCTCCGGCACCATGACCAACCGGGTGGATCGGTTGGCTGCCCGTGGCCTGGTCACTCGCACCGATCGGCCGGAGGATCGTCGCGGGGTTCTGGTCCGGCTGAGTCCGGAGGGCAAGAGCACGGTCGACGCGGCGATCACGGACCTGTTGGTCGCCGAGCACCAGATCCTGGCGGTGCTGCCGAGTGCCCAGCGTGATCAACTGGCCGAATCCCTGCGGCAGCTGATCGCCCCGTACGACAGCGCCGGCTGAGGCCCCCTATGCTCTGCGGGTGACCCAGCTGCCCGTCGAACTGCGACCCGACGTTGATCATTTCCTGCGCAACGGCAGGCCGCATCAGATCATCTCCGGTGCCCTGCACTACTTCCGCATCCCGGCCGAGCTCTGGCAGGACCGGCTGGCCCGGCTGAAGGCGCTGGGTTGCAACACGGTGGAGACCTACGTCGCCTGGAACTTCCATCGCCCCTACCTGGACCGACCGTCGGACTTCACCGGGATGCGCGACCTCGGCCGCTTCCTCGATCTGGCCGCCGCTGCGGATCTGGACATCCTGGTCCGGCCGGGCCCGTACATCTGCGCCGAATGGGACAACGGCGGACTGCCGGCCTGGCTGCTCGATGATCATCGGGCGGGCGCCGCCCTGCGGACCAGCGACCCGGCCTATCTCGATCATGTCGACCGGTGGTTCGACGAGCTGCTGCCGATCATCGTGCGTCGGCAGGCGGACCGCGGCGGCCGGGTGATCGGCGT
>DATCVL010000419.1:0-5753 GCA_036566865.1 Microlunatus sp.
TGATCAAGTCCGGCGTTCGGATCACCACCGGCCAACAGGGTGTCGATCTCCATCGCGGTCGGCATCGCAGTCGAGCACTCCAGGCGGGAAGCCACGATGGCGCCTGCCGCATTGGCCCGCGCCAGGACGGTTTCCAGCGGCCAACCGGAGAGCAGCCCGTGGGCCAACGACCCGCCGAATCCGTCGCCGGCACCCAACCCGTTCATCGTGGTGATCATGATCGGCGGCGACACCACCCGCTCGGTCCTGGTCTTGGCCAGCACACCGTCCGGTCCCTGCTTGACGATGGCCAACTCGACCCCGGCATCGAGCAACGCGTCGGCCGCCTTCTCCGGATCGGATTCACCGACCGCGACCTCGCACTCCTCGCGATTGCCGACGGCGACGGTCACCTGCGGCAGCACCTTGGCGATCTGCTCCCGGGCAGCCTCCGGTGACTCCCAGAACATCGGCCGGTAGTCAAGATCAACAACGGTGATCGGCTTGCGTGCGCGAGCTTCGATGACGGCGAAATGCGATTCCCTGCTGGGATCCTCGCTCAGCCCGGTCACCGAGATCCACATCAGCTCGGCCGCCCGGACCGCGTCGAAGTCGATGTCGCTGGGGCGCACCTGGAGATCCGGCGCCGACGGCTTGCGGTAGAACCAGATCGGAAAGTCGTCCGGCGGGAAGATCTCGCAGAAGGTGACCGGGGTTGCGTACTCGAGGTTGGTGACCACATGACGATCGTCCACACCAAGATCACGAAGCTCCCGACGCACGTAGCGGCCGAACGGGTCGTTGCCGACGCCGGTGATGATCGCCGCTCGCCGGCCGAGTCGCGCGGACGCCACCGCAACATTGGCGGTGGTACCGCCGAGGTACTTGCCGAAGGAGGTGACATCCTCCAGCCCGACGCCGATCTGATCCGGGTAGATGTCCACTCCGCTGCGCCCGAAGGTGAGCACCTCGTGCTGGACGGACTCGTTGCGGTCCTCGTGCGCGCCACTGGGGCCGGGCCGTACCGGATCAACCATGCTGCACAGCCAACCAGCCATCCGACCGACGGTCAAGACTTTGTCCAGACAAATGGTCAAACGGATCCGACCGGCCCTAAGCTGACCCCATGGCAGACCGCGGAGCCGACGCCGCCCCACCCGACGTGAGCACCCCGAAACAGCTGCCGATCGCGTTGGATCGAAACAGCCCGGTGCCGCTGTATCACCAACTGGCGCAGGCGATCGAGGCCGCGATCCGTTCCGGTGAGCTTGCCCCCGGGGATCGGTTGGAGAACGAGTTGTCGCTGACCACCCGGCTCGGACTGGCCCGACCGACGGCGCGGCAGGCGATCGGCGAACTCGCCCGCAAGGGACTGGTGGTGCGCAAGCGCGGAGTCGGCACCCAGGTGCTCAATCCGCGGATCAACCGGCAGACCCGGTTGTCCAGCCTGTACGAGGATCTGCAGGAGTCCGGGCGCACGCCGCAGACCCGGGTGCTGTCGTATCAGGTCGGTTCGCCGGAGGAGTTGCTGCCGGACGGAGAAGCCGAGATCTCGCCGCTCGATCTGGACGGAGACTTCATCAAGATCCGGCGGCTGCGGATCGCCGACGGGATGCCGCTGGCCATCCTCACCAACCATCTGCCGGCCCGGTTGGCGATCACCGAAGATGATCTTGTCGACACCGGGCTGTACGCGGCATTGCGGGCCCGGGGGATCAATCTTCGCGTTGCGCATCAGACCGTCAGTGCACGGCTGATGACGGCCGAGGAAGGCAGGCTGCTGGCCGAACGCCGACCGGCAGCCTGCCTGACCGCACTACGTGTTGTCTACGACGACAGCGGCCGACTGGTGGAGATCGGCCAGCACGTCTACCGCGCCTCGCACTACTCGCTCGAGGTGTCGCTGGTTCCGTGACGTCGGCTGGATGACCGAATCGCCCTGGTTGATCAGAGGGTCTCGGTCAGGAACCGGTAGCTCTGGGCGATGCCGTCGAAGATGTCGCCCTCGTAATGATCGAATTCGATCACCGCGTACGGCAACTCCGGCTTGGATGCCAGCACTGCGGCCAGCGGCACGTCACCCTGACCGGCCGGCTTTTGATCCGACGGCATGTCGGCGGCGGTGATGCCCGGACGCATCGGCCCGTCCTTGATGTGCACGGCGACCACGCGCTCGCCCAGCTTCTGCAGCAGGGCCACCGGATCGGCACCGCCGGCGGTAGCCCAGTAAAGATCAACTTCGAGCAGCACCGACGGATCGAGCAACTCGGCGAAGACCTCCAGCGCGGGACGGCCGTCGATCTGGGTGGCGAACTCATGATCATGGTTGTGGTAACCGACCTTGAGGCCGAATTCCGCCGCCTGCCGTGCGCTGGCGTTGAGCCGCTCGGCGTTGCGCTCGACGTCGGCCCGGGTAGCCCAGCGCGCCGGTGCGACGAACGGATCGATCACCACCTGCACACCGAGCGTGTTGGCGGCCGCGAAAACCTCCTCGGCCGGCGGCACCGACAACAGCCCGTCCGGCGTGGCGACTCCCTCGTTCTCGATCAGGATCGCGTGTGCGGTGGGCGCGCTCAGACCGTACTTGCCGAACGACGTCTTCAGCTCGTCCGCGCGGCGGACGAAGTCGAATGCCTCGACGGTCCGCAGGCCGATATCGGCCAGCCGTCCCAGCGAGCCGTCCAGGTCGGCATCCAGCTCGGCGTGGATGGAGTACAGCTGGACGGAGATCTCAGGCTTGGTCACGTGATCATTCCCCTTCACTGGTGATGATTTCAACGATGCTGACACCGTCGACGATGCCGGCAACGACGTTCAAGCTATCGGGTCGGCCGATGATCCGCGGTGAGTGTCCCACCGTTGCCGAACCGATCACGATTCGAGAAGCCAACGACTCCCGCGGCCCGCTAGCGTTGCCGACATGACTTCCACCAGGAGGGGCCCGACCTCCACGAGCACAGCCAGCAGGACGAACCATCGGTCGCCCCGGCAGCCCGTCGCCGACAGTCACGATCTGATCCGCGTCCATGGCGCGCGGGTGAACAATCTCAAGGACCTGCACGTTGAGCTGCCGAAGCGCCGACTGACCGCGGTCACCGGTGTCTCCGGATCCGGCAAGAGTTCGCTCGTGTTCGGCACCATCGCGGCCGAGTCCCAACGGCTGATCAACGAGACCTACAGCGCGTTCGTGCAGGGATTCATGCCGACCCTGGACCGTCCCGATGTGGACGTCCTGGACGGCCTGACCACCGCGATCATCGTCGACCAGGAACGGATGGGCACCGACCCGCGCTCGACGGTCGGCACCGCCACCGACACCGGTGCGATGTTGCGCATCCTCTTCAGCCGGCTCGGCAAGCCCCACATCGGTTCACCGAAGGCGTTCTCCTTCAACGTCGCCTCGATCAGCGGCGCCGGTGCGGTCAGCTTCCAAAAGGCCGGCCGGACCGTCAAGGAACGTCGTGACTTCAACATCGTCGGTGGCATGTGCCCGCGCTGTGAGGGCGTCGGTCGGGTCTCCGACTTCGACCTCACCCAGCTGTACGACGAGAGCCTGTCGCTGAACGAGGGCGCGCTGCTGGTGCCCAACCACGGCGGCGACAGCTGGTACGGCAGGATCTTCAAGGAGGGCGGGTATCTGGATCCGGACAAGCCGATCCGCAAGTACACCAAGCGCGAGCTGAACGACCTGCTGTACAAGGAACAGACCCGGATCAAGGTCGGGGGCATCAACGTCTGGTACGAGGGACTGATCCCGAGGATCCAGCGATCGATGCTGTCCAAGGACCGGGAGGCGATGCAGCCGCACATCCGAGCCTTTGTGGATCGGGCGATCACCTTCCACATCTGCCCCGAGTGCGACGGCACCCGACTCAGCGAACAGGCTCGCTCGTCGTTGATCAACAAGCGCAGCATCGCCGACCTCTGCGCGATGCAGATCAGCGACCTGGCCGACTGGGTCCGCAAGTTGAAGGAACCGTCGGTGGCTCCGCTGCTGACCGCGCTGACCGAAGCGCTGGACTCGTTCACCGAGATCGGGCTGGGCTACTTGTCATTGGATCGGGCCGCTGGCACGTTGTCCGGTGGTGAAGCTCAACGAACCAAGATGATCCGCCATCTCGGCTCCTCCCTGACCGACATCACCTACGTGTTCGACGAGCCGTCGATCGGGCTGCATCCGCACGACATCGAGCGGATGAACAAACTGCTGCTTCAGCTGCGGGACAAGGGAAACACGGTCCTGGTGGTGGAACACAAACCCGAGATGATCACCATCGCCGATCACGTTGTTGATCTTGGACCCGGTGCCGGGTCCGACGGCGGCTCGATCTGCTACCAGGGCAGCGTCGACGGGCTGCGGGCCAGTGACACTGTCACCGGCCGGCATCTCGACGACCGCGCCGCACTGAAGGACGCGGTGCGGACATCGACTCAGGCGCTGGAGATCCGGGGTGCGAATGAGCACAACCTGCGCGACGTCGATCTGGACATTCCGTTGGGCGTGCTGACGGTGATCACCGGGGTTGCCGGATCCGGAAAGAGCTCCTTGATCAACGGCTCGGTGTCGCCGTTGGACGGTGTGGTGACAGTCGACCAGACGGCGATCAAAGGATCGCGACGGAGCAACCCGGCAACGTACACAGGACTGCTGGAGCCGATCCGCAAGGCGTTCGCGAAGGCCAACGGGGTCAAGCCGGCCCTGTTCAGCGCCAACTCCGAAGGTGCCTGCCCGACCTGCAACGGAGCCGGAGTGATCTACACCGATCTGGGCATGATGGCCGGGGTCGCCACCACCTGCGAGGATTGCGGCGGCAAGCGCTTCGGCGCCTCGGTGCTGGAGTATCACTTCGGCGGCCGGGACATCAGCGAGGTGCTGGCGATGTCGGTGGCCGAGGCCGAGGCGTTCTTCAGCTCCGACGACGCGCAGGTGCCGCCGGCGCACAAGATCCTCACCCGGCTGGCCGAAGTCGGGCTCGGCTACCTGCGGCTCGGGCAGCCACTGACCACGCTGTCCGGCGGCGAGCGGCAGCGGATCAAGCTCGCCACCCAGATGGCCACCAGCGGCGACGTTTACGTGCTGGACGAGCCGACCACCGGCCTGCACCTGGCCGACGTCGAGAACCTGCTTGGCTTGCTGGACAGGCTGGTCGACTCCGGCAAGTCGGTGATCGTCATCGAGCACCACCAGGCGGTCATGGCGCACGCGGACTGGATCATCGACCTTGGTCCCGGAGCAGGGCACGACGGCGGAAAGGTCGTTTTCGAGGGCACACCGGCCGAGCTTGTGGCGGCCAGGTCCACGCTGACGGGCAAGCACCTCGCGGCCTACGTCAGTTAAGCACGTAAGAGGCAGGGGATGAAGCCGGGCTGAGTTATGTCAACCCGGCTCAGCCTGTGCCATGGCGGGCATCAGACGCGGTCGAGCTCCTCGTCGAAGCGGTCGCGTGCCGCCTGAATGTGCGGCATGTTCTGCTCCGCCCACTCCAACAGCACGTCAACCGGGCGGCGGAGTGTCTTGCCGAGCGGGGTAATCCGGTAGGTGACGGCGACCGGACGCGTCGAGGTCACCTCGCGTTCGACAATGCCGTTGCGTTCCAGCCGCCGGAGCGTCCCGGTGAGCGATTTCTGAGTGACCTCCGGGACGGCGCGGCGGAGCTCGTTGAAGCGGGAAGGCCGTTCGCACAGCTCGTTCAGGACGCTGAGCGACCACTTATCGAGCACCTGGTCGAGGAGGTCTCGGTGCGCGGTCGCGATGCGGAGCTCGGTGGGGGTAT
>DATCVL010000420.1:0-4187 GCA_036566865.1 Microlunatus sp.
GAGCTGCCCGTTCCCCCGAGCGAGCCGATGGCACCGGACATCGTAGTGGGTAGCATGTCCGGGGCAACGTGAGCCCGGTCAATCAATGTCTGCTGCGAAAGAACGCGTCGGAGGAGCTGTGCTAGAAGGGCGGTCGCGCGCAGGCGGTCCGCTGCGACGGATCGTCGGGCGCTACCCCAACGTCTTCATCGGACTTGCGGTCACGGTGACGGTGTTGGGGATCGTCGCCGTGCTCCAGACCGTCGGTCCGATCGATGATCCTGCGCGGATCTGGGTGAACGGCAGCGCCCAGGTCGCCGGCAGCGTCGCATTGGCCGTCACGGCTGCGATCGCCGCCCATCGAGGGCCACAGCGCCGACAGCGCAGGGCCTGGATCCTGCTCGCCCTGGCGGGCGTGTCCGCCACCGCCAGCAACTGCTGGATCGCCATCACACTCGCCTTCGGCCATCACCAACTGGCCAGATTCGGTGATCTCGGTTACATCATCGGCGGCGTCCTGGCGGTCTGCGGCATGGCCGCGTTCCCGGCCACCAGGCAGCGCGGCACCGAGTTGTTCCGGATGGTGCTGGACGGAGTCGTCATCACCGGCTCGGTGCTGCTGACGGTCACCGTGCTGGCGCTGCCGTCGGTGCTGGCCGAGGGGCAGAACCCGTTCACCCGGGTGGATTCGCTGGCCGTGATGGCCACCGACACGATCCTGGCCACGGTCGCCGGGCTGCTGTTGATCCGCGGCAATCGCTCCGATCGGCCGGTGCTGGCGTTGCTGGCGCTGGGCTTCGTGATCTGGGCCGCCACCGACATGGCCCGCTGGGTGCTGATCGAGCACGACGTCGACTTCTTCGACACGCCCTGGCCGCTGCTCTGGCCGGTCGGTTACGCCTGTCTGGCGCTGGCCGCGCGGGTGCCGCGCCGAACCCGGCAACCGGTCAATCCGACCCCGGAGAATCAGGCCTCGCCGATCGCCGACACCATCCTCACCTTCGGCGTACTGCTGATCGCGGCCGCGTCGAACGCCCCCAGTGCGCCGGCCATGGTCAGCCCCTGGATCGGCGGTCTGTGGCTGCTGTTGATCGTCGCGGTGGTGGTCCGCCAGGTGATCTTGATCGTCGACAACGAGCGACTGCGGGATGCGTTGGAGCGCCGGGTGTCGGCGCGGACGAGGGCACTGGCATCGGTCACCCGACAGAGCGAACTGTTGCTGAACTCGGTCGGCGACGGCATCTACGGCGTCGACGCCGAAGGCAGGATCAGTACCGTCAATCCCTCGGGTGCCCGCGCTCTCGGCTACCGCGCGGAGGACTTGATCGGCCGCAACGCCCATGATCTTTTCCATGCGCCGCAGCCGGACGGGACTCCGTACGACTACGCCAACTGCTACATCGCCGAGGCCATAGGGGCCGGCACCACGAACAGTGAAGAGGACATCTACGTCTGCGCCGACGGCCGACAGATCCCGGTCGAGGTGACGGCCAGCCCGTTGCACAGCGAGACCAGTTCCCCCGGCGCAGTGATCGTTTTCCGCGACATCACTCAGCGCCGCGAGGTCGATCGGATGAAGCGTGAATTCGTCTCGGTGGTCAGTCACGAGCTGCGTACGCCGCTGACCGCGATCCGCGGATCCCTTGGCCTGTTGGCAGATCAACGGATGGGCAACCTCGGGCCGCAGGCCCAGCGCATGGTCAACATCGCGCTGAACAGCACCGAACGGCTGGGCCGGTTGGTCAACGACATCCTGGACATCGACCGGATGGAATCGGGCAGCATGCCGATGGACTTCCGTGATCATGATGCCGTCGATCTGTTGGAAGTCGCGGCCAGCCAGCTCCGTCCGATCGCCGCCGAGGCCCAGGTCCAGGTGATCATCGAGCCCAGCAGTGGACGGGTGAATGTCGACGGCGACAAGATCGTTCAGACCCTGGTCAATCTGATCGGCAACGCGATCAAGTACTCCCCCACCGGCGACGCGGTCCAGGTCGGAGCCGGACCCGCCGTCGATCATTCCGGGCTGGGCGCGGCCATCGCCGAGCCAGTTGATCATGAACCGAGCGAGGTTGAGCTCGAGCCGAGCGACGCAGTTGATCATGACATGGTCGTCTTCTGGGTCGCCGATCGTGGCCGTGGCATTCCGGCGGACAAGCTGGAGCAGATCTTCGAGCGGTTCGAACAGGTCGATTCGTCCGATCGCCGGGAGATGAGTGGCAGCGGCCTCGGGCTGTCCATCTCCCGAAGCATCGTTGAACGGCACGGCGGCCGGATCTGGGCCGAGAGCCCGAATTCCGACGGTGCGATCTTCCGGTTCACGCTGCCGGCGGTGCTACCGGAGGATGACGGCGAGGCCGACAACTACGATCGCGACGCCACCGGATCCGTACTGAGCGAACCGATTGAGGACGAGATCGACGCCACGGCCGTGCAGGAACCCGTATCGGGCGGTGCGGCCCGGTAGTTTGCCGCCCATGACCTCACAGGACACTCAGCAACTGCCGCCGGTCTCCGGTTCCGGCTCCGCCCGTGCCGACCGAACAAAGGTGCTGATCGGCGCCGGGACTGCAATCAAGGCAGGATTCTTCTTCGCCCTCGGCGCCACCCTGTTCAGCCTGCTGCTGACCGTCGTCGCCGCCATCATCGCCGTCATCCTCGGCCTCAACCTGTCCCCCGACCTGCGCCGCGTCTTCGGAATCTGATCCCGATCGACACAGGTCAGGAGGTGATACGGCGTTCGGCCGGGCATCACCTTCTGACCGCAGGTGGTCAGATCGCCAGGGAGGTACGAACGGCCTCGGCCAGCCGGTCGGCCAGGGCCTGTGCCTGGTCGGCGGAGGGCGCCTCGACCATCACCCGGACCAAGGACTCGGTGCCGGAGGGACGCAACAGCACGCGGCCGCTGTCGCCGAGCTCGGCGTTGGCAGCAGCCACCGCATCCTGCAGCGCCGGCGCGGTCTCGGTGCGGCTCTTGTCGACATCGCGGACATTCACCAGTACCTGGGGCAGCCGCTCCATCACACCGGCCAGGTCGGCCAGCGGTCGTCCGGTGTCGGCCAACCGTCGCATCAGATGCAGTCCGGTGAGGACGCCGTCACCCGTGGTGGCATGCTCGGCCAGCACCACATGTCCGGACTGCTCGCCGCCGAGGCTGAAGCCGCCGGCTCGCATCGACTCCAGCACGTACCGGTCGCCGACCTTCGTCTGCTCGACCGAGATCCCGTACCGGTGCATCGCCTGGGTCAGGCCGAGATTGCTCATCACCGTGGCGACCAGGGTGGCGCCCGGCAGCCGGCCGGATTCATGCAGACCGAGGGCCAGCACCGCCATGATCTGATCACCGTCGACGACGGCGCCGTCGGCGGCCACGGCCAGACAGCGGTCGGCGTCCCCGTCCAGTGCGATGCCCAGATCCGCGCCCTCGGCCACCACCCGCTTCTGCAGCGCCTCGATATGGGTCGAGCCGACTCCGTCGTTGATGTTGATGCCGTCCGGTTCGGCGCTGATCGCCGTCACCTTGGCACCCAGCCGCGAGTAGGTCGCGACCGCGGTCCGGTAGGCAGCGCCGTTGGCGCAGTCGACCACCACATGGATGCCGGCCAGGCCGGCACCGTCCCCGGCGCTGCCGACCAGGTGGTCGACGTAGTCGTCGACGAGTTCGGGCCGGGAGCTGACCCGGCCGACGCCGGCGCCGAGCGGGCGGGCCCAGCTCTCGCCGAGCCGACGCTCGATCGCGTCCTCCAGGGCGTCGTCGAGTTTGGCGCCGCCGCGGGCGAAGAATTTGATCCCGTTGTCCGGCATCGGATTGTGACTGGCGGAGATCATCACGCCAAGATCGGCCGCAGTCGAGCCGGTCAGATGGGCGACGGCGGGCGTCGGCAACACACCGAGCCGCACGACGTTGATGCCGGCACTGGCGAGACCGGCGATCACCGCGGCCTCGAGAAACTCGCCGGATGCGCGGGGATCACGACCGACCATCGCGATCGGTCGCGTACGGGCGAACTCCCCGGCCTCACCGAGCACATGGGCCGCGGCGACGGACAGGTCGAGAGCAAGCTCCGCCGTGAGATCGGCGTTCGCAACTCCGCGCACACCGTCGGTACCGAACAGCCGGCCCATTCGGCCCCCTCCTGCAGCAGGTGTTCCGGTCAAGGCACTCGTCAGAAGACGCCGGAGCGCATCCTGACGCGTGCCTTCTCGGA
>DATCVL010000421.1:0-6831 GCA_036566865.1 Microlunatus sp.
AATGTCAATGCATACAGGGTTTCCAGGGTCGGATTACGCCGCCCGGTCTCGATCTCGGACAGCGAACCCTTGCCGATGCCGGCCTGCCGCGCCAGCTCGGACAGCGACAGTCCGCGGCTCACCCGGACCTCGCGCAACCGGCGACCGACCGCCATCGACGATGCTCCTGCCACGTCCACCTCCCACCGAGTCGTCGGAATCCGAGGTCTCACCGCCGAGGTCGGAGTCCGGCCGATCAGGTCTGTTGATATGTTCTGTTTACGGAACGTTCTGTATCCGGAACGGAGATATCAGTGAGTTTAACCCGTACCGACGTGCCGATCGTGGTCCCCCTCGGAGCAGGGGTGGTGACCGCGCTGGTCGGCTTCAGCAGCTCGTTCGCGGTGGTGCTGGCCGGTCTGCGAGGAGTGGGTGCGACACCTGCTCAGGCCGCGTCCGGTCTGCTGGCGCTGACCATCCTGGTCGGCCTGGCCACGATCCTGCTGGCTCGCCGATTCCGGCTGCCGATCACCATCGCCTGGTCGACCCCGGGGGCGGCGCTGTTGGCCGGCAGCGGCGCGATCACCGGCGGGTGGAGCGCGGCCGTCGGCGCCTTCTGCCTGACCGGCGGATTGATCATGATCACCGGTTCGTGGCCGCGGCTGTCGGAGCTGATCGGCCGGATCCCGACCTCGGTCGCTCAGGCGATGCTGGCCGGGATCCTGGTGCCGCTGTGTCTTGAGCCGGTGGCAGCCGTCGTCCATCAGCCGTTGTTCGTCGGGCCGGTCCTGCTCTGCTGGTTGATCATGCTCAAGCTCGCCCCGCGCTGGGCGGTGCCGGCTGCCTTCGGCGTCGCCGCCGTGGTGATCGTGATCAGCCTGCTGGGGCAGGGGAATCTGCCGGCGGTCGGGCAGCTGATGCCGCGGCCGGAACTGAGCCTGCCGCATTTCAGTCTGCAGGCGATGATCGGCATCGCGATTCCGCTGTACGTCGTCACCATGGCATCGCAGAACCTTCCCGGGGTTGCGGTGATGCGCTCGTACGACTACCGGGTGCCCTGGCGGCCGGCAATGTTGATCACCGGTGCGGGCACCATCCTCGGGGCACCGTTGGGTGGTCACGCGATCAATCTGGCGGCGATCAGCGCAGCGCTGGCCGCTGCACCTGAGGCCGATCCTGACCGCAGCCGGCGCTGGGTCGCCGCCTGCTCCGCCGGTGTCAGCTATCTGGTGCTCGGCATCTGCTCGGCTGCCTTCGCCACCCTGGTGTCGCTGGCGCCGGCAGGTGTCGTGGCGGCTGTTGCCGGTGTCGCGCTGATCCCGACCTTGGCGGCATCGATCGCCGGTGCCCTGGAGCGTACCGACGAGCGAATCTCGGCGGTGATCACGTTCCTGGTCGCCGCTTCAGGCGTCACCGTGCTCGGGATCAACTCGGCCTTCTGGGCGCTGGTTGCCGGGCTGGTGGTCCGCGCCGTCCTCGGTCTCCGAATCACCGGGCCGAGGAGCTGACCAGCTCGAACCGTCCGAACCTGCTGGGAAGTGCCGTCCACTCGATCGCAATTGGACTGCTTGGCAGTATCCAATGTCGGGCCGGTGCGGGGCAGACTTCGGGGGAGACGACAGATCGTGACGCGAGCATGCCCAGGAGACAGAGATGACCGAGACCGTTCAGCCGACCGACCAGCGGACCGGAACCACCCCGGTGAAGCGCGGTATGGCCGAGATGCTCAAGGGCGGCGTGATCATGGACGTGGTCACGGCCGACCAGGCCAAGATCGCCGAGGATGCCGGCGCGGTCGCGGTGATGGCGCTGGAGCGGGTGCCGGCCGACATTCGTGCGCAGGGCGGCGTGGCCCGGATGAGCGATCCGGACCTGATCGACCAGATCATTGCCTCGGTGTCGATCCCGGTGATGGCCAAGGCCAGGATCGGCCATTTCGTCGAGGCCCAGGTGTTGCAGTCGCTGGGCGTCGACTACATCGACGAGTCCGAGGTGCTGACCCCGGCCGACTATGCCAACCACATCGACAAGTGGGCGTTCCGGGTGCCGTTCGTGTGTGGTGCGACCAACCTCGGTGAGGCTCTGCGGCGGATCACCGAAGGTGCGGCGATGATCAGGTCGAAGGGTGAGGCCGGTACCGGCGACGTCTCCAACGCGACCACCCACATGCGGCAGATCCGAGCCGAGATCAACCGGCTCCGGTCGATGTCCTCCGACGAGCTTTATGTTGCTGCCAAGGAATTGCAGGCACCGTACGAGCTGGTCCGGGAGGTCGCCGAGGCCGGCAAACTGCCGGTCGTGCTGTTCACCGCCGGCGGTATCGCCACCCCGTCCGACGCCGCGATGATGATGCAGCTCGGCGCCGAGGGCGTGTTCGTCGGGTCCGGCATCTTCAAGTCCGGCAATCCGGCTCAGCGAGCGGCCGCTATCGTCAAGGCGACGACCTTCCATGACGACCCGGACATGATCGCCAAGGTCTCGCGGGGGCTCGGTGAGGCGATGGTCGGAATCAATGTCGACGACCTTCCCGAGCCGCACCGGCTGGCCGAACGCGGCTGGTGAGCAGGACACATGCAGCGCCGTGTCGGAGTGCTGGCACTCCAGGGCGATGTCCGAGAACACCTGCAGGCGTTGACATCCCTCGGCGTGCTGGCTGTCCCGGTACGCCGTCCTGAGGAGCTTGATCAACTCGACGGGATGATCATTCCGGGCGGCGAGTCCACCACGATCGACAAGTTGTCCCGCATCTTCGAGATCCGCGACCCGCTGGTCGCGGCACTGCGCGACGGGCTTCCGGCGTACGGGTCCTGCGCCGGGATGATCATGCTCGCGGATCGGATCATCGACGGTTTGCAAGATCAACAGACCTTCGGCGGACTGGACATCACGGTTCGCCGGAACGCATTCGGTCGGCAGTTGGACTCGTTCGAGACCGAGCTCCCGCTCGACCTCGGTGATGATCATGATCGGCCGTTCCACGCCGTCTTCATCCGGGCACCGTGGGTGGAGAAGGCCGGCAGTGATGTCAGTGTGCTCGGACGGGTGCCGCATCCGCACGACACCTCCGGCGAGGGTGCGATCGTCGCCGTCCGGCAGGACAACCTGCTGGCTACGTCCTTCCACCCCGAGGTGGCCAGCGATCTGAGGCTGCATGCGTACTTCCTGAGGATGATCGAGCGGTAGCGATGCAGGAGCAGCTCGATCGCACCCCGGCAGGTGGTGTGGTCGGGCAGCTGCTCTGCGTTTGCTGATTCTGTGGACTCGGGCTGACCCGCCGGAGCGGCTCCTCGATGGATCGATAGCCTGGCTACCGATTTGTCCCCGTCCGCGGAGGAGCTCCGGTGTCGCAGATCGCCTCGGGCCGTGACCGGCTCAATTCGGACCAGCGCAGTGCGTTCGCAGCATCGCTGCTGGGCTGGATGATGGATGCCTTCGACTACTTCCTGATCGTCCTGGTGTACGCCGAGATCGGCGAGGACTTCGGTGTGTCGCTGGAGAAGATGGCATTCCTGACCACCATCACCTTGATCATGAGACCGGTCGGGGCGTACCTCTTCGGCCTGTGGGCGGATCGGGTCGGCCGACGGATCCCGCTGATCGTGGACGTCTGCTTCTATTCCCTGGTCGGCTTCGCCTGTGCCTTCGCCCCGAACTTCACCGTGCTGTTCATCCTCCGGCTGCTGTACGGGCTCGGAATGGGCGGAGAGTGGGGGCTCGGAGCCGCGTTGACCATGGAGAAGGTGCCGCGGCATCGTCGTGGCTTCTTCTCCGGCGTGCTGCAGGCCGGCTACTCCGGCGGCTATCTGCTGGCTTCGTTGGCCTTCCTGCTGGTGCACTCCGCGCTCGGGCTGAGCTGGCGCTGGCTGTTCGTGCTGAGCCTGTTCCCGGCCTTGATCAGCTTGATCATCCGGACTCGGGTCAAGGAGTCGGAGGTCTGGGAGACAACCCGGCAGAAGCTGGAGCGCAGCAATACCTCGATCCGCCAGGTTTTCCTGAACGGCAAGGTGCTGCGCCGCTTCCTCTACCTGGTCTTCCTGATGGCCGCTTTCAACTGGATGAGCCATGGCACCCAGGACATCTATCCGACCTTCCTGAAGTCGACCGAGCACGGCGGCGTCGGGCTGGACGCCTCGGTGGCCAGCCTGATCGCCGTGGTCTACAACCTCGGCGCGATCGTCGGTTGTGTGCTGCTGGGCACCCTGTCCGATCATTGGAGCAAGGGCCGCAAGGGCACCATCATCCTGGGGGCCGCCCTGACCCTGCCGATCATCCCGATCTTCGCCTTCTCTACCACCGCGGGCTGGTTGTGCCTCGGCTCGGCGTTGATCCAGGCCACCACCCAGGGCGCCTGGGGTGCCATCCCGGCGCACCTGAACGAGATGTCGCCGAATGCGATCCGCGGCTTCTACCCGGGCGTCACCTATCAGCTCGGCAACCTGATCGCCGCCTTCAACCTGCCCATCCAGCAGGTGCTGTCCAGCCACGTCGGCTACCCGACCGCGATGACGGTGACGGTGGCCGGCGCGGCGGTGGCGGTGATCGTCCTGACTGCGCTCGGCAAGCAGGCGCGGGCGATCGACTTCGCCGCCGACGAACCGGCGGAGGCTCCGGTTCGGTAGCGACTTGACGTATCCGAATTTGCGTTCGAATATGGATGAGTGACCGTCACCTCGTTGTCCACCGCCCGGAGCGCCGAGCAGAAGCTCGCGCACATCCAGGAGTTGCGGCAGCGGATGCATCAGATGCAGGGCACGTCGGTCTCCCAGTCACTGCCGACCGCGCCCGCGCTGGCCGAGTTGATCCGGCTGCGGACCGGAGCAAGCTACGCGGTTGACCGTCCGGCACTGGCGATGCTGGCGATGGCCGGACCATCCGGTGCCGGCGCCTGGTCAGCGGTGATCGGAGTGCCGGACTTCGGGCTGGAGGCGGCGGCCGAGTTGGGGGTCGATCTGGAGCGCACGGTGCTGGTGCCGGAGCCGGGGGAGGCCTGGCTTGAGGTCACGGCCGCGCTGGCCGATGTGCTGGGCGTGATCGTGGTCCGCTCACCACAACAGGTCACCCAACATCAGGCAGCCCGGTTGGTGCCCCGGCTGCGACAGCATGATGCGGTGTTGATCTCGGTGGGCGATTGGCCCCGAGTCGAAGCCCGGCTGAGCATCCGGAGCTCGCAGTGGACCGGCATCGGCCGCGGTCACGGCCGGCTGACCGGGCATCGGGCCAGGGTGGTCGCCGAGCTGTCCACCGGCCAGACCCGTGAGGCCGACCTGATGCTGCCCGGTGATGATCATGAAGTCCGCGTGGTGGCAACACCCGAGCGGGCACCCGGGCTCTATGCCGTACGAGCCGGATGATCATTTCTGCTCGCGGCGCGTGGTCAGATACTGCGCCAGTTGTTGATCAAGAACGGACAGGGCCAGATCGGCCGGGAGCCCGTCGGGGTCGGTGAGCATCTGCACCAACAGGCCGTCGACCAGGGCGACGGTGGCGGCTGCGGCGCGATCAGGGTCGAGCCCCTTCCTGGCTTGGCGGCGTTCGATGGCGATCCGATAGCCCTCGGCGCAGGCTTCCCGTTGTCCGGTCAGGAATCGCTGCTGCACCTCGGCAAGCCGAGGATGCACCGCCGCCCGTGCGATGAAGGCGAGGTAGACCCGGCCCTCCCGCGATCGCTGCTCGTCCAGCGGCAGGTTCTCCAGGATCGCCTCCCGCAGCGCGACGTCCACCCGACCCTCGGCTGCCTCGGCCGACCAGCGAGCGCCGATCGCGTCGGCGACCTCCTCGAATGCTGCCACCAGCAGGTCGTCCTTGCTCCGGCCGTAGTACTGCACGGTCCCGATCGAGACGCCGGCAGCGGCGGCCACCCCACGGATGCTGACACCGTCCAACCCGCGGTCGGCGACGATTCTGATCACCGAGTCGAGCACGCTGCGGCGGGTTGTCGTGGTCATGACCGAGATCGTACCCAAAGTCTCATACGATCGTATTAATACGGTCGTATGGTAGTGGCATGACCCGACTCGATACACCGGCCGGCAGTCCGGCCGGTCAATCCGGTGCATCGGCCCGACGGCGGCGAGCAGACATCGCGGTCATTGCCGCCTGCTGGCTGTGCCTGAACGCCACCGTGCTGCTGCTCAGCGCCGGGCACCTACCGTTTCGAGCATCGTCGCTGGCCCGACCGCCGACCGCCGAGATCCTGATCCGGCCGAACCTGATGTTGCTGGAGGTCTTCGGGCTGATGGCTGTGGTGTGGTTGATGACCCGGCGCCGGACGGTTCCGGATCTGGCCGGACGAGCGCCGGACCGGTGGCGGGCGGCTCGGGAGACCCTGGCCCTGCTCGGCTACGGCGTACTCGCCCAACTGGGCGGGTTGATCTTGGGTCGCGCTCTCGGCTGGCATGCCTTCGGCTTCCACCTGGACGGGATGGTGATCAACACCGGACAGCAGGTGGTGCCGGCCGAGGCGATCAGCTGGGCGAGCTACAACCTGATCTGTTACGCGGTGCTGCCCTTGATCATCTTCCGCCGACGCTACTCGACAACCCAGCTCGGCTTACGATCCAGCGACCGCCGGGCCGATCTGATCTTGGTGTTGGTGATCTTGGTGCTGGAGTCCTCGGTGCAGCTGCTGACCTCCCCGCACTCGGTGTTCGATCTCGAGCCGCGGCAGATCCTGATCGGTGCGCCGCTGACCTTCCTGCTCAGCTTCGGTGGCACGGTCGCGCCGACGATGATCTTCGTGTACGCGATCCTGTTGCCGCGTTACCTCAAGCTCACCGGCTCGGTGCCGCCGACAGTGGCGCTGGGCGGCTTGACCTATGCCGGACTGCACGTGATGGACGGCTGGACGAATTT
>DATCVL010000422.1:0-7398 GCA_036566865.1 Microlunatus sp.
AGGGCGTGCAGATGACCCTGGTCCGCAACCCGCAGTGGAAGGCGGACACCGACACCGCTCGCACTGGTGGCCCGGACAAGATCATCTTCAAGCTCGGTCAGGACGACACGGTTGCTGCTCAGGCGCTGATCGGTGACAACAGCGACGCCAAGACCTCGTTCGGCGCCGACTTCGTGCCGGCCGCTCAGCTGGCTCAGGCGCAGAACAACCCGCAGGTCAAGGATCGGCTGGTCACCTCTCAGCCGGGTGCGGTCAACTTCGTCTCGATGAACACCCAGCGGGGCGCGTTGAAGGACGTCAAGGTCCGCCAGGCGCTGCAGTACGCGATCGACCGGAAGGCGTTCATCGCCGCCTCCGGTGGTGCGATCTCCGGCGCGCCGGCCACCACCTTGATCACTCCTGGGATCGAGGGTCGGCAGGAGTACGACCTCTACCCGGCCGGTGACAGCGGCGATGTGGCGAAGGCCAAGCAGCTGCTGAAGGCTGCCGGACACGCCTCGGACCTGAGCTTCACCCTGGTCACCTCGAACACCTCGATGTCGACTTCGCAGGCCCAGGCCGTCGAGCAGGGCCTGGAGCGTGCCGGGGTCAAGATCAAGATCCAGTCGCTGGACTCGAATGCGGTGTCGGAGAAGGTCACCGGTTCGAAGGCCGACTACGACATGTACCTGGGCAGCTGGCAGCCGGACTTCCCGAGCCCGAACGCCAACATCCAGCCCTTGTACGACTCCAGCCAGATCGGCGGCGGAGGCTACAACACCTCGCGCTACGACAGCCCGGAGGTGGACAAGTTGATCCAGCAGGCGACCGCGGAAGTCGATCAGACCAAGGCGCAGCAGGACTGGGCGGCGATCGACAAGAGGATCATGCAGGACGCTCCGGTGATCCCGATCAGCTACGCCAAGAACTCCTTCCTGCGGGGTTCGGATGTGCAGAACTTCTTCATCGGCTCGTTCCCGGCGTACCCGAACTACCTGAAGGTGACGCTGAAGCAGCAGTGACGAAGTTGATCATGAGGATCCAGAGCGAGTACGGAGTGGGCGGACACGGTGCCTGAATCGGTGGAGCTGAGCAACCCCGGGCGGTCGACGAGCAATCGGTCTTCCGCCAAGCCCGGGGACGCTCCGACGCTCGCCGTGTCCGATCTGCACATCGAATTCGCTTCTGGGGCAGGCAGTTCGGGACCGGCCCGCGAGGTCGTGCACGGTGTCGATTTTGAGCTGCAACCCGGTCGGGTGATGGCCCTGGTCGGGGAGTCCGGCTCGGGAAAGAGCGTCACCGCGATGTCGGTGCTGGATCTGTTGCCCGGTACGGCACGAGTGACGGGCAGCATCCGGCTGGCCGGGCAGGAGCTGTTGGGTGCGGATCCGGCGACCCTGCGATCGGTGCGCGGTGGTCGGGTCGGCACCATCTTCCAGGAGCCGATGAATGCCCTGAACCCGGTCTTCACCATCGGCAACCAGATCGCCGAGGCGCTGCGTACCCATGACAGGAACCTGACACGGTCGGCAGCCGACCAACGGGTGCTGGATCTGCTGGAGTTGGTCGAGGTCCGCGACCCACGTCGGATCGCCAGGGCCTACCCGCACGAGGCGTCCGGCGGGCAGTTGCAGCGGGCGATGATCGCGATGGCGATCGGCAACGATCCGTACGTGCTGATCGCCGACGAGCCGACCACGGCGCTGGACGTGACGGTGCAGGCACAGATCCTGGAGCTGATCCGCGGGCTGACCGAGCGGCTCGGCACCTCGGTGTTGTTGATCACCCATGACATGGGCGTGGTGGCCGACGTCGCCGACGACGTCGCGGTGATGCGTTCGGGAGAGATCGTCGAGGCGGCACCGGCGGTCGACCTCTTCGCGCGTCCGCAACAGGACTACACCCGGCGATTGCTGGACGCGGTGCCGCGACTGGCCAGCTTGCGGATCGACGAGACCGCAGCCGAATCGCTGCCGCTCCACGGACCCACGACATCGACGCCCGGCGATTCGGCCGACGAGTCCGCGCCGGTGGGCACCCCGGCAGCCGAACTTGATCATGTCAGCGTCGTCTACCACGGCCGCGGCCTCGGCAGCGGGCTGCCCGCGGTATCCGATGTCTCGTTGCGGATCGAGCCGGGAGAGACCCTGGGCCTGGTCGGCGAATCGGGCTCCGGCAAGTCGACCATCGGGCGCACCTTGGCCGGTCTGATCAGTCCCGCGGCAGGTGCCGTCCGGATCGACGGGATCGACCTGTCCGGGCTGCGCGGCCGTAAGCTGCGCCGGCTGCGGACCCGGTTGGGGATGGTCTTCCAGGATCCGACCTCGAGCCTCAATCCCCGGCACACGATCGGGCGCAGCATCGGCGAGCCGATCCGGCTGCATTCCGACACGCCGCCGGCGCAGCGGGCCAAGCGGGTGAGCGAATTGTTGGACGCGGTACAGCTCGGCGACAAGCTGGCCGATCGTTATCCGCACGAGCTCTCCGGCGGTCAACGCCAACGAGTGGCGATCGCCCGGGCCCTGGCGCTGCGGCCGAGCCTGGTGATCGCGGACGAGCCGACCAGTGCGCTGGACGTCTCGGTTCAAGATCAAGTTCTGCAGTTGTTCCGGAGCCTGCAGACCGAGTACGGCTTTGCCTGGCTGTTCATCAGTCATGATCTGGCCGTGGTGTCGGAGATGACCCGCACCGTGATCGTGCTGCAGGACGGTCGAGAGGTCGAGTCGGGACCGACCGAGGTGGTGCTGCGGTCGCCCGGCGATCCGTACACCCAGCGGCTGTTGGCCGCCGTACCGGTGGCCGATCCGGACGAACAGCGGCAGCGCCGCGAGCTCTGGACCGAGCTGCAGAGCACGCGCGGATAACTCCGCTCCGATCGCGAATTCCAGGCTGGACGGCGGAATTGGCGATAGTGTCGGACACGGTCCATCCGAGATCACGATCACCGGAACAGGGGTCACGATGTCGAACCCACCATCGATGCAAGGGCAGCCGGGCGTTCCTGCCGGTGCCGTCCCACTCTCGCAACCGTTGTACGGCGCGTCGATCGCCGATGCCTGGACTCGGTTCTGGAAGAAGTACGCGACCTTCAGCGGTCGGGCCAGTCGCAGCGAGTACTGGTGGTGGTATCTGATCGCGGTCGTCATCAACGGGGTGCTGAATTCGCTCGGTCGTATCGACGGTGCCGTCGGAGACACCTTCAATGTCGTCGGCGGCCTCTGGGGCCTGGCCACGATCGTCCCGACGCTTGCGTTGCTGTGGCGTCGGCTGCACGACACGAACCGCTCCGGACTGTGGGCGTTCGCGCCGCTGGTGCTCGTCGGGGTCGGGGTGGTGCTGCTGGGGATCGCCGCGGTGATGATGATGGGCGGCGGCAGCGTTTCGACCGCTACCGGGATCTTCATCGTTCTGCTGGCAGTCGGTTTCTTCCTGGTCTCGCTGGTGATCTTGCTGATCCTCACGGTGCTGGGACCCAATCCTGAGGGCGCCCGCTTCGACAAGTGACGATCGGGTCGTGTTCAGCTCTCAGGAGCGGACCCGGATCCGGGACGCACTGATCGCCCAGGCCGAGAAGGACCCCGACATCACCGGCGCAGCACTGGCCGGATCCGCAGCGCGGGCAGCCGAGGACGCCTGGTCGGACATCGATCTGGTGCTGCAGTTGCGTCCGGATGCCCGCGAGGCCGAGGTGGTCGAGCACTGGTCGCGCTGGATCACGGATCGTTATGGGGTCGCCGACAGCCTCGACGTCTTCGCCGGATCGGTGCGATATCGGGTGTTCCTGTTGCCGACCTCGTTGCAGATCGACCTGTCGTTCTGGCCGCATCACCAGTTCCGGGCGACCGAACCGAGCTTCCAGTTGATCTTCGGGATTGCCAACCCGGCAACCGAACCCACCGTCCCGGACGTGAACACGGCCATCGGCATGGGCTGGTTGTACGCACTGCACGCGCGCTCCGCGATGGCCCGGGGCCGGCTGTGGCAAGCGGTGATGATGCTCGATGATCTCCGCAACCAGTTGATCATGCTGCTGTGCGTGCGGTTCGGACTGAACCCATGGCAGGGACGTGAGGTCGACAAGCTTCCTGCCCCCGTACGCGAGGCTCTGCAGGCCAGTCGCGCACCGCAGGTCACCGGCGACGACCTCGAGAGGGCCCGGATCCTGCTCACCACACAGTTCCTGGCCGAGGTGGCGCAGCATGATCGTGACCGTGCGGCCGGGCTGAGCGGCGCCCTCGACGTCCTCTGCCGATCTGTTCGTTGAGATGTGATCCGGCGGACGGACGATCTTGGAACGCTGCTCGGCGCCGCCAGGTCCGCGACCTTGTTCTCGACCGCGCTCAGGCCGGGCGGTCGACTCCGGCCGGCCAGTGATCATCGCCGGCCGGACCCTGCACGCGATACCGCAGATGGAGGACGCGGTCTCCCTGCACCACATCGATCGGATCGCTCAGTAGCGTGGTGCCGCCGTAGCTGCCGAAGAAGGGCTTGCCGCGGCCGAGCACGACGGGTGCAACGTCCATGGCGACCTCGTCGACCAGCCCGGCGGCCAACGCCTGACCACCGACCTCACCGGCGCACAGGCAGACCAGCTTGCCGTCGGCGAGCTGCTCGGCCCGGGCAACGCCGTCGGCCACCGACGACTCGAAGTGGTAGCTCGCCTCCGGGTGCCACCCGTCCGGCTTCGGACGGTGGGACACCACCACGACGTGTTCACCGGTCGGTGGTCTGCCTTCCCAGCCGTTGGTGAAGTCGAACAGTCGCCGGCCCTGCATGATCACGCCGACCTCGTCCCAGAAGGGCAGGCAGTAGGCGGCGGATGCTCGGCTGATCTTCGCGTTGCCGCCGAGCGCGTCGACGTCACCGTTGGCGTACCAGTCGAAGAGATGCCCCGGCAGGTCATCGGGGTAGGCGATGTAGCCGTCGACGGAGACCACCGCCTGGAGCACCACGGTCATGGATCTGCCCTCCTGTTCGCAGTCAGTCGGTCTGGGTGACCTTGCGCAGTCCGCGCGGCGCATCGGGGTTCAAATCGAGCTTGTGGGCCAGTCGCTCGACGATCAGCTGCGCCGGGATGATCAAGGTCAACGGCGCCAGGATCTCGCTGGCATCCGGTCCCGGTACGGCAAGATCACATGCGGATCGGAAGCGCTCGTCGCCACCGATGCCCAGCACCATGCTGTGCTTCTCCCGTACGGTTCCGGCCAGTTCGGTCAGGCCCGGTACGGTCGGCCCACTCGGACCGGCCACCAGCACGGTCAGCAGTTCATGATCGACGATCGCGATCGGCCCATGCTTCAGGTCGGCGTAGGAGAGGCCGCGGACCGGTCGTAGGCAGGTCTCCTCCAGCTTCAGCGCGGTCTCCAGGGTGGTACCGAACGCGATCCCACGACCGCTGGTGAGCACCTCGTCCACCTCGGCCAGCGCGCCGGCCATCGCGTCCAGGGTTTCGGCCGGCGTCGCCAACATGGCCCGAGCATGATCACCGATCCGGGTGAATTCGTCGTCCAGCAAGCCCTTCTTGCCGGACACCCCAGCCAACGCGTCCACCGCAACGGCCAGCGCGGCGACCTGGGTGGTGTAGGACTTGGTCGCCGGCACGGCCCGCTCGAGACCGGCCTGGGTGATCAGGGCCAGGTCCGCGGCTTCGGCCAGCGGCGAATCCTCCACATTGGTGATCGCGATCGTGATCGCACCGCAGCGCCGGGTCCACTCCAGCGTCTCCACGATCTCGGCGGTCGAGCCGGATTGGCTGACACAGATGGCGATCGTGTCGGACAGGTCGACGTGGGCGTCGTAGAGGGTGGCCACCGAGGGAGCTGCCAAGGACGCGGAGATGCCGGCATGGAGCTCGGCCAGGTAGCGGCCGTAGATGGCCGCGTTGTCGCTGGACCCGCGGGCCACCAGCAACACCCGCTTGCGGTTGCCGACCAGTTGCGCGATCCGGTGGCGCTGCGGCAGCAACTGTGCCAGCGTCGCCTCCAACGCCTCTGGTTGCTCGCTGATCTCGATCGACATCAGCGTCTGTGCGTCGTTCATCGATGCGGGCGCATCGGTGTTGTTGGGCACGAATACCCTCCGTCATACTGGTATGGACTGGTCTAGCGGCCGCCCTTATCGTAATGGTCCGCTGCGCTGCGGGTGACGGGGCTGGCGCAGATTCTCGGTGGCTCCGACCAGACCGGTTTTCGAGCAGCGGTCGGCGTCCTGGGTGACGACTTCTGGTCCCGGTCAGACGGTGCAGCGATGTGGCAAACGAGGGAAGGGGCAATGTGCCCGAGGATGCGCAGTTCAGTGTCGGTGGTGCCGACGGCTTCGTCGAGCGCTACCGGATCGAGCGCCCCGCCGGTGCCGCCCCGACCAAGCGAGCCCAGGTGCGCGAGATCCTGGAGCGGCTGATCGACTCCGAGTTGCATCCTGGCGACGCGATTCCCTCCGAACGCGTCCTGGTCACCCGGCTCGGCGTCAGCCGGGTCACGATCCGGCAGGCGATCGCCGATCTGGTCGAGGCCGGAGCCCTGGAACGCGTGCACGGCAAGGGAACCTACGTCACCGGACCCCAGGTCGATTCCCGGCTCCACCTGACCTCGTTCTCCCGGGAGATGCGGGCCCGTGGTCTGATCCCGGCGACGGTGGTGCTGTCGGCCGCGGAGGAAGTGGCCTCCGATGATGTCGCGTACGCGTTGCGGATCCGGCCGGGTCGTCCGGTGATCAGGGTGGAGCGGCTGCGGACCGCGGACGGCACCCCGATGGCGTACGAGGTCGGGTATTACCCGTCCGCGCTTTTTCCCGGCCTGCTGGATCGCGAGCTCGGTTCCCTCTACGACGTCTTCGCCAGTGAGTACGGGGTCGTCGTCACCAGCGGCGAGCAAACCGTCCGGGCGGAGGCCGCGGATGCCCATCAGGCAAGGATTCTCGGCATCGCCAAACGCGCCCCGCTGCTGGTCCAGGAGCGCGTCACCTATGCCGGCAACCAGGTGATCGAGATGTCCTCCTCGGCCTACCGCGCCGACCGGTACCGGATCCACATGGCCATCACGCCGCGCGGAGCCCGTGAGAACTGACCTCGCTCGGTTCGAACCAGGTCTTGATCATCGCCGCATCGTGTCCGGCGTACGTCAGAATGGGCCGGGTGAGTGATGGCATCGATGAACTGACCGTCAGCTACGACGGCACCGAGACCCGATCCCGGGTCGAGCGGTGGCGCCGGATGCTCCGCAGCCGGCTGATCAGTCTCGGCATCAGCATCGTGATCTTGGTCGTGATCTTCATCTGGCAGCGGGATCGGTTCGCGGCCAACCCGTTGCCGATGATCATCGTCTACGGGCTGGTGCTGCTCGCCGGCATCGGCTGGATCGTCGGGATGCTGGTCGCCTACCGCGCAGCCCAGCGCGCAGCCGTGCAGATCGGCGACGGCAT
>DATCVL010000423.1:0-5895 GCA_036566865.1 Microlunatus sp.
GCTCACCAACACCCGCGCCATCCGCTTGGCGGTGGCGTTGACTCCACCCGGCTGGTCCGTGCCTCATTGACTGCACAGCCCCGGTAGATCTCGATCCCGCTCCTGCTGGTGGACGGTGTCACCGCGGATGTGCATATCCATGCCGAATGGTGCATAATCATGCGCATGTCCAAGGTGTTGAACTCGATTCCTGTTTCCGAGCGCGTCGGCATCGCCTTCTCCGGAGGGCTCGACACGTCTGTCGCGGTCGCGTGGATGCGAGACAAGGGCGCGATCCCGTGCACCTATACCGCCGACCTCGGCCAGTACGACGAGCCGGACATCGCCTCGGTCCCGGGCCGGGCGGGGCAGTACGGCGCCGAGGTCTCGCGGCTGGTGGACTGCAAGCGGCAGCTGGTCGAGGAGGGGCTGGCCGCGATCGCCTGCGGCGCCTTCCACATCCGGACCGGCAGCCGGGTCTACTTCAACACCACGCCGCTCGGCCGGGCCGTCACGGGCACCCTGCTGGTGCGGGCGATGCAGGCCGACGACGTCTCCATCTGGGGTGACGGATCGACCTTCAAGGGCAACGACATCGAGCGGTTCTACCGGTACGGGCTGTTGGCCAACCCGGCGCTGCGCATCTACAAGCCGTGGCTGGATGCCGACTTCGTCAGCGAGCTCGGCGGACGCAAGGAGATGTCGGAATGGCTGGTCGCCCACGGCCTGCCGTACCGGGACAGCACCGAGAAGGCGTACTCCACCGACGCCAACATCCTCGGCGCCACCCACGAGGCCAAGTCGCTGGAACATCTCGACGCCTCGATGGAGCTGGTCGAGCCGATCATGGGCGTCAAGCACTGGGACGACTCGGTCACCATCGACACCGAAGAGGTGGAGATCAGCTTCGAGCGCGGCCGGCCGACCAAGATCAACGGCAAGAGCTACGAGGAGGTCGTTGACCTCTTCGGTGAGGCCAACGCGATCGGCGGTCGGCACGGCCTGGGCATGTCCGACCAGATCGAGAACCGGATCATCGAGGCCAAGTCGCGGGGGATCTACGAGGCGCCGGGGATGGCGCTGCTGCACATCGCCTACGAGCGGTTGGTCAACGCGATCCACAACGAGGACACCGTTGCGGCGTACCACAATGACGGCCGCAAGCTCGGCCGGTTGCTGTACGAGGGTAGGTGGTTCGATCCGCAGTCACTGATGATCCGGGAAGGACTGCTGCGCTGGGTCGCCTCCGCAGTCACCGGCTCGGTGGTGCTTCGGCTGCGGCGGGGTGAGGACTACTCGATCGTCAACACCTTCGGGCCCGCCTTCTCCTACCACCCGGACAAGCTCTCGATGGAGCGGACCGAGGACGCCGCCTTCGGCCCGACCGACCGGATCGGTCAGCTGACCATGCGGAACCTCGACATCGCCGATACCCGTACCAAGCTCGAGTTGTACGCCGGCCTCGGCGCGTTGCCCGCGCGGGACGCCGATCTGGTCGGTGCTCTCGAACCGGGTGGCGCGCAGGCGATCTCGGCCAACCCAGCAGCGGAGGAAGAGGATGCCCTCGATCGCGCCGCGATCGAATTCGGGGTCGACTGATCGGATCGCCCGCGCGTCGGAGTCGAGCGGCGTGCCCGACCCGAGCCGGGCATCCACCCCGTTCATCCACACGGCGACACGCCAGGCTCACCGGACCTGCCAGCGGTATCGGCTGGGATAGGGTCCGAACGTCTGTTCGGATCGTTCGAGGAGGTGGCGTGCGGGTCCTGGGAATCGACCCCGGGCTGACCCGGTGTGGGTTCGGCGTGGTCGACGGAGCGCTCGGCCGCAACCCGGAGTTGGTTGCGGTGGACGTCGTACGCACCGATGCCGACACCGAGATCGCCTACCGGTTGTTGCGACTGGAGCAGGCCTTCGAGGAGTGGGTGGTCGAACACCGGCCGGACGTGGTGGCGGTGGAGCGGGTCTTCGCTCAGCACAACGTGCAGACCGTGATGGGTACGGCGCAGGCCGCCGGAGTGGCGATGCTGGTCGCGGCCCGGCATCAGGTGCCGGTCGCCCTGCACACGCCGAGCGAGGTGAAAGCGGCGATCACCGGTTCCGGTCGGGCCGACAAGGCTCAGGTCGGAGCGATGGTGACCAGGATCCTGAAGCTGACCGAGACGCCGAAACCGGCGGACGCCGCGGATGCGCTGGCGCTCGCGATCTGCCATGTCTGGCGCGGATCGGCCACCGATCGGATCACCCGCGCCACCCAGGCCAGTGCCGAGCAGGCAGCGCGCCAGCGCCGTGCCTACGCGCTGGCCCGTAGCCGGTTGCCGGCAACCGGCACCCCGACCCCGGGAGTTTCGGGATGATCGCCCAATTGAGCGGCAGTGTGATCGGTCTCGGCGCGACCTGGGCGGTGATCGATGTCGGCGGCGTCGGGATGAAGACCCTCTGCGGACCGAACACGACCGCCGAACTTCGGCACGGACAGCAGGCGACGCTGGCCACCTCGCTGGTGGTGCGGGAGGATTCGCTCACCCTGTACGGCTTCGGCACCGCGGAGGAACGCGACTTCTTCGAGTTGCTGATGACGGCCTCCGGCGTCGGACCCAAACTCGCCCAGGCCGCGCTCGCGGTGCTCACCCCGGATGATCTTCGGTCCGCGATCGTGACCGAGAACCTGGTCGCGCTGACCAAGGTGCCGGGGGTCGGGCGCAAGGGCGCTCAGCGGATCGTGATCGAGCTCAAGGACAAGGTCAATGCGTTGGCGCCGTCCGCGGATGCCGCAACCGGGGTCACCCCGGTGCGGACCAAGGACGAGGAGTGGCGCGAGCAGGTCAGCCAAGGTCTGCAGGGATTGGGCTGGTCGGCCAAGGACGCCGAGGCTGCCTGTGGTCGGGTCGAGCACTTGGCCGAGGACAACTCGGAGATCAGCATCGCCGAGCTGATGCGGGCGGCGCTGCGGACGCTGGCGAAATAGAAGTAGTCGTCGGCGCCGGCGTCGGACCGGTGTGGCAGTCTGCCCCGGGTGAGCTACGAGTGGATCTCGCTGTTGACCGACTTCGGCACCTACGACGGCTTCGTCGCCCAGTGCTGGGGATCCGTTGCTCGGATCGCGCCCCAAGTCGGCCGGATCGACGTCACCCATGAAGTGCCGCCGCAGGACGTACGACGCGGAGCCGTGGTGCTGTCCCAGATCGTGGCCCAGTTGCCGCCGGCGGTGCACGTCGCCGTGGTCGACCCGGGCGTCGGCACCGATCGTCGGCCGATCGCGTTGCGGACACCCAACGGCGTGCTGGTCGGGCCGGACAACGGACTGCTGATCTGGGCGGCCGAGTCGTTGGGCGGGATCCGGCGGGCGGTCGCGCTGACCAACAGCGACTATCACCTCGGCGGGTCCGCCACCTTCCACGGGCGGGACATCTTCACTCCGGCGGCCGCGCACCTGGCCAACGGTGTCGACCTCAGCGACCTCGGCGCCGACCTCGATCCCGAGGTCCTGGTCCGGCTGCCCGATCCCGTACTGCGGACGACCGAGGGCGAGGTCGGCTGTGAGGTGTTGACCACGGATCGGTACGGCAATCTGCAAACCTCCGCACCGGCCGGGGCCGTGATCTCGGCCGGAATCGGCCGTGGCGAGCGGCTGATCATCTCGGCGGGAGCGGCCCGGGTCGACGTGCTGTTCGGACGGACCTACGGCGACGTTCCCCGGGACGAACTGGTCGCCTACGTCGACTCGGCCTCGATGCTCAGCATCGGATTGAACGGTGGCAGCGCGGCCGACCGGCTCGACGTCGTACCCGGGACAGCGGTGACGATTCGAGCAGCCGGATAGCCGTCGGGGGTTCGCCGACCTGCCGGGGCGGTTGCATCGAACGTCGGCGGGATCGGCAAAGATGGGCACCACCATGGCTGAACGAGACGCTGACGGCATCGATCTGGTCGACCCGTACCCGGACCCGGAGGAGTCAGCCGCGGAGTCGGCGCTGCGGCCGACCACCCTGGCCGAGTTCGAGGGCCAGCCACGGGTCAGCGATCAGCTCGGGCTGGTGCTGGAAGCGGCCCGAGCCAGGGCCGCGGTGCCCGATCACGTACTGCTGTCCGGGCCGCCCGGACTGGGCAAGACGACGCTGGCCGGCATCATCGCCGCCGAGATGGGCGCCCCGCTGCGGATCTCCAGCGGCCCGGCGATCCAGCATGCCGGCGATCTGGCGGCGATTCTCTCCGGGCTGACCGAGGGCGAGGTCTTCTTCCTGGACGAGATCCACCGGATGTCCCGGCCGGCCGAGGAGATGCTCTACCTGGCGATGGAGGATTTCCGGGTCGACGTGGTGGTCGGCAAGGGGCCGGGGGCGACCGCCATCCCGCTGGACATCCCGCGGTTCACGCTGGTCGGCGCGACCACCCGGTCGGGGCTGCTGCCGGGCCCGCTGCGGGACCGATTCGGCTTCACCGCCCAGCTCGATTTCTACGACGCCGATGCCCTCGAGCACATCGTCAACCGCTCGGCCGTGCTGATCGGGGCCGAGCTGGATCCGTCCGGAGCCGCCGAGATCGCCAGCCGATCCCGTGGCACGCCACGGATCGCGAACCGGCTGTTGCGCCGGGTGCGGGACTACGCACTGGTGCGGGCCGACGGCCGGATCAGCGTCGAGGTCGCCCGGGCTGCCCTCGACCTGTACGAGGTGGATGCGCTCGGCCTGGATCGACTGGACCGCGGCGTACTCGAAGCCATCTGCACCCGTTTTGGTGGCGGTCCGGTCGGACTGAGCACGTTGGCCATCTCGGTCGGCGAAGAGGCCGAGACCGTGGAGGAGGTCGCCGAACCCTTCCTGGTCCGGCTGGGCTTCCTGATGCGTACGCCCCGCGGGCGGGTTGCCACCACCGCCGGCTGGCGTCACCTGGGTCTGAACCCGCCGCGTTCGGGTCAAGTCGACGGACCGCCGGACGAGCCCGATCTGTTCAGCTGACGTTGCACCCCGCCGTCGCGGAGGAGAACCCGATCGGTGCAAGAGAATGTCGTCACTCCAGCAACACCAGGCAACAACGACAACAACAGTCGATCCAGCGACTTCGGAACCGGCGGCGAGTGAGAGTCTGGGTTTCAACAACTCTCTGGGTAGAGTACGGCGGTCGAAGCAGGTCGGCCTGGGCACCGGGCCGGCCACGCAACCATGACCGCCCCAAGTGCTGACTGAAATCGGTGCAGGGAACCGAACGGCGCAACCGGCGCCGAGGATTGGACGTGAATCCGAGTGGGAAGCTACACATCGATCATCCTGATCGTGGTGATGATCATCGCGTTCTACTTCCTGATCATGCGGCCGCAGCGCAAGCGCCAGCAGCAGCAGCAGGACATGATGAGGAAGCTCGAACCTGGTACGCGGGTGGTCACCACCACCGGCATCTACGCCACCATCGTCGCGATGGGTGACAAGCAGGTTGTGCTCGAGACGTCCCCCGGGTCGCAGGTCGTGATGCTCAAGCAGGCCATCGGTCGGGTGGTCGGCGACGAGGAAGAGGATCCGGAGCTGGGCAACTACCGCGCCGGTGGCGCTGCTGGTGCGGGTACTGCCGGCAACGTCCTCGGACAGCCGGTCGAGCAGGCTCCGGTCGAGCAACCGGGTGCCTCCTCCGCCAGTGGGCTGGCCGGCGGCGCGCCGATCCAGGAGTACACCCCGGGCAACGGTCCCGACTTCGAGCCGGCAGCCGATGACTCGAACCCGCACGAGACGGCGCCGTGGCCGCCGGTCGGTACCCCCGAGCCACAGAACGACGGACCGGAGCAGGGGTCCACGCTGGGCAACTCGGCGCTGGGGGAGTCGTACGGACACAACGAAGACACCCCGGAGAGCGATGCGGCGGGGGAGAAGAAGGACGAGTCCGGGCGCTGACCGCCCGGCGGGGTCCCGGCCCGATCGCAGGATC
>DATCVL010000424.1:0-9605 GCA_036566865.1 Microlunatus sp.
CAATCGGCTTGGCTCGCAACACCGCCCACCCGCCGAGCAGTACGCCGATCACGACCACCGCGACCACCACCAGCAGCTGCGGCCTGCCGAACTGCCAGCGAGCCGGCGCTCGCACCGATCCGAATCCGGAGGCTCTCGGCGCGACGGTTCGTCCGCCGTTGGCCCAGCCGTCACCACCGGTCTCGGCATCTCCAGGCCAATCGTCGTCGCGCTCCGCCGTCACCGATGGCAGGCTTTCCGGCCCCGTCGCTCCTTCGCCACGACCTTCGTCGCTGGGACCCTCGTCGCTGAAACCCCCGTCGCCGAAACCCCCGTCGCTGGGACCCCCGTCGCGGGACTCCAACAGCGCGGATCGCACCCTGCGGGGACCCGGACGCAGCAGCAGCGCAAGGCGCTCCTCGATCTGGCGATCCCGTTCCGACCGTTGCTCGGCTCCCACATCGGGACACTAAGTACGGGCAGCCCAACTGGCCGGTCCGTCGCGAATCTGTGGACGACGCTTCGAACCGCTGTCCTGTCTGGGGATAACTCCAGACGGGACGGCTTTGACCGGCGAGTGGGTTTCGAGAGTTCGACCCGCTGCACGGTAAGTTTGGCTCCGCTTGCGGATTTCTTAACCCGGGTCCGGGTTGGGCGAGCACGCGAGTCCGACCTGTCCACCGAGCCAGGACCCCGTCAGCCGACACAGGATCAAGCAGCACAGATGACAGCCGAGATCGAGCAAACGAACGCGTTGAGTGCGACCGCAATGCCCGGCATGCTGCTGGAGGTGGACCAGCCGGCAGCACCGAAGATCTGGCGTTGCGCACCCAGCACCATCGGACTGGTCACCGTGTTGATGGTGGTGATCGGGATCGCGGTGCCGGCCGCGGCGGTGATCAGTCTGCTGCTCGGTGTCACCGCCTTCGGTGGACAACAGGTCCTGGTGCTGTCGATTCTCGGCCTGCTCGCGCTGCTGACCTTGTTCTTCGGTTGGCGGTTGGCCCTGCATCCACGGCTGATCATCGACGGTGACCAGCTCAAGATCATCAATCCGTTTCAACGACGCAGCTTCGATCTGGCCGATGTCACCCTGCTGACACCCGGTGGCGACGGCATGATCGTCGGCACCGTGGACGGCGAAGCCGAGGCGTGGTGCGTACAGAAGCCGACCGGTGCCATCCGGGCCGGACGCCGGACCCGGGCCGATGGGATCTGCGACGAGGTGTCCGGTGCCCGCGATCGGTTCCATCGACCGCTGCTGGAGCAGGATGATGTGGCCATGATCAGATTCGCCCACCCGGGCGAGGAAGAGTTGCTGACCGAGCTGGAACGATCGGCCAGCCTGGCCCGACTCGGGCACATCTTCCCACCGGAGGATTTCCCTTACCCGGATGAGAGTGTGCAACAGCGGTGGCGGGCGGTGCTGACCGACCGCACCAAGCAGACCATGATCGCCGAGGTGGACGGCAGACCTGCCGGTTATGCCGCGTGGAGTGGGTCCACCCTTCTCCATCTCGGGGTCGCCGAGCCGTACCAGCGACGCGGTGTCGGCTCGGCGCTGCTGCGGGCCACCGAGGAGGAACTGTTCGCTGACCCCTCGATCCCCGAGATCGAGCTGTGGGTGCTGAAGGACAACGACTCCGCCCGAGCCTTCTACCGCGATCACGGCTGGTCCCAGACCGCGGATGAGCGCGAAGCCGAATTCCCGCCGTACCCGCTGGAGATGCGTCTCGCGCGAGACAATCCACATCTCGCGCGTCGCGGCCGATGACCGAACCTCCACGCCCCAACCTTGATCATGATCGCCAGGTCCGGATCTACCGCGCCCCCGATCCGCGACCCTTCCAGTCCCTGTGGGTGACCATCGGACTGCTGGCCGTGCTGCCCGGCATCGCCGCAGCCTTCCTTCGCCTGGTGCCGCCGGCTGACGACGCGACCGGGATGACGGCCGCATTCATTCCGTACGCGATGATCGCCGACCTGATCGCATTCGTCTGTTTCGGCATCGCTCTGGTCCGGGCCCGGCAGCGGGTGGTGCTGGCGATCATGACCGGTCTCAGCGCGCTGTTGTTGATCTTGCAGCTGGTCTGGGTCGGACCGCAGTTCGTGGCCGACCCTCGTCCGGTGACGACCAGGCCGTTCACCGTGATCAGCCTGAACATGAAGAACGGATCGGCCGATGTGGAGCAGATCCGGTCCGTCGCCGAACGCGCCGATGTGGTCATCCTGGTCGAGGTGACACCGACCGCCTACCAGTCCGTACGAACCGCTCTGCGACCTCAGTTTCCGCAGGTGGTGCCGTCCAAAGTCGAGGCGGGGAACGAGTCGATGATCTTGTCCCGCTACCCCTTGGCCGATGCCCGCAAGCTCGCATCGACCAATCCCCAGTGGTCGGCCGCGACCCGGATCCCCGGTATCGGCGAGGTCAACCTGATCGCCGCACATCCGTGCAATCCCTTGTGTGGGCAAGGATTGTGGACCAGGGAGCATCGCCGACTGCTGCGCCGGGCCGAGCGGTTGGACAACCGGCCGGAATTCCTGGCCGGCGACTTCAATGCCACCGTTGATCATGGTGTGATGCGACGGATGGCTCGGCACGGTTTCGTCTCCGGCACCGACATCACCGGGGCCGGTTGGATGCCGACCTACCCCGCCGACGGCAAGGTGCTGCCACCGCTGATTCAGATCGATCAGGTGCTGGTCAACGACCGGCTGACGGTCACCTCGATCGACCGGTTCCGAGTCGACGGGACCGACCACTTCGGCTTGATCGCGCGGCTGGCCGGCACCCGCTGACTTGCCGGGCCCACCCAGGGACGCGGCCAAGGCTTTGTAAGCTGCCCAGGATGAATCCCGATCGGCGCCGTCCGGCGATCATGATCGTCGGCACCCACAGCGGCGCCGGCAAGACCACCGCGACCGGCGTCGTGCTGCGGGGCCTGATGGATCGGGGCCTGCGGGTGCAGTCCTTCAAGCTGGGACCGGATTTCATCGACCCCGGCTATCACCGCGAGATCACCGGCCGGCCGTCGATCAATCTCGATCTGTGGCTGATGGGTGCCGACGGCGTTCGGGACAGTTTCCGGCGCTGGTCTGCCGATGCCGACATCTGCGTGATCGAATCCATGGGTGCGCTTTTCGACGGGACCGACGGCTCCGGTCACGGCAGTGCGGCCCACGTTGCCAAGCTGCTGGACGTGCCGGTGGTGATGATCATCGATGTCTGGGGCATGACCCGGACCGCGGCGGCGATCCTGTCCGGTCTGCGCAGCTTCGACCCGGACCTCGGTTGGGCCGGTTGCATCCTGAACCGGAGCGGCAGCCCGACGCACACTCGGATGATCCGAGACGGGTTGCCGGCCGAGCTGGACACGTTGGTGCTCGGCGCGATCGAACGGGACCCGGGCCTGGAGGTGCCGGAACGCCACCTCGGCCTGCTGACGGTCGACGAGAACGCCGGCACCACCGGCCTACGCGTTGATCATCAACGCCGCGCCGCCGCCGGAATTGATCTTGATCGGCTGCTGGCCGCTACCCGTACGAGCGCGGTCGACGACACACCCGCGGGACCGCCGAAGCACCCCACCCCTCTTCGCCCGCGAGCACGACTGGCCATCGCCCGCGACCCCGCGTTCTGCTTCTATTACGAGGAGAACCTGCAATCACTGGAGAATGCAGGCTTCGAGCTGGTCGACTTCCGTCCCACGGTTGATCATGCGCTGCCCGCCGATGTCGACGCGGTCCATCTCGGCGGCGGCTACCCGGAGAGCTTCGCCACCGAGCTGGCGGCGAACACCGGTCTGCTGGACGAGCTGCGGCAACGAGCAGACAACGGGATGCCGATCTGGGCCGAGTGCGGCGGCCTGATCTATCTGGCCAGGACCCTGACCGGCTTCGACGGCGTACGGCATCGGCTGGCCGGCGTGCTGCCGATCGACGTGATCATGGACCGGGACCACCTCAGCATCGCCTACGCCGAGGTCGAGACCCGAGGCGACTCACCGCTCGGACCGAGCGGCAGCCGCTTCCGCGGCCAGGAGTTCCACCAGTCCCGGATCACCGAGGCCGACATCGAACCGAACCTCTTCGACGGCGTGACCAGCTCAGGTGATCACTTCGTCGCCGGCTATCGGGTCGATGCAGTGGTGGCCAGCTATCTGCATCTGCACCTGGGAGGTACCCCGATGCTGGCCGATTCCCTGGTCCGCGCAGCCGTCCGGGCCCGCCGCTGACCCGAAGCCGGTCAGGCCGGGACGATACTGACCAGCTTCGGCGCCCGGACGATGATCTTGGCGATCTCGCGTCCGTCCAGACTGCGCTGCACATTCTCGTCGGCCAGTGCCAACTCCCGCAGCTCGTCCTCACCGATCGTCGGTGCAACCTCCAGCCGGGCCCGGACCTTGCCCTTGATCTGCACCACGCAGGTCACCGACTCGGTCACCAGCAGTGCTTGATCAACTTCCGCCCAGCCCGAGTCCGCCACCGACGGCTGATGCCCCAGCAGCTCCCACATCTCCTCGGCCACGTACGGCGCGAACAGGCTCAGCGACTTGGTGATCATCTCCGCCGCCTCACGGACCGCCGGATCATCCCCGCCGGCCTGGCCGTCGATGGCCTTGCGGGTCGCGTTCACCATCTCCATCACCCGGGCGATGGCCACGTTGAACCGCTGCCCGTCGATGCAGTCGGTGATGTCGGCCATCAACCGATGCGCGGTCGTGCGCAGAGCCGGGTCGCCGCCGGCCACGTCGACGCCCGGCTTGCTGGTCACATCAGCGGCCATCCGGTACGCCCGCTGCAGGAAGCGCAGGGAACCACCCGGCGAGACATCCGCCCAGTCGACGTCCTCCTCCGGCGGGCTGGCGAACACGACGGTCAACCGGACCGCATCCACCCCGAACTCGTCGATCTGGGCACCAAGATCAACACCGTTGCCCAGCGACTTGCTCATCGACTTGCCCTGGTTGATCACCTGGCCCTGATTCAGCAGCCGCTTCATCGGTTCGGTGAAGTTGATCAGGCCCATGTCGTACAGCACCTTGGTGAAGAAGCGCATGTACAGCAGGTGCAGGATCGCGTGCTCGACACCGCCGACGTACTGCGCCACCGGCATCCACCGCTCGACCGCAGCCGGGTCGAACGCCTGCCCGTCGAACTGCGGCGAGCAGTAGCGGAAGAAGTACCAGGACGAGTCCACGAAGGTGTCCATGGTGTCGGTGTCCCGCGTGGCCGGTCCGCCGCACTGCGGGCAGTCGACATTGACCCAGTCGGTCGCCGCGGCCAGCGGCGAGGTGCCCTTGGGGTTGAGATCCGTGCCGGTCAGATACGGCAGTTCAACCGGCAGTTGATCTTCCGGCACGGGCACCTCCCCACACTTCTCGCAGTGGATGATCGGGATCGGCGCACCCCAGAAGCGCTGCCGGCTGAGCAGCCAGTCGCGCAGCCGGTACGTGATCGCCTCGCGACCGACGCCCTGCTCGGTCAGCGCTGAGATGATCTTGGTGACTCCGATCGACTTCTCGGAGATCCCTTCCAGGGCAGGGGAATTGACGTACGAGCCGTCGCCGGAGGTGGCGATACCGGTTTCGTTCGGATCAGCCTCTCCGGTGTCGACCACGACCCGGACGTCGATGCCGAACTTGCGCGCGAACTCCAGGTCGCGTTGATCATGAGCCGGTACCGCCATCACCGCGCCGGTGCCGTAGTCGGCCAGCACGTAGTCGGCGGCGTAGATCGGGATCTGCTCGCCGTTGATCGGATTGATCGCGTGCACGCCCAGGAAGACGCCGGTCTTCTCCCGATCGGTGCTCTGTCGCTCGATCTCGGTCTCGGACTTCGTCTTCTCCAGGTACGCCTCGAACTCGGCCCGGTGTTGGTCGGTGACGATCTCGGCGGCCAGAGCGGCGTCCGGTGCCACCACGAAGAAGGTCGCGCCGTACAGCGTGTCCGGACGGGTGGTGAAGACGGTCACCGGCTCGTCCCGGCCGTCGATCCGGAAGTCGACATAGGCACCGGAGGATCGGCCGATCCAGTTGCGCTGCATGGTCAGCACCCGGGCCGGCCAGGCACCCTCCAGTTGGTCCATGTCATCCAACAGCCGGTCGGCGTACTCGGTGACCTTGAAGAACCACTGGGTCAGGTCCCGCTTGGTGACCTGGGTGCCGCAGCGCTCGCACAACCCGTTGACCACCTGCTCGTTGGCCAGCACGGTCTGGTCCTTCGGGCACCAGTTGACCCAGCTGGCCTTGCGATAGGCCAGCCCTCGCTCGCGGAATTTCAGGAACAGCCACTGGGTCCACCGGTAGTACTCGGGATCGGAGGTGGCCAGCCGCCGGGACCAGTCCAGGCTCAGCCCGTAGCGCTTGAACGAGTTCGCCTGGGTCTCGATGTTGGCGTAGGTCCATTCGGCCGGGTGCTCGTTGCGCTTGATCGCCGCATTCTCGGCCGGCAGACCGAAGGAGTCCCAGCCGATCGGGTGCAGCACGTCGTAGCCACACAGCCGCTGGTAACGGGCCACCACATCGCCCATCGCGAACGCCTCGGCATGCCCCATGTGCAGGTCGCCTGAGGGGTAGGGGAACATGTCGAGCACGTACCGACGTTCCAGCGACCCGTCGTCCCGGGCCTTGAACGTCTCGTGCTCCTCCCAGTACTGCTGCCAGCGCTGCTGCGCGGCAACGGCGTCGTACCGGGCCTGCTCCCCTCTCGATCCGGGCTCGACGGAATCACCCGCGGCCTGGGTCTGTGCGACCTGCGTCACTGCTCTCTCCTCAACCTCTGTATCGCTGCCTGATCTGAATGCCTCGGCGGACATGAAAAAACCCCTCGGCCCAAGGGCATGAGGGGCAGCCGCGCGGACGGGTCCACGCGGCTAACTAAGGAGCTCCTTGCGATACATGGCCGTCATCCTACCGCAGCACGACTCCGCGGCCCGATCCGCTGACGCCGGGTCTGAACCGATGCCGCGGGTCGGGCCGCTTCGCCTGTCAGCCGAGCGTCGCGCAGTCGATCACGAACCGGTAGCGGACATCGGACTTCAGCACCCGCTCATACGCGTCGTTGACCTGCTCGGCGGAGATCAACTCCGTCTCCGGGGCGATGCCGTGCTGGGCACAGAAGTCCAGCATCTCCTGGGTCTCACCGATGCTGCCGATCCCCGATCCGGCGAACGAGCGCCGGTTGCCGAACAGGCTGAACACCTGTACCGGCAGCGGTTCCGGCGGTGCGCCGACGCTGACCAGGGTGCCGTCCAAGGCGAGCAGGCCGAGGTAGGCACCAAGATCAAGGGGCGCGCTGACGGTGTTGATGATCAGATCGAGGCTGTTCGCGAGCTCCTCGAAGGTCGCCGGATCGCTGGTCGCGTAGTAGTGATCAGCGCCGAGCCTCAGACCGTCCTCCCGCTTGTTCAGGGTCTGCGACAGCACGGTGACCTCGGCACCCATCGCGTCCGCGATCTTGACGGCCATGTGGCCGAGGCCGCCCATCCCGACAACCCCGACCCGCTTACCGGCGGCACCCCAGTGCGCCAGCGGCGAGTAGGTGGTGATGCCGGCGCAGAGCAGCGGCGCTGCCTGCTCGAACGGGAGTGCCTCGGGCACCCTGAGGACGAAGTCCTCGACGACCACGATGTGGGTGGAGTACCCGCCCTGGGTGATGGTGCCGTCCCGGTCGACCGAGGCGTACGTGCCGGTGTTGCCGTTCAGGCAGTACTGCTCCATGCCGGCCTGGCAGTTCACGCACTCCCGGCACGAGTCGACCATGCATCCGACACCGACGCGATCACCGACCGCGTGCAGTGACACCTCGCTGCCGACCTCGGCGACGGTGCCGACGATCTCGTGACCGACCACCTGCGGATAGCTGATCTGACCCCATTCGCCGCGAACGGTGTGGATGTCGGAGTGGCAGATGCCGGCATAGGCGATCTTGATCAGCACATCCTTCGGGCCGACCGCTCGCCGCTCGATGGTGGTCGGGACCAGGGCCCCGGTCGCGGAGGGTGCAGCGTAGGCATTGACAAGCACAGACAGGTGTCCTTCGAGTGAGACGAACAGTGCGGCGAACAGCCGCCGGGTCAGCGTAACCACCCTCCGGCGACGACGTTGACACGGATAGCCGCGTGCAACAGGCTTGCTGCCGCGACCAACCCGCACCGAGCGGGCCGGGCCGGCGGTCTGCTGTCCGTCGTGGTCCCCGACGATGAAGTAGAGGTCCTTGCCAGGCATGAATGCCGAAACGCCCGCAGCTGGCAGCAGCCGAACCGTGCCCGGATGGTTTCCGCCCGCCGCCCCGAGCGATCCAGCCGCGCCGAAGGTCGTACGGGCCGCGGTCGAGATCGATGCCGGCCAGAGCCGCGGTGGCCTGACCCGGGTCTGGGAGAGCATCGGCTACGACGAGATCAACTGGACCTACACACCAACAGGCAAACGACTTCTGAAGAAGTTCTCCTCCGCAGACGGCGGCTACCTGATCCGCCCGCACTACGTGTTCTGCTCCGGTAGCGGCTTCGGGATCCCGCACTGGGGTTCGGGCAACGTCTACCACGAGGACAGCCACGGCAACGCGGTCTACGACTTCACCGTCGTGGACCAGGCCTACGACGCGATCGTCGATGCCGGCCATCATGTGCTCGTCGAGCTCGGCTTCACCCCGCGCGACCTGTTGCCACCGCAGGCCGCAGAACTGAAGGTCGTAGGAAGCCCGACGGTCTACACCGCCTACGAGGCCGGCGCCTGGGGCTACCCACCCCGCGACTACGAGCGCTGGGCCGGCTTGGTCTCGGCCCTGGTCGAACACTGCCGGGAGCGGTACGGGGAGTCCGAGGTGTCCCACTGGCTGTGGGAACTGTGGAACGAACCCGACATCAGCTACTGGCGCGGCAGCCTCGACGAGTTCAACCGTCTCTACACGGCAACCGCCGCCGCCGTTCGCGCCGTCATGCCGCGGGCCAGAGTCGGTGGTCCGACCGTGACCAGCGCAGGCCTGGACTTCCTCAAGGGATTCCTCGACTACACCACTGCTCGGGAGGAGCCACTGGATTTCATCTCGTACCACACCAAGGGCAGCTACTTCACCAACCGCGAGTACCGACCCTTCGGCAGCCCACCGAGCGAGCAACTCAGCCCCTCGTCGACGAAGATGCTGTACGACCTGCGAGCGTTCGACCGGACGATCGCGGCCTACGAACCGTACCGGGAGCTGCCGACCTACGTGGACGAGTGCGACGCCGCAGTGCCCGCGCATTTCGGCAGCTACGACAACGCCAATTATCAATTCCAGAACACCGAGTACTACCCGGTCTTCCAGGTCAAGTTGATGAAGAAGATCCTTGATCTCAATGCCGCGGAGAAGGTCCAGGTCGAGCGGGCGACCTCGTGGAGTTTCTATTTCGAGGGCGAGCGCTACTTCGAGGGCACCCGATCCTTCCAGACAGCGGGCCGGGTGGAGAAGCCGCTGCTGAACGCCTACCGGATGCTGTCATTCCTCGGCCCTGAACGGATCGCTGCCACCTCCGATGCCGCCTGGCAGCTCTCCGAGCTGGACCGGGGCGACGGCAGCAGCATGGCTGAGGAGGTCGATGTGCTGGCATCCCGCGATGCCGCCGGCACCTTGGCAGCGATCGT
>DATCVL010000425.1:0-6194 GCA_036566865.1 Microlunatus sp.
GAAGCCGCCGCCCCGGCAGTCCGCCGAGGACCTGTTCTCCCGGGCCAAGCATCCGACCGAGCCGAGCACCGACAAGCCGACCGGGGCCAAGCCGGATTCCGGCTCCGACTCCTGACCCAGCAACCAGACGGCCGGGCCTCCGTACATCGGAGGCCCGGCCGTTTCGTTGTCACAAAGGGTTTTCGCGGACGATCAGAAGTTGATCATTCCCATTCGATGGTGGCCGGCGGCTTGCTGGTCAGGTCCAGCGCGACCCGGTTCACCTCACGGATCTCGTTGGTGATCTTGGAGCTGATTCGCTCCAGCAGGTCGTACGGAAGCCGGCTCCAGTCCGCGGTCATCGCGTCCTCGCTGGACACCGGCCGCAGCACGATCGGGTGGCCGTAGGTGCGGCCGTCACCCTGCACACCGACCGAGCGGACGTCGGCCAGCAGCACCACCGGGAACTGCCAGATCTCGTCGTCCAGGCCGGCGGCGGTCACCTCCGCCCGGACGATCGCGTCGGCCTCCCGCAGGATCGCCAACCGCTCGGAGTCGACCGCGCCGACGATGCGGATCGCCAGCCCCGGTCCCGGGAACGGATGCCGCCAGACCATCGCCCGCGGCAGCCCGAGCTGCTCGCCGACGGCACGCACCTCGTCCTTGAACAGGGTGCGCAACGGCTCGATCAGCTTGAACTGCAGATCGTCGGGCAGGCCGCCGACGTTGTGGTGACTCTTGATGTTGGCCGCACCCTCGCCGCCGCCGGACTCGACCACATCCGGGTAGAGGGTGCCCTGGACCAGGAATTCGACGGACTCTTCGGACGAGCCGACGATCTCCAGCGCAGCCTGATCGAAACTGCTGATGAACTCGGCGCCGATGATCTTGCGCTTGCGTTCCGGATCGGTCACCCCGGCCAGCGCGTCCAGGAACTGCTTGCTGGCATCGACCACCTTGAGGTCGACACCGGTCGCAGCGACGAAATCCCGTTCGACCTGCTCGGCCTCGCCCTTGCGCAACAGACCATGATCAACAAAGACGCAGGTCAGTTGATCACCGATCGCCCGCTGCACCAGGGCACCGGCCACCGCGGAATCCACACCACCGGACAGGGCACAGATCACCCGCTTGTCGCCGACCAGATCACGGATCGCCGCGACCTGCTCGTCGACGATGTTGGCGGCGGTCCAGGTCGGCTTGCAGCCGGCAACCTCGAACAGGAACTGTTCCAGCACCTGTTGGCCCGACTCGCTGTGCAGCACCTCCGGATGCCACTGGACGCCGGCCAGGCCATGATCAAGATCTTCGAAGGCAGCGATCGGTGCGCCCTCGGTGCCGGCCAGCGCGGTGAAGCCGGCGGGCGGCGCGACCACCGAATCGCCGTGGCTCATCCACACGCTCAGCCGATCCGGCAGGTCAGCCAGCAGCCGACCATGATCAGAAACCCGCAGTGCGGTACGGCCGAACTCGCTGCCGCCGGTGTGCGCGACCTCGCCGCCGAGAGCCTGCGCCATCGCCTGGAAGCCGTAGCAGATGCCGAAGACCGGTACGCCGCCGGTGAACATCGCCGCGTCGATCTGCGGGGCGCCGACCGCGTACACCGAAGCCGGACCGCCGGACAGGATGATCGCCTTCGGCCGGCGGGCCAGGATCTCGTCCACCGATGCGGTGTGCGGCATGATCTCGCTGAACACCCGGGCCTCGCGGACCCGGCGCGCGATCAGCTGGGCGTACTGGGCGCCGTAGTCGATCACGATCACCAGATCGTGCTCATCGGCCGGTGTGAATCCGGCAGCCGATGCCGGCTCGCTGGTGCTGCTGTACTCGCTGTCGGTCATCGTGTCCGGGACGCCTCTGCAGGTGGGGGAATTGATGGCCGCAGTCTAACGATGATCGCGGGTGTGGCCGTTCGACCGTTGCCGGTTACGACCGGGACTGATAGAGATTCGTCATGGATGCCGATGTCATCGTGATCGGGGCCGGGCTGTCCGGGCTGGTCGCAACCTCAGAACTCGCCGCTGCCGGCCGCTCGGTGCTGCTGCTGGACGGCGAGCCGGTCCAGTCACTCGGAGGGCAGGCGCATTGGTCATTCGGCGGTCTGTTCATGGTCGACAGCCCCGAGCAGCGGCACATGCGGGTGCACGACTCGGCCGAGATCGCGTTGGCCGACTGGCTCGGTTCGGCCGGATTCGACCGCGACTGCGACTACTGGCCCAGGCGGTGGGCGGAGTCGTACATCAACTTCGCCTCCGGTGAGCTGCGCAGCTGGCTGCACGGTCTCGGGGTGCGCTGGTTCCCGGTCGTCGGATGGGCCGAGCGGGGTGGTTCGATGGTGCCCGGGCACGGCAACTCGGTGCCCCGCTTCCACATCACCTGGGGCACCGGACCGGCCTTGGTGGCACCCTTCGCCGACCAGGTCCAGCGCAGCGGGCGGGTCCGAATCCTCAACAGGCACAAGGTTTCCGCGCTCACCATCGACGACGCCGGTGTCCGGGTCGAGGGCCAGATCCTGTCTCCGAGCCCGGCTCCTCGTGGCGTCCGCAGCGATCCCGCCGCGGTCGGCGGCTTCTCGGTGACCGCCCAGGCGGTGATCATCTGTGCCGGCGGCATCGGCGGCAACCTCGAACTGGTGCGAGAGAACTGGCCGCGCGAGTGGGGCCAACCACCGAAGAAGATGGTCATCGGCGTGCCTGACTTCGTGGACGGCTCGATGCTCGGAGTCGCCGAGCGAGCCGGCGGCCGGGTGATCAACCGCGATCGGATGTGGCACTACCCCGAGGGCATCCTCAACCACTCGCCGATCTGGACCGGTCACGGGATCAGGATCCTGCCCGGACCGTCCTCGCTCTGGCTTGACGCCCGCGGGGAGCGGCTGCCGGCGCCGTACTTCCCCGGCTTCGACTCACTCGGTGCGTTGCGGCAGATCACCTCGCGTGGTGACGAGTACTCCTGGTTCGTGCTGGACCAGGAGACGATCGGCAAGGAATTCGCGCTTTCCGGTTCGGAGCAGAACTCTGATCTGACCGGGAAGGACCTGAAGCAGTTGTCCACCCGGGTCCGGCCGGGTCCGACGCCAGAGGTGCGTGCCTTCCTGGATCGCGGTCCCGACTTCCTGCAGGCCTCCGACGTGACCGAACTGGCCACCAGGATGAACGCCCTGGCCGGCAACGACGCGATCTCCGCCGACCGGTTGCGTCGGTTGATCGAGGCCCGCGACCTGCAGGTCCGTTCGGGTCTGGGCAAGGATCCGCAGGTGGTGGCCACCGCGGCCGCGCGACGCTATCTCGGTGATCGGCTGATCCGGGTCGCGTCACCGCATCCGTACCTCGACCAGACGCGGCCGGGTGAGGGCCGCGCCGGCCATGGCGGCCCGCTGATCGCCGTACGGCTGCACGTGCTCACCCGCAAGACGTTGGGTGGGCTGGAGACCGACCTGGACGGTCGGGTGCTGACCGCCGCCGGGAACCCGCTGCCGGGGGTGTACGCGGCCGGCGAGGTGGCCGGATTCGGTGGCGGCGGGATGCACGGCTACCGCTCGTTGGAGGGCACCTTCCTCGGCGGCTGCCTGTATTCGGGCCGGATCGCCGGCCGAGCGGCGGCACGGGCAGTCGGATAGCCCCCCGGTCGAGTGGATCGGGACTCGCGGACGAGTGGATCAGGACTCGCGGGCGATCGCCTCGTGATGGCGAACCACCTCCGCGACGATGAAACCGAGGAACTTCTCCGCGAACTCCGGATCCAGGTGGGACTCGGCAGCCAGCGCGCGCAGCCGACCGATCTGCTCGGCCTCACGAGCCGGATCGGCCGGCGGCAGCCCGTGCTCGGCCTTCAGTTCACCCACCCGCTGGGTGATCTTGAAGCGCTCGGCCAGCAGATGCACCAGGGCTGCGTCCATGTTGTCGATGCTCAGTCGCAGCCGGCGGAGCTCGGGCCAGGGATCGTCCGTCACGGAACGAGAGCCTAGACGAGTCCGGCGGCCGGAGGGATCTCGCCCACCTGGTCCCAATGACCGAAAAACCTTCGGTTCGATGTCAGTGGTATCGGCGATGATTACTCCTGTGGCAACCGATCTGGTCAGTGAGAGTCAGCAACCGACCCATGCCCTGATCGGCCGCCGCGGCGAGCTGGAGCGACTGATCGACGCGATCGGAGTGGAGGCCGGTGAGCTACGCGCGCCGACGGTCGGGCCGGTCTCCGTCCGTCATGCCGTCGTAGCCGGTGAGGCCGGGATCGGCAAGACCCGCCTGCTGACCGCACTGGGCGAGCAGGCGCAGCGCACCGGACGGCGGCTCACGGTCGGCCACTGCCTCGATTTCGGCGACGCCTCGCTGCCGTACCTGCCGTTCACCGAGATCTTCGGCCGGCTGCAGTCCGAGTCGCCGGTGGAGATGGCCGCGATCGCCGGACGACACCGGGCGATCCACCGGTTGCTCCCGTCCGAGCGCCAATCCACCGAGGACGACGACGATCCGAGCGGGCACGTGGCCCGGACCGAGCTGTTCGACGCGGTCGCCCGGACCTTCGACGGGCTGGCCGGCGACGACGGCCTGGTGATCATGATCGAGGACCTGCACTGGGCCGACCCCTCCAGCCGGGATCTGCTCACCTATCTGCTGTCGCGGCGTTTCACCCACCCCGTGTCACTGGTGGTCTCGTACCGCAGTGATGAGCTGGTCCGCAGCCATCCGTTGCGTGCCGTGCTGGCCAACTGGTCCCGGTTGGAGCAGGTCGACCGGATCGATCTGCCGCCGTTGCCGGACGACGACGTCAGCCGGCTGGTTGCCGGGCTCCGACCCGACCTCCATCTGGCCGACGTCGGTGCCGTCGTCAGCCGCGCGGAGGGGAACGCCTTCTTCGCTGAGGAACTCGCCGCCGCCGCCGACGTACGGGGGATGTTGCCGGCCGACCTGGCCGGGCTGCTGCTGTTGCGGTTGGACGTGTTGTCCGATGCCGCCCGGCACGTGGTCCGGGTCGCCTCGGTGGCCGGACGCCAGGTCGGTCATGATCTGCTCGCCGCGGTCGCCGAGCTGCCCGCCGATGAGCTCGACACCGCCATTCGCGGCGCGGTGGAGAGCCAGGTGCTGGTCGGTCGCCGCGACGGCTACGCCTTCCGGCACGCGCTGCTCGCCGAGGCGGTGTACGACGACCTGCTGCCCGGTGAGCGGGTTCGCTTCCATGCCCGCTATGTGGATGCACTGCAGGCACCGCGCAGTGGTGGCACGGCGGCGGAGCTGGCTCGGCATGCGCGCGCCAGCCACGACGTCGACACCGCGATCCGAGCCAGTATCGAAGCCGGCGACGAGGCCCTGCGCGTCGGTGGTCCGGACGATGCACTGCGGCACTATCGGCACGCGCTCCAGCTTGCCGAGCAGCATCCGATCCCGGACCGTACCGATCAGACCACGGCCCTGGTCGAGCTGACCATCAAGGCGGCCGAGGCGGCGGAGGCGGCCGGGCACCTGGACCAGACGATCAATCTGCTCCGCGATCGACTCGAAGACGGGGCGCCGCCCCAACTCGCCGGCCGGAATCGGGCTCGACTGCTGCAGTCGCTGGCCGCGTCCCTTCAGTACAGCGACTACGACTTGGACGAGCGGGCGCTGCTGACCGAGGCCCTGGAGTTGATCGACCCGGCCGAGGATGCCGCGCTCTACTGTCGGGTGTTGGCCACTCGGGCGAGATCCTTCGCCGGTCGAGGACGCTACGAGCAGGCGATCGAGGCCGCCGAGCGGGCCACCGAACTCGGCAGCAGGCTGGGTCTGCAACGGATCGTCGCCGAGCAGACGATCCTGCTGGCCAAGATCAAACAGCGGCTCGGTGACCTGGACTCGTCGATCCGGGAGACCGAGCGGGTGTTGGCGACGGCGGTGTCCGACGGCGATTCGGCGACCGAGTTGCGGGCCACCGACCAGCTCGGTGCCATCCGGTTCGAGCAGGGCAGGTTGCCGGATGCCCTGGACGCCTACCTGCGGGCCGCCGAGCAGGCCGGTCGGAGCGGTCGCCAATGGTCGCCGTTCGGTCTGGATGCGGTGGTGATGGCTGCCCAGACCGCATTCGCTCTCGGCGATTGGGACCGGGCGATCGCCTTGTCCGCGGAGGGTGAGCAGGTGCCGGGGCTGGCCAGGGCGAATCTGGACATCAGCATCCTGGCGGTTCAGGCCGGGCGCGGCCAGCTCGCCGCACTCGAGCTGGTGCCGGGGCTGCGGCGGTGG
>DATCVL010000426.1:0-3239 GCA_036566865.1 Microlunatus sp.
AGCCTCATCTACCTCAACTCTGCCCGAGTGCTGCAACAGAACGATGAGCACACGAATACGAGCGGCGACGGCCCGCAGTAGTGCCGGTCACGGGATCCTCCACTGGGTATGTGGCCCAGGTTGTGAAAGGTCGCCGGTTCGGCGCTGTAAGGTTCGACGCCGTGCGCCACGATCTTGGACAGCTCTTGGACGGCCTTGCGTCAGCGGACCCGGAGGTGCGGGACGGCTGGGCATACCGCGAGCTTAGAGAGGCGATCGAGAGCGGACGATTCGATCAGGATCGGCAGAGAATTCGACAGGCGGCATTGGATCACCTCGACTCGGTCCAGGTGCAGGCGCGCACATTCGCGCCCCTCGTCCTCACCTGGCTCATCGACGCCGGTGACCGCGACCGTGCCGCGTTCGAAACTGTCGCCCGGTGGTATCCGGCCGAACTCGACACCCGCGGATACGACGAACAACTCGGCTGGCTGCACGCTGTCGCCCACGGCGCGGACTACTTGAGTCGGTGCGTGAAGGCAAACGTGGCGAGCGGACCTGAGGTCCTCGAGTTGCTTGCTGCCCGGCTGGTCGGCCCTGGGCCGGCATGGCGTGACCAAGAAGACGCGCGCGTGGCACGCGCCGCCGTGATTGCCCTGACCAGCTGCACCAGGCAACAGGCAGCCGGCTGGCTGGGACCGGTGAACGCTGCGATGGACGATTTCGAGCAGTCGGAGCCGACCGGGCGGCCACCGGCATGGATTCACAACACCTACGCCACTTGCACCAGCTTGTATGTCGCGCTGTCCGAGCAACCGCGCGACGGCAACAAGAACGTCCACGTTGACGGCGCAGACATCGTCCGTGACGCGTTAGCCCGGACCATATCCCGCATCACACCATGGCTGCTCACGCCTCGCATTGACCGGCACTGACACCACCGCCCGCAGTGTGCTCCGCAGGCCGCCGGGTGACGGTTCCACCTACGGCGCGGATCCGGCGTGACTCGACCATGATCAAGTTCTGTGTCACAAGCGGATCGATGACCGGGCAGCTGATTGACGAACGGAACGGGTCGGCAAGGGTTCCGGTGTTGTTGATCAGTGTTCCCCGTCGAAGCGCAGAAGGATGCGGCCCGTGTCCGATTCCCAAATGTGGCCCACCCATTGCAGATCGGCCGGGCTCCGACGTCGCCCCGAAACAAGTCGCGGCGCAACCTCGACCCACACCTTCGCAGCTGCCGACCCGCCGTACCACGTCATGCCATCGGGGTAGACATCAGTCATCACCGCGGCACCAGCGGCGATCAACTCATCACCGCGCGATCGACCGCGAAGACGTTGGGCGGTACGCCGATAGACCTCCCCGCCTGGGCCGAGTATCGAACCGTCAGGCAACTCGGTCGGGGTGTGTTCGCTAGGCACATGCAGACCTTACGGCAGAGCGCACGCCGCCAGGGCGTACTCAGAAGGCACCTGACAGCCCCTTAATCCGGGCCCACCTCGATCGACACTTCATGGCAGGCACCCAAGACCAACCGACGGTCGACTGTCCGGGGACCGTCCGCAACGGATCCTGCACCGGGCCGCGCAATGAACATGGCTACGCCGCCGGGCTCAGATCGAGCTCGTACGTGTCGCCGACGGATTGGACCGACCGAACAATCCAGTCCGCTCGGACATCTGGGATAGCAAAGTCATCCCACTCGTAGGCAGCGATCACTCCCAGGGTCGCCTCGACACTGACCACACCGCCCGACCGCAGCCGACCAGAACCGATCCCGAGCCGGACGACCAGTCGACACTGGCCGGCGTCAACGATCAGCTCAGAGCCGCGATCCCGTACCTCAAGAACCCGCCCGGTCACCCGATAGCGATCCGGCGACACATTCGACTCGAAGATTCCCACGCTCACACCCCACGACGAATCATCCGGGAGAAGCCTTGCGTCCGCACAAATCCCCAATCTGATCCGCTCACCGGTCCCACCAAGCACAACTTGCTCATCGTCGACCATCCAGGTCGGGATCATCACCAGCACATCAAGATCCTCACACGACCAAGCCGACAAGTATGGATAAGTGCGCTACCGCAAACGGATCCGTGACCGGGCATCACTGCAAGACGTCAAGCTCTGCAGCGAGCTTGTCGATCTCATACTTCGAAGTCCGCCGCACGTATCCGCTGCCGGGTCCAAACCAATGTTCCCAGACCTCGACGAGGGCCTCACCGGTGATACGTCGACCATCCCGAAGACGTCGAGCGAGGTCGTCGGCCTCGGGCTCATACTCGTCGGCCGGCGCACCGACTGCCAGAAGACCCTCCGGATCCTCCCGATTCAGCACACCAAGAACTGCTGTAAGCGGCGGCCGACGGTCCAGCTCAAATGCCACATGGCAAGTATGGGGCTCTCGGTGTCCGCTCGGGATCAATCTCCGGGCACTACCTCGGGTAGATCCGAAACCCAGACTTCTCTTTGAACTCGAACGATCGATAGAACTCGAACGCATCATCGGTCAGCAGATCGAGTCGCCGGGCACCGGAGGCTTCGAACGCAGCAATCACCAACCGCCGGGCCACGCCTTGCCGACGCCAACTCTCCAGCACACCCACCAACGACAAATAGGCCTGCACTACCCCATCGGACAGAACCTGAGCGAAGCCGATCACCGTGCCATCAGCGACAGCAACGAAAGCCCGCACTCCGGGCGCCGCACACCCGCGAGCGGCGACGCTGGCGTCGGCGTACGACGGCCAGCCAAGATCGCGACACACAGCGGCAACACCGTCGGCGAACCGGGGTTCGAACGGAACGATCAAGGTCTCCTCCTGCGCCACAGCCGCGAGGCTAGTCCAACCTGCGGCCGCCCGGACCGGATCCGATTCCGGGCGGGCTCGAATAGCACCCAGAGCGATCAACGATCGAGATTGCTCCTTGTGAGGATGGAGGCCTTGCCCCTTGTGGAGCTAGCCACAATGTGCCCCGTCGCCACCTGCTGCATGCAAACATGCATCCTGAGCATCCCAACGCGCCAGGGTCGCGATCAAGGCTCAATCTGGAGGCAACGATGCCCGACCAATTCGATCGTCCCGCCGGCGACTGGTTGCGATCACTGCCAGCACCCTGGCACTCATGAGTCGTGACCTCCGCCGCAGAGCAACTACCACGAGAGCCAGGGGTCGTGATCGCCTGGGTCGGCGGGAGTTTGGCCAACGGTGTAGGTGACGTCTACAGCGACCTCGACCTGAACCTGGTCGTCG
>DATCVL010000427.1:0-21699 GCA_036566865.1 Microlunatus sp.
GTCGTCCTCTGTTGATCAACGCTCCGGAGTCTCGGCGCGGTTCTCGATCGCCGCCGCAGAAGGAGTTGCAGCCTCGGCCCTGCGGCGTACCGCACGGACCGGTGACCCCGATCCGGTGGCCCGGGTCTGTGATCTTCCGCAGGTGCTGCCCACCTTGCTGGGCAAGATCGAATTCGAGATGGGTGAGGAGGGCCGGGAGGCCGCGGTCCTTGATCATCTGCTGAAGATGGCGGTCGCGGAAACGTTCCGGGATCGGCTCGGCGGACTCGACCTGTCCGGCTTCACCGCGATCTTCGCCGAAGGCGCGGTGGTGGAGACCGGTGACCTGGTCACCGCGGACGAGTTGCTCGGCCAGTTCGGCACGGTGTCCGGCCTGGCCCGGGTGCTGGATCGGCTCGGTTACGCCGATGCGAGCTATCAGGACGGGGGCAACCGCGGCGAGGTCGCGGCGGCGGTCGAGTTCGTCCTCGAGGGCCTGTACCTGACCCGTCGGATCGAGAAGGACATCGTCGACGGCCGCACGGTCTACGGCGGCTGACCGACCTGTCGGTAGCCGGCGCGGTGGTCAGACCAACCGCTGGCAAGTCGCGGAGGAGTGGTGATGAGTGAGCAGCAGGGGCCGGGTTTTCATCGGGACCGGCACGGCAGGATTCGGTACGGGCAGTGGCGCGGCGGACCGGATCCGCTGAAGGCGCCGTTCGACGTACGGTCAGCGGTCGACCGGCTCGGCCGGGACGTACTCAACTCCGGCAACATCGGCGACGCGCTGCGTGATCTGCTCCGCCGCGGCAACGACGGGCGCGGTGGTCTGGACAGCCTTGCGGACAAGATCAGGAAGCTGCGCGAGCAGGCTCGTCGCCGCGGCAATCTGGGCGGCGCTCTTGATCAAGTACGGGCCGCGCTGGACCAGGCCCTGGCCGCGGAACGCGAGACGCTGGCCAGCCAGGAGGGGATCGACGCCCGGATGGCGGAGATGGAGTTGGACACCGTCCCGGACGATGTAGCCGGCGCGGTGCGTTCACTGGAGGACTACAACTGGCAGTCCGATCAGGCTCGGCAGACGTTCGAATCGATCAAGGACATGCTGCGTCAGCAGGTGCTGGACTCGCAGTTCAACGGACTGAAGCAGGCCCTCAGCAGCCCCGACCCGGAAGCGATGCAGCGGGTCAAGGACATGATGGCCGACCTGAACCAGTTGCTCGCCGCGCATGCCCGCAACGAGGACACCCCCGAGCAGTTCGCCGACTTCATGGACAAGCACGGCGAATTCTTCCCCGACGACCCGCAGAACGTCGAGGAGCTGATCGACTCGCTGGCCCGGCAGCAGGCCGCGGCCGAGCGGATGATGAATTCGCTCAGCCCGGAGCAGCGGCGCCAGCTGTCGGAGTTGATCAACGACGCGATGTCCGATGCTGATCTTGCCTCGGAGTTGGCCCAGCTGCAGGACAACCTGCGGGCGCTGCGGCCGGGGCTGGATCGGCGATCACCGACCGGGATGCCGAATGAGGGTGACAACGGACTCGAGTACGGCGACGCGGTGTCCGCGGTCGCCGATCTTGCTGATCTCGAGGCGCTCGAGGCGCAGTTGTCGCAGAACCATCCCGGAGCAACCCTGGACGATGTCGACGTCGATGCGCTGGACCGCCATCTGGGCGGGGAGGCGGTCCGCGACTTCAATCAGCTTCGTGATCTTGAACGGGAGTTGGAGCAGCAGGGCTACCTGCGCCGTGGCGACGACGGGCTGCGGCTGACCCCGAAGGCGGTACGCCGGCTGGGGGAGGGCGCGCTGAAGCGGGTCTTTGCTGAGCTCGAGGCCCGAGGCGCCGGTGATCATGCCGATCGGCGGACCGGATCGGCCGACGAGCCGACCGGGCTGACCCGGGCCTGGAGCTTCGGCGACGAACTGCCGATCGACGTACCTCGTACGGTCGGCAACGCCCTGCGTCGGCGCGCGGCCGAGCGCTCGGGCCCCTTGCTGGCTTCGGAATCCGGGCGGCTGCTCGAGGTGGACGACTTCGAGGTGACCGAGACCGAGCGGCGCACCAGCGCGGCAGTCGCGCTCTGCGTCGACCTGTCCTTCTCCATGTTCGCGGACGGCCGTTGGGGTCCGATGAAGCAGACCGCACTGGCCCTGTCGCACCTGGTGGAGACCCGATTCCGGCAGGACGCGCTGGAGATCATCGGCTTCAACCTGCTCGGCCGGCGGATGTCGACGGTCGAACTGGCCGAGGCGGAGCCGGAGTGGGTGCAAGGCACCAATCTGCAGCACGCGCTGATGCTGGCGTCCCGGCACGTACGTCGCCACCCGGACGCCGAACCGGTGGTGCTGGTGGTGACCGACGGTGAGCCGACTGCCCATCTGACCGAGACCGGAGAACCGATCTTCCACTGGCCGACCACGCCGGAGGCGGTCCGGGCCACCATTGCCCAGGTGGATTCGCTGGCCCGGTACGGCGTGACCCTGAACACCTTCATGCTCGGCGAGGACCAGGGACTCGCCCGGTTCGTCGACGCGATCGCCCGCCGCTGCGGCGGTCGGGTCTTCACCCCCGATATCGGCCGGCTCGGCGAATACGTGGTCGCCGACTACCTGCGGACCCGCAACCGCGGACGGTAGCAGCGTCCGTTCGCTGCGCGTCTCGTTCGACCGGTGCTCAGCGAAACTACTAAGATGCCCCGAAACTCAGCTCGGTCACAGTCGGGCTGGGGTTGCTCATCAACGATGAACGGGGCCCGGACATGGCGATCGATCTGGAAGGGCTGGTCGACGACTTCGTCGAGCTGGCCGAGGGTTACTCCGATCTCGACTTCAGCGCCCCGTACGGTCGGCTCAATGTCACTCGGCAGGTCCCCGACGTGACCTGTCTGCGGATCGAGCTGCCGTGGCCGAACAAGACCGAACTCCAACTGGCATCGGTGCTGATCGACGCCGACGGCCTGGACGATCCGGTGGCGCAGACCGAGCGCCGGATGAGCAGTGCCTGGAGCGACGAGCACGCGGAGCTGCTGCAGCGCGGCGATCTGTTCAAGCCGAAGCGGCGCCAAGCGGCCGTGCGGACGAAGTGGGAGGACCGTCCATGGCTGGAGATCGAGTTCAAGCAGCCGCTCGATCTGCGACGGCTCCGCCTGCGCAACATCGGCGGCAACGGCCCGGGCGGCAGCAGCACCCGCGTCCGCGGCATCCATGTGCTGGTGCGGACCACGGACGGTTGGTGGACGACGATCTATGACGGCTGGCAACGCGAGCGCGAGTTCCTGCAGAAGGTCGAGCGCAAATACAGCGGAGCCCCGCTCGCCCGATCGCTCGAGACGAAGGTGCGGCGGCGGCTGAATCGCCCCGCAACTCCGCAGGACCATCGGGTCGAAGGAGACTTGATCAAGATTCTCGCCAGTATGCAGATCGGGACCTACAACACGCTGAAGGTGTTCAAGGATCTGAATCGCGTCGGACTGTCGCTCGAGGAGGTGGCGCAGCTGCAGCGGTTGGTCACCGACAAGATACTGGCCAAACGACAGATGGAGTTCAACCTGCACGGACTCCGGCGCACCTTCCGGTTCTGGTCGGAGGCAGAGAAGCGACGCTATCTGGAGTTCACGGTTGACGTCGCCAACTGCCTGCGCAAGCTGAACGACAACGTCTGTCTCGGCTTCGGCTCCGTACTGGCGGTGGTTCGTGATCATGAACTGCTGCCGCACGATGATGATCTTGATGTGATCATCGGTTTCGATCCCGATCAGGCCGCCACGCTGGCCGAGGGGCGCGAACTGGTGAAGAAGTGCCTGACCGACAACGGATTCAAGGTCGTCGGCAACTTCACCTCCCACACCTGGGTCTATCCGCCGTGGGGCGGGTCCAAGATCGACGCCTTCGTCAGCATCTTCGAGGGCGACTCCATCGCCTGGTATCCGAGCCGTCGCGGCACCCTCACCCGTGACGTCATGTTCCCACCTTCCGAACAAGCCCTGATGGGCATCGACTGCCCGGTGCCGCGGCAACCGGAGGCGTACCTGGAAGGGGTGTACGGTCCCGGTTGGGCGACGCCGGATCCGCACTACCGGCACCCGTGGAAGCGCTCCGAATGGAGTGACCTGGAGAAGTAGCTCGGAGGCAGGCGATGGTCGGACAGTCCCGTAGCGCGAGCCCATCGACACAGACCCTCGACCTCGATGATCTTGTTGACGGCTTCGCGCAACTCGTCGATCGCTCCTTCGGCGACCTCCGTTTCGTCGAGTCGGGCGGCGAGATCGACATCCGGACCTCGATGCCGGCTGTCACCGCTGTCCGCTGCGAGTTGCCGAGAACCGAATACCTGCATCTGGCGTCGGTGATCATCGACGCTGACGGGCTGGACGATCCGGTGCGGCAGACGACTCGGACGATGAGCAGTGTCTGGAAGGACTACGACCAGGTGCTGGAGCGCGGAGTGATCTTTGACCCCGCGAATCGTGAGAAGGCCTTCCACACCAAGAAGGAAAGCTATCCGTGGATGGAGATTGGCTTCGACCGGCCGCGCGACCTGTCCCGGATCCGGGTCCGCAACACCGAGGGCAACAACAGCCTGCGGGAACGCGGACTACAGGTGCAGGTGCGGACCGACGACGGCCGGCTGACGACCGTTTACGACGGGGCGGAGCGGGAGCGCCAGTTCGTCCGCGCTGCCGAGCACTACGGCAACGGCATCGACGGCCCCGAGGTGATCGAGGGACTCCGTACCCGGATCGGGGCGCGGCTTCGGCCACTCGGCCGGTCGGCGGTCCATCCGGCGCGGCCGGACTTGGTCAAGATCCTGACTCGCCTGGAGTTGCAGGAGTACGCACCCGGCCGCAACGCGCTCGACGGGATCGACCTGACACCGGCGCAGATTTCGCAGTTCCGGGCCCTGGTCAACCGTCGCTATCTCTTCCCGCGCGAGTTGGAATGGACCAGTCACGGTGTCCGGCGATCGTTCCGGTTCTGGACCGAACGGCAGCAGCACGAATATCTCGACTTCGCTCTGGAGGTCATCTCCGCACTGCGGGAACTGACCGGCGACGTCTGCTTCGGCTTCGGATCTGTGCTGGCGATCGTTCGGGACCAGAAGTTGATCCCGCATGATGATGATCTTGACGTACTGATCGCGTTCGATCCCGATCGGGCCGGCACGATGACCGACGGCCGGCAGTTGGTCCGGAAATGCCTGCAGGCCAAGGGATTCCAGGTGACCGGCGGTATGTCGGCCTACCAGTGGGTGCAGCCGGCCTCCGGCGGTCCGCGGCTGGACGTCTTCATCGGTGTCTTCGAGGGAGACCGGATCTCCTGGTACCCGGGGACCCGCGGCGGCCTGCTGCGGGAGCAGGTCTTTCCGGCCGCAGATCGGGAGTTCCTCGGCCGTAGGTGTCCGGTGCCTGGCCGGCCCGAGGAGTATCTGGAACAGATCTACGGCGCCGGATGGCGACAGCCCGACCCGAACTTCCAACACACCTGGAATCCGGCCGCGTACGCCGACATCGCCGGCAGCTGATCAATCGACCACCGATGAGGACGGCTGCAGACCATGCCGTGGATATCGTTCAACCCGCGGTTACCTGTAGGTAGGATGCTCGAAATCTCGGTGGGCAGTCGCCCGTGCCGGGCGTGATCCAACGAAGGATGGGGTAGCAGTATGGGGTCGTCCAAAAGCGACTACTGGAATCAGTACTACGCGCGTCCGTCGGCGTCTGACGCGACGACTCCGTCGACGACCGCTCGGCCGGTGCCGTCCCAATTCGCGGTCTTCGTGGCCGGCGAGCTCGCCGGCCCGCACCGGGTGATCGAGTTCGGCTGTGGCACCGGTCGTGACTCGCTCTTCTTTGCGTCCTACGGGCATCAGGTGATCGCGATCGACGGCTCGGTCACGGCGGTCGAGCACGGTCAGGGCCTGGCCAATGAGCTCGGCGAGAAGATCGACTTCATCCAGGCCGACGTGAACACTCCCGACCTGCCGTCGTTGATCACCGAGGCCGGTGACCGTACGGCGATCTACGCCCGCTTCTTCGTGCATGCGATCACCGAGGAGGAGCAGGGGACCTTCCTGGACAGCGCTGCAGCGCTGACCAAGTCGGGCGACGTGATGGCCGTCGAGTACCGCACCGTCCGGGACCAGAGCGGCACCAAGGAGACCGACAGCCACTACCGCCGGTTCGTCAACCCCGCGGACTTTGATCATGCCGCAGCCCAGCGCGGCTTCCGGGTGCTGTACGCGGTCGAGGGCTTCGGCTTCGCCAAGTACAAGCACGACGACGCGTACGTTGCCCGGCGGTTGTTGGAACGGGCCTGATGTGCGTCGCACCTTGAATGGCGTCGTGGATGCCGTCAGCGAGATTGCGGCAACGGAGTTTCCTGATCTCGCTTTCCTCGATCCGAACGGTGTGCTCGAGCTACCTCAACGATTGGTATCGGTCGAGCGCATCCGGCTCGAGTTGCCCAGCACCGAGTTCCTGCACCTCTCATCGCTGCTGATCGATTTCGACGGCGCGCCCGATGCGCTCGAGAACGCCGAACGGGTCGCCAGCAGCGCCTGGCCGGGCTACGGCAAGCATCTGCAGAAGGGTTATCTGTTCGATCCCGAGTTCCGCGGTACCGGTATCCACACTCGCAAGGAGCACAGGCCCTGGGTCGAGTTGCGGTTCACCGAACCTGTCACGGTCGATCGGATTCTGCTGCGAAATCGGGACAACAACACCGCGCTGCGAGCTCGCGGGATCCGTGTGCTGGTCTGCACTGCGGAAGGGCGATGGTGCACGGTCTACGACGGTGGCGCGAGGGAACGGGCGTTCATCGCGGATTGTGAGGAGATCTACGGACCGGTCGACGGGGTCATGGAGGATGACGACTCAGATCGCCCTGCACGGGCGTCGATCGGCGCGGACCTTGTCAGGATCCTGACTCAGCTGCAGCTGCGCGAGTACGACGCCTCGCTGGTGCGAGAACTGCGGCAACTCAAGATCTCCGAGGCCGACAAGCGGCGATTCCGTGAGCTCGTGAGCAAGCAGGTTCTTTTTGACCGGGAGCTCGAGTGGACGAGCCACGGCATTCGGCGTTCATTCCGATTCTGGACCGAGCCGGAGAAGGAGAGCTACGTCGAGTACGCGATGGATCTGGTCAAGGACCTGCGCGACCTGAGCGAAAACGTCTGCCTCGGGTTCGGCTCGGTGTTGGCTGCCGTCCGAGATCACGACCTGATCCCGCATGACGACGACCTGGACATCATCATGGCGTTCGAGCCGTCGCAAGCAGCGACGATCGCTGATGCCCTGCGTCTTCTGGAGGAGTTTCTGAAGGCTCGGGACTACGTCGTGGCCGGCGCGAACACAGCGCATCGCCTGGTCAGCCGGCCAGGTATCAAGAAGGTTGACGTGTTTGTGGGGATCTTTGAGGGTGACAACATCGCGTGGTTCCCTGGCCACCGTGGTGCGTTGAGTCGCGAGATGATCTTCCCGAGCCAAGAGATCGAGTTCCTCGGTGTCAAGAGTGCTGTCCCGGCCGAACCGGAGAAGTACCTCGAGCAGATATATGGACCATCGTGGAGCGTGCCAGATCCGCACTTCAAACACAGCGGTGTGCGCAAAGAGTACGCGGACATCATCCGCTGAGACGGCGAACAGATCGATGGAGGTTCGCCCCGACATGTCGGCGATCAATCTTGCCGCTCACCAGTCGTCTCCGATTTTCGTGGCTGCGTTGCGATGCGCGGCCGTACTTCCCAGTGTCGATCGTCCTGCCTTCGCAACCGCGTCGAGCATGATCAGATCGCACTCGACTGCATCCTTGGTGGTCTGATGGCGACAGAACCGAACAACGCGATCGACGTCAGCGCTGTCGTCGAGCAGTTCGCGACGGTTTCCGGCAACTTTGATGATCTTGAATTCCTGAACATCGGTGGCGTCCTCGAGGTGCCGAAGACGGTGCCCTCGGTGACAACGATTCGGATCGAAGTGCCGGGTGTGACCTCGCTCGAGTTGGCGTCGGTGCTGATCGAAGCTGACGGGCTGGCCGACCCGGTTGCGCAGAGCACGGTGCGGGCGAGCAAGGCTGCCAGCCCCGAATTCGCCAAGGTGCTGCGGTCGAAGCGGCTGCTGGATCCTGAGCGCGCGCAGGGGCCAGACAGCGAGCTCGGCATCTGCACCCAACAGCAGGATCGGCCGTCAGTCAGCATCGTCTTCGACCAGCCGGTCGATCTGCACAAGATCACCATCCGTAATCGCCATGATCACGATGCGATCCGGGCACGCGGTATTCAGGTGCAGGTCCGAACGGTCGACGGCTGGTGGACGACGATCTACGACGGCCTGAGCCGGGAGCGAGAGCTCGTCCGGGATGTGCAGCAGCACTTCAGTGGCCGGCTGTTGTCTCGCCGGTTGAGGGAGACCGCCCGGCGTCGGTTCGGCAGGCCCGCCGCGCCGGAACCCGTTCCACAGTTGGGTGATCTGGTCCGGGTGCTCACCTCGATCCAGTTGCGCGACGAGGCGAAGGTGATCTTCCGCGACCTCGACCGCATCGGCCTGTCCGCCGAGCAGGTCTCGGAATTCCGCTATCTGGTCAGCGAGAAGATCGTGTCGCGCCGGCAGCAGGAATGGAACATTCACGGCATCAAGCGATCGTTCAGATTCTGGTCGGAACGGGAGAAGGATGAGTACCTCGGGTTTGCCGTCGACGTGATCGACTGCCTGCGCGAGTTGAACGAGAACGTGTGCTTCGGCTTCGGCTCGGTACTGTCCGTGGTCCGTGACCATGAATTGATCCCCCATGATGATGATCTTGATGTGATCATCGCCTTCGAGCCGGAACAGGCAGCGACCCTGGCCGAGGGCCGGGCCTTGATCAAGCATTGCCTTGAGGCCAAGGGATTTGTGGTCACCGGCAACTTCACCTCCTACCACTGGGTCTTTCGGCCGGACGGCCGGGGGCAGAAGCTGGACGCCTTCGCCGGCATCTGGGAGGGCGACAAGATCGCGTGGTACCCGGGCAAGCGCGGGATGCTCACCCGCGACATGCTGTTCCCGGTCGAGCATCGGCCGCTGCTCGGACGCGACTGCGCGATCCCACGACAGCCGGAGACCTATCTGGAGCAGATCTACGGCCCGGACTGGCAGACGCCCAACCCGCACTTCCGCCACACCTGGCGCCGTGCGGAATACGCCGACCTCCTCGAATAGCGGACCCTGCGCATCCCTCGCTGATGCCGCCCGTGGTCATGCCACAAACCGCCTTGGACTCGCGCGTCCGCCCCACTACGGTGACCGGATGTCCACCCAGGTGATCGTTGTGAACGGCGGCTCCAGCTCAGGCAAGTCGGGGATCGTCGACTGCCTGCAAGCCGTCCTGTCGGACCCATGGCTGGCAGTCGGCATCGACAGGTTCGTCGAGATGCTGCCCGCAGCGTTGAAGGCTTCGGATGCCGGACTGGAGATCGCGCCGGACGGCGGGGTGAGCGTCGGGCCGGAGTTCGAGGCGCTGGCATCGGCGTGGCAGCAGGGAGTCGCCGCGACCGTACGCGCCGGCGCCCGGGTGATCATCGACGACGTCTTCCTCGGCGGTGCTCGCTCCCAACAGCAGTGGCAGAACGTCCTGACCGGGTTGGATGTCCTCTGGGTCGGTGTCCGATGCGATGCCTCGGTGGCCGCCGGTCGTGAGTTGGCCCGAGGGGATCGCGTACGTGGCATGGCCGCCGCCCAGGCCGGACTGGTGCATCGCGGCGTCCGCTACGACCTGGAGGTCGACACCACGCGCGACGAATCGCTTGACTGTGCGCGGGCGATCATGGCCAGGCTGCGTTGATCAACTGTTGATCAACGGAGCCCGTCGACCGATCGCGCGCACCGTGATCACTGCGGACAGACGTTGTGATTGCCGGCGAAGAGATTGCCGGGATCGTAACGCCGCTTGACGTCTGCCAGCCGGCGATAGGTTGCGGCCGGGTAGATCCTTGCCACGTCCTGGTCGCCCGCAGCGGTGAGGAAGTTGCCGTAGGCGCCGTCGGTGTGGGGCGCAAGCCGCGCCCACACCGCGTCCACCCCGGGACGGGCAGCTTCGACCACGGGTTGCGGTCCCGCCGAGGTGAGAATGATCAGCAACTCGGCCCGGCGATGTGCGTACGCGGTGGCATCGGGAGCGATCCGCGAGACCGCGCCGCCCACACTGCGGATGGCGATCACCGGTGAGCGTTCGGAGGTCCCGACCTCAGCCAGGATGTCCAGCACCTCGGGGACGGATTCGCTGTCCACAAAGGAACTTCGCGTGATCAGCTGGATACCGGCCGGTGGGGCGCCGCCGTCCACCAGGATGTCCGGATAGGCCCGCAAGGAGACATCGTCGTCCAGCACGGTGCCGAGTCGCCGGATCGGGTCGATCGCCTCGGCCGCACGCTGCGGGTCGTCCCCGTCGAAGGCGACGGCGACTTCGACCGGCGCCTGCGGGCCGCCGGCCATCGGATTGGCCAGCGTCACGATCGAGGTGAGATCGTCCGATGCGTGGTTGAGGTAGTCGGCCCAGCCCCGCAGCACGGTGACCGCCTCCGCCGCCGGGAATTTGATCTTGCCGAAATAGAGATCGGTGGTCGGATGTGCGACGAAGACGAAGCTGGTCACGATGCCGAAGTTGCCACCGCCGCCGCGGATGGCCCAGAAGAGATCCGGATGCTCCTGCTCACCCACGGAGTTGATTTCACCGTCGGCGGTGACGACCTCGGCCCCGACCAGGTTGTCCAGAGTCAGGCCGTGCTTGCGCACCGTCCAGCCGATGCCGCCGTTCAGGGTCAACCCGCCGACACCCACACTCTTGGTGTCACCCGAGGAGATGGCCAGGCCGTGGGGCGCAAGGCTGTTCGTGACCTCGCCCCAGGTGGCGCCGCCGCCGATCCGGACCAGATGACGTTCCTTGTCGATCACCTCGACGCCGGTCAGACCGCCGAGGTCGATCACCACGCCGCCGTCGTTGGTGCCGAAGCCGGGGAAGCTGTGGCCGCCGCTGCGGACGGCCATGGCCAAGCCCAGATCGACCGCGTACCGTACGGCCGCTTGGACGTCGGTGACGGTGGCCGGCCGGAGTATCAATGCCGGCTGCCCGGCAGCGAATTTGGCGGCCCGAGCCGATGCGTACTGCGGCGCGTCGGGCTCGATGATGTCGCCCGCGAAGTGGTGCTGCAAATTCTGAACTGCGTCCTGCATGAGAGTTCCTTCCGAACTGAGGAGCGCGCGACGGCGCCGCACGGTGCTCGCGGTGCCTCGGTGGGACGCCCATGAGATGCCGGTCGTGCGAACCTTGTGACAACCGGAGCGGTGTGACCCGTGTCACCTCGCCTCGCGGTGGCCTCAGTCACAAACTGCCGGCGACGTACGTCAGACAGGTGTGAGCAGTTCCAGCGAGCAGCAGCCTCCGAGCACCGGCGATCCGGGAAAGACGACCGTCGACGGCGTGGGCGCGGGCAGTCATAACCCGGTTGATGCGGCAACCGAGGCGTTCGTCACCCACCGCAATCTGCTCTTCACCGTCGCGTACGAGATGCTCGGCTCGGCGGCCGATGCCGAGGACGTGCTGCAGGAGACCTGGCTGCGGTGGGTCGGAGTTGATCTTGAAACCATCCGCGAGCCACGTGCCTACCTGGTCCGGATCACCACCCGGCAGGCGCTTGACCGGCTGCGCACGCTCGGTCGGCGGCGCGAGTCCTACGTCGGTCCGTGGCTGCCCGAACCGCTGCTGACCACGCCGGACGTGGCCGAGGATGTCGAGTTGGCCGAGAGCGTGTCGATGGCGATGATGCTGGTGTTGGAGACCCTCAGCCCGACCGAACGGGCCGTCTTCGTGCTGCGCGAGGTCTTCGCTGTGGAGTACGACGAGATCGCCCGTGCGGTGGACAAGAGCCAACCGGCCGTCCGGCAGATTGCCCATCGGGCCAGAGCACATGTGGCGGCTCGCCAGCCGCGGACGACAGTCACCCCGGCGGAGTCCCGTGGTGTCCTCGAGGCATTTCAGTCAGCGGTCGTGACCGGCGATCTTCAAGGCCTGCTGGACATCCTGGCTCCGGACGTTGTTCTGCTGGGCGACGGTGGCGGGATCGTACGGGCCACCCTCGAGCCGTTGGTCGGCGCCGATCGGGTGTCGGCGCTGATGGCCCGCGCCGGCTCGGCCGATCGGATGGCGACGGTCGATCAGGCCCTCATCAATGGCCATCCGGCCTTGATCATCCGCCGCGACGGCATGATCGAGACGGTGCTGACGCTGCGCATCCAGGACGGTGTGATCGCCGGCCTGTACGCCGTACGCAATCCGGAGAAGCTGTCCAGGCTGGATCACGCGACCGTGCTGCAGCGCTGAGCTCGGCGATCAGGGTGCGGCAGTTGCGACCGCAGGTTCAGGCACGTCAGCGGTGACGGTGCGTGACGCGATGCTGGCCAGCACGCCGGTCCGATCACCGGCCATCACCAGGTCGGCCAGTTCGGCGTTGGCGGGGGAGAGCGCGGCGCGGACCTGCTGATCGAGATGATCAGCGAGAAATCCTGCGTGGGCGGCGATCCAGCGCTCCTGCAGCGCCAACGGGGCACGCGGGAAGCGTTCCGGCAGATAGATCTTGAACACCTTCCGGCGCAGCAGCTCCGCGATCAACCCCCGAGTCATCTTGGGGCCGCGGCTGAGCTCGTCGACATTCTGCGCAATCCGTTCCAGGGAAACGACGTACGCCTCCGGTTCGATCCGCTGGGCGGAGATGTTGCTGCCGTCGGCACGCCCGCGGAGGAAGTAGAGATCACGATCGGCCAGCACCGAGATCCGCTCGGCCAGCAGATAGCAACGGCTGAAGAAGATGCCGTCCTCCAGCCGCACCTTGCCCTCCGGAAAGCGGACTCGATTTTCTACGACGAGGTCGCGCCGGACCAGCTTGTGCGGAGTGAAGGTCCTGAACGCCTGCTTCTTGCTGACCGACACCAGGGTCTCGTTGAACGGCCGGCCACCCGAACGGGTCCCCACCCGGCACACCCGAGGCAGCACCAGTTGGGCATCGTGCAGGTCACCGAAGTCGGCAAGATCGAGCAATGCCTGTGGGGCAAGGTAATCGTCGGCATCGGCGAAGAAGACCCAGCGTCCCTGCGCGTGGTCGAGCGCTCGGTTACGCGGTTGCCCGGGCCAGCCGGAATTGGCCTGGTGCAGGACGATCGCGCGTGGATGGCTGCGTGCGTACGCATTCAGCACCTCGCCGGTCTGGTCGGTGGAACCGTCGTTGACGATGATCACCTGGAGTTGATCGCGCCCCAGTCCTTGATCATCCAAGGAGTCCAGCAACTGCGGCAGGTACGGCATCCCGTTGTAGACCGGAACGATCACCGATACCCGCACACCACGGCGAGCGGCCGCGATCCGTCGGCGTTCCTGGAGGTCGCGATTGACCTCGTCGATCCGGGCACGCACCCGGGCGATCTCCACCGGCCCTGTGTTTGGTGCCACGACTACCCCCGTTCAAAGCCCGGATCAGCGTAGAACGCCACGGTTCGGTCGAGATCAAGACTCGCCGAATTGTCCGTCAATCGCACACCACACGGCGAAGGTGCTGTCGCGTGGTGGGAGCCTGCGCTACGTTCGACCGCACAGGTTTGCCTCAGCTCTTTGGGAGTGCAGTCGTGAGCAATGTTGCCCAATCCATGTGGAAGTACGTACCGTCCGACCAGCGCGTCCAGCTCCGGCGGCTTGCGCACAAGGTCAAGCGGAGGATGTCGCCGCCCGAGGTGAACCCGCTCGAGGAATATTTCTGGGCCAACGATGATCGGCTGATCCACAAGTGGAGTCAGTATTTCGACATCTACCACCGGCACTTCGCGCCGTACCGCGGCAAGAAGATCAACGTGTTGGAGTTCGGTGTCTCCCACGGCGGTTCGCTGCAGATGTGGAAGCACTACTTCGGTAAGCACGCCCAGATCACCGGCGTGGACATCAAGCCTCGATGTGCCAAGTTGGCTGAGGACCGGATCGACGTCGTGATCGGTGATCAAGGTGACCGGGAGTTCCTGCGGAAGCTGGGCCGGCAGCTGGGCAAGATCGACGTGCTGATCGACGACGGTGGGCACACCATGGAGCAGCAGATCGCCACCTTCGAAGAGCTGTGGCCACGGATCCGCAACGGCGGTGTGCTGGCGATGGAAGATCTGCACACCAGCTATCACGCGAAGTACGGCGGTGGACTGAACAAGCCCGGCACCTACATCGAGTACGCCAAGGACTTGATCGACAAGCTGCATGCCTGGCACATCCCCGGGGTGGAGGCGGACGACTACACCCGCAGCATCGCCGGAATGCACGTCTACAACAGCATCATCGTCTTCGACAAGGCTGTGGTGACCCGGCCCACCCATCCGAAGACCGGTCACCCCTCCTTCTAGCTCACCTGAGATCAGCGAGCCACCGCGGCGATCGCGGAAACGACCCGGTCGAGGTTGCCTGGATTGATGGCAGCGACACATAGCCGGCCCGAATCCAGTCCGTACACGCCGTGGTCGTTGCGCAGGCTGGTCATCTGCTCGCGGCTCAGCCCGGAGTAGCTGAACATGCCGTTCTGGCGGGTGATGTGGTCCTGGCCGGTGACCCCGGCCGCGGCCAGCCCTTCGACCAAGGCCGTCCGCATCTGCTTGATCCGATCCCGCATGCCGGCCAGTTCGGATTCCCATTGCGCGCGGAGGTTGTCGTCGGTCAGCACCGAGGCGACGATGGCCGCGCCGTGGGTCGGCGGGTTGGAGTACGTGGTCCGGACGATGATCTTGAGTTGGCTCAGCACCCTGGCCGCCTCGTCGGCGTCGGAGCAGACGACGCTGAGGGCACCGACCCGCTCGCCGTACAGGCTGAACGTCTTCGAGAAGGACGTGGTGACCAGGGTGACCAATCCGGCGTCGACAAATCGGCGGACAGCAGCGCCGTCCTCGGTCAGAGACTCGGCGAATCCTTGATAAGCCATGTCCAGCAGCGGCACCAGTCCGCGTTCGGCGACGACGGCGACGACCCGCTGCCACTCGTCTGCGGTGAGGTCGTAGCCGGTCGGATTGTGGCAACAGGCGTGCAGCACCACGACCGTGCCGGCGTCGGCGGCCTGCAGCGAGTTGATCATGGCGTCGACATCGACCCGGCGGCGCTCTGCGTCGTAGTACGGATACTCGTCGACCTCGAACCCGGCCCGGGTGAAGATCGCGCGATGGTTCTCCCAACTCGGCGCCGAGATCAGGACCTTCGCATCCGGCGTTGTCTGGTTGAGAAAATCTGCCGCGACCTTCAGTGCACCGGTGCCGCCGAGCGACTGGACGACAGCGATCTGATCATGACCGGTGGCGCCGAAGACCAGCTGCTTGACGGCCGCGTCGTAGGCCGGGAGCCCGTCGATCGGGAGGTACCCGTAGGGCTTGCCACTGGCCGACAGTTGCGCATCCACGGCCCGCACGCACTCCAGTACCGGCACCTTGCCCGTGGCGTCCTGATACACGCCGACGCCCAAGTTGACCTTGTCGGGGCGGGGATCGGCAACGAACTGCTCGGTCAGGCCGAGAATCGGGTCACGGGGCGCATGCGGGGTATCGGAGAACACACTCACGAGGACTCATCCTTGCATCCCGACCGCGACCGAGCGATTCGGGTCTGAGCCGCGCCCCGGCGTTCGTTCAGGCCGTCCGAGCGCCGTCGTCGTCGCCCCTCGTGCGAGGGCGCAGCGCTAGTTCTTCACCGCACCGGCTATACCTTCCACGAAGTACCGCTGCAGCAGGACGTAGACGATCACGATCGGCATGAACGCAATGACGACGCCGGCCGCCATCGTTGCAAGGTCCACCTGGTTCGTGCCCTGGAACTGCGTGTACAGGCCGACCGCGATCGTCTGCAGGTTGGGTTGATTCGCGGTGAACACCAACGGGATGAAGAAGTCGTTCCAGGCCCTGATCATCTCGAGGATGGCGACCGTGGCCAGGGCCGGCTTCGCCAGCGGCAACATGATGGTGGCAAACACCCGGAAGAAACCCGCCCCGTCCATCACCGCGGATTCCTCCAACTCGTTGGGCAGCCCGGCGAAGAAGGCGGCGAAGAGCAGGATGTACAGCAGATGCCCACCACTCGACACCGCAAGGATCAAACCCGCGATGTTGTCCTCGATCCGCAGCGCGCGGATCACCTCCCAGATCGGGATGATGGTGTAGCCCTCGGGCAGGAACGCCGACACAGCGAACGCGCCGATGATGATTCGCCGGCCGGGGAATTTGTAGCGCCCGAGGACGTACCCGCTCATACTGCTCATCGCGACGACGAGGAAGACGTCGGCGATCGTCAGGATCACCGAATTCCCGAAGAACTGACCGAACGACGCCGCGTACCAAGCCTCGCCGTAGTTCTCGAAGTGGAACACAGCCCCGAGTTGTGACCATCCGGAGGGAAGCAGCATGCTCCACTCGAAGCCCTTGGGGAGAAGACTGACCGAACCGCTGAGCACCTCCGGGTTCGTCTTGACCGAGTTGAGGATCGCTCCGTACACGGGATAGGTCCAGATGATCGCGCACACCAAGAGGAACAGTTGCGCGCCGATCCGCACCAGCCGATGGCGGATCCGGCCGCTCTTGGTCGACGGCTCCGATCTGATGGTCGTCGCGACTTGATCATTTTTCGTCACGGCCGACCGCCTTCGACACCCTGGAACGCGAGTAGCCGATCGCGCCGGCAAACACCGCGGTGATGATGAAGGTCGTCAGACCGTAAAAGATGCCGGCCGCCGAGGCGAACCCGAAGCGGGGGAGCGCGAACGAGTCCCCTAAAGAGCTGGGTTCGAAGGCATAGCGGTAGATGTACAGCGACGTCATATCCGTTGCGTACGATGGCCCGCCGCCGGTCATTGTCTTGACCAGATCAAACACATGCAGGCCGTCCAGCACCTGCAAGTAGGTGATGACGGCCAGGAACGGAAGCAGGATCGGCAGGGTGATATAGATCAACTTCTTGAAGGCCCCGGCTCCATCGACCTCCGCCGCTTCGTAGACGTCGCGGGAAATGGTCTGGAGCCCGGCCAGCCAATAGATCATCTTCGTTCCGAACGACTTCCACGCGCCGACCACGATCACGATGATGATCGCCGTCGACCCGATGTTGAGCCAGGCAATGTTGTGAGAGGTGATCCCCAACGCGTTCAGGAGGTTGTTCACGGCACCGCCCTCGGTGGCGAAGATCTGCACCATTTCCAGACCGACGACGGCCGAGGTCAGCACCACCGGCAGGACGAATACGACCCGGTACGCAGTCCGGCCACCGAGCTTCTTCATGTTCAGGATCAGCGCCATGATCAGCGAGGACGGCACCACAATCGCCACCAACGCCAGGGTGTAGAACAAGGTGTTCTTAAGCGAGTTCCAGAACAGCGGTGCCGTGGCTACCTCGCGGAAGTTGTCCAACCCGACGAAGTCGATCGGTCTGCCGATTCCGTCCCAATTGAAGAATGCGTAGTACCAACTGGCGAATGTCGGCCAGAGGACGAATGCCAGGAAGACCACGATTTGCGGCGCGAGGAAGAGGTAGCACCAGATGTAGCGCCGTCTCCGCCACGGCGCCGTTCGGCTGGCGGATCGGGCGTGAGTCCCAGTTCCGGACCCCCGTGCGCCGGTAGCTACAAGGGGGATGTCGCGAGTGACGTTCGCCATCTGCAGCTCCTTACGAGGTCTGATAGCTCGTCAAGCCGTCCCAGTCCGCGAAGGTGAACTTCGACCTGGGGCACTTGGTCTCGTCCAGCGCCTTGTCGAACCGGTCGTTGTACTGCTGGTTCATCTCCTTCAGTGCCGACTTCCAGTCCTTGATCCTTCCGGACAGCGCGCCCAGCGTGATCGCACTGGGGGTTTGCGTTGGAGCCGGCAACTCCGCTTCCTTTTTCCTGGCTTCCAGCGCCAAATTGTCGGTCTGTGGCAGTGGAGGCTGGATCCAGGTGTTGTACTGCACGTCGAGCTGTTCCTTCAGTTGCCCGGTCGAGGCGTACTTCTTGGCCAGGTCCGGCACCGGCGGAATGCTTAGGTTGTCCAGTTCGGTCTTCAGCCAGGCCTCGCTGACGAGATACTCGACCAGGCCTTTCAGCGACTCGCGGTTCTTGGATGCCGTCATCGCGATGTACGAGCCCTGGGCGAGCGAGCCGTAGACGCCAACCTTGTCGCCGTCCTCCAGGACCGGAGGATTGGCGACCTTGAAGTCCTCGAATTTGTTGTGCTTGGCGACCGAGCACAACCACGAGCCATCAAGGTTGAACATGGTCCTGCCGGCATTCCAGTAGCCATCCAGCTGCGCGTAGTTGAGCTGCGAGGAGTTGGGATGCAGCGTGTTCGTCTGCTGCATCTTCAGCAAGACTTCCATGGCCGGGGTGTAATAGGTGTCCATCGCGTAGCGCCCCGCCCTCAGGTCGAATCCCGCGTCAATGCCAGGAGTTGCAGCCTGCAGAGTCCGGGCGATCCACACCAACCCGTCCTTTCCTGCTTCGAGCTGCATGCCCATGCCGAATACGTCCTTGTTCTTCGCGTGCATCTTCACCGACATGTCGATGAGCTCGTCCCAGGTGGCTGGCGGCTCACTCGCACCGATGTCATCCATGTACTTGGTGTTGTAGCCCAGCATGATGCCGCGGCCATCGTCCTGGGACCAGGAGTAGGTCTTGCCTCCGGAGGTGGTGACCCCGTCGACCCACATCTCTTTCGGGAACTTCGACTTGATGTCGACGCCTAGCTCTTCCATGGATAGTGCCCACTTGTGGGCCAACATCACCGGCAGCGCGGGGCCGCCCAGGACCAGATCCGGGAAGTTGCGAGTGCTGGCCGCTTGGGTGAAGGTCTTGAGTGTGTCCTGTCCGCCCGAGACAACCGTGACCTTCTCGTCGGGATTCTTCTTGCTGTACTCCTGGAGGGAGGTCCAGCCGTAGTCTCCCTTTTCCCAACGACCGCCACCGGCGAGAAACTTCACCGGGCCGGTGGACGAGGATGAGGATGACTCTTCGGATGAAGAGCATCCACCAAGCCAGACGGCGGTCATGCCGCCCGCGGTCCCGCCAAGAAGGGTGCGGCGATTGAAGCCGCGGGGAAGGTGAATCTCTGTCGTCATGGTGTTTTGCTCCTCCGTTGAGCAGGTATCACGTCTGCGATCAACGCACGGTTCAGTTGCTTTCCTCGTCGAACCAGCGCGCGCGGTAGATCTCCGAGCCAGGCAGGACGCGGCTGACAGTGCGGTCCTTGCCGACGAAGAAGTCGACCTGGTCGGTGCACCAGGTGCAGGGATTTCCCACCTTCGGGGTCGTCTGCAGGATGGTTCCTGTCTTTGCGTCGGTGGCGTTGCTCTTGATGTTCGGCGCATAGAGCTCGCGCGCTCGGGGGAAGCCGACGTCGAACTTGCCAGTCGACTTCACGTATTGGTGGACCCCGTAAACGGTGGTCAGCCAAAGCCGATCAGGGTCGCCGGGAACCGGCTGAAGATCATGGCCCCAATTCGTTGGAAGGGTGTGGGTGACAGTCCTGGTCAGGGTGGGCTCGGCAGCTGTTCCGCCGATTGTGTAGCCGATCAGCTCGGTGTCGGCCAGCGCCCACAGGAGGTCGTTGTCGTTGTCCCAAAGGACTTCGTGGGCGCCGGGTAGGGGGTCCTCGACGTAGTGATCCGAGTGCTGTCCCTGGCTTGCGGTGTAGATCCGGATGAACTTGCCGGTGCTGGCGGCCACCGCGATGTTCCCGTTGGGGAGCAACTCGATGCCGTGAGGATTCGGCCCGCGACCGAGTTCGACCGACCAAGCAACCTCGCCACCGGCCGGGTAGGGAATCTTGGCGAGAAGTCCGTACGAGTCGGTGGCCAGTACGAATTGATTTCCATCAGCGTCCCGGCGCAATCGGGCATCGTCCGGCAGGCCCCAGGAGTTGTCCGGGTCGGTGATGCCGAACTCCTTGCTCGGCTTCCAACTCCAAAGCTCGGCTCCTGGCTTCGACCAGCTCTTGCATAGATCCAGCACGAGGATCCGGTCGGACTTCTGCTCAGTGACCACAACAGGTGTGGTGCTGATCGCGATCTCTCCCTTGCAGCCGGACTGCGGAGCGGCGGACGCTGGCACGGCGATAGCTCCTAGGGTTGTGAGTGCCAGCGCGGCGATCCCTGCCGCGAGGCGCTGTACGTGGGTGCGAGTGGACGACATCGTTGGGCCCTTTCAGGTCGGCGTGCGCGGAGTGCGCGTGGGGGGAATGAGGTAGCGCTGTGTTGCTTCGCCGGCGAGTGCCATGAGCCGTTCGGCTTCCTCGGGGCGACGCTGCGCGACGCGGACATACAGCGCGTCGCAGACGTAGAGCTGGGCATGACGACCGGCCGTCCCTCGATACCGAAGGGACGCGGACCGCGCCGTGGTCGCGAGAGCAAGATCAACACTTTGGGCTAGCGGCGTGGACGCGCTGCTGCTGATCGCCGCAGTCAGGGCACCCTGGCGGTGGGCGATCTCGACGAAGTCCAGTACCGGCCCCGCGATCCCGGAGTGACTGATGGCCAGCGCAACGTCCCGCTCGGTGAGCGTGACAGCCTGCGAGGCGGTGTACGTACTGTCGACGTTTGTGGTGGTCCAGATGTTGATGCCGGTCAGTTGAGCGGCGAGGTACGCCGCGATATGGGCGCTGCCGCCCTGCGCGGCAATCTGGACTCGTTCGGCGCCATCAATGGCGGCGGCCAACTGGTCCAACGCCTCTGGGTCGAGCAGCGCGGCGGTTCGGCGCACAGCATTGATCGTCGATCCGGCGAGGACCGCAAGGGTGTCGCCGACGCTGATGTCGGGTGCCAACTCCTCGCTGACATCGAAGTCGGGGTCAACGTTGGTCTGCGCGCCTACTTCTTGGGCGAGAGTCAGCCGTAGATCGGGGTAGCCGTGCAGGCCGAGTTGGCGGCACAGGCGGTTGATGCTGGCCGTGGAGGTTTCCGAACGCTCCGCCAATTCCAGGATGCTGAGCCTCGCCGCCTGCTCGGGACTGGCCAGAATCGTGTCCGCGACCTTGCGGCCGCTCGCCGTCAGTTGCGGTCTCATGCTGGTGAGTTGGTCGAGCAAGCCAGCTTCAGTGGGCACGGTGTTAGAAATTATCGGTGCACTGATAACGTGTCAATAGTTTTCATCGACTGAGGAGTGAACTGTGTCCGACGATGCCAAGAACGCGTTGCTCGTGGACGTGGGCGGCGTTCTGCTACTACTGAACAGCGAGGCGCTGGCACCCGTGATTGCGAAACATGGAGGAGTGACCTCAGCCGAGGACTTCTACCGGGCCCACTGCGCCGCCCATAACGCCGCCCATCCGACCCGCGGCGAGCGGCTTGGTGACTACTACGAGATCCTGCCGCGTTTCGCCGGCGTGCCCGAATCACGGCGGGCTGCCTGTGCAGAGGAGTATCTGGCGGCCTCGCGAGTCAAGAACATGTGGCACTATCCGGATCAGCAGTCCAAGGCGGCGCTGGCCGAGTTCGTCGAGGCGGGCATCACCGTTGCCATCGTGTCGCAAGCGGACGGCCGCATCGCGGAGATGCTGCTGGAGGCAAAGATGTGTCAGGAAGGCGAGGGGCAGGGTGTCTCGGTAGACCGCATCTTCGACAGTTCGGTCGTCGGGCTCAGCAAGCCCGATCCAAGGTTCTTCCTCCACGCAGCACGTGAAATTGGAGCAGACGCAGATCATGCTGTTCACGTCGGTGACACAGTCCCG
>DATCVL010000428.1:0-10974 GCA_036566865.1 Microlunatus sp.
GAGCACAACGTGGACCCGCTGACTGCGCCCGGACTGGACGGCGTCGGCTTCTTCCGTAGCGTGCTCGAGCAACTGCAGGCTGCCTGATCGATGACCGGCCGGCAGCTGCCGTACCGGACGATCCGATGAGCACGAGCCGTAGACGCCGTTTCCCGCTCACCGGTCGCGCAGTCCTGGCGGTGATCGGGCTGGCGGTGGTCTTCGGGCTGCTCCGACTGCTCAGCCAACTCCCGGAGCCGCCCAGCCCGAGTGCCATCTACACCGAGAAGGTGGTGGTGGTCGGCGTCACCGGCCGCTATCAGCCGAACGCGACCGATGACAAGATCATCTCCGCTCACACCGACGACGTCCAGGGCGGTGCGATGTCGGTCCGTCCGCGCCATCAGGGCGAGTGTGCGGCCGCCGGATGGCTGACCGTTGGTGCCGGTCGCCGTACCGGTGCCGGTGGATTGTGTACGCCGTCCGTCACCGGCAGCGGCGACAGCGCCCGGGTCGACAACTGGCAGGCCAGGCTCAAGATCGCCGCGTCCAACTCCGGGGACGCGCAACTGGGCACGCTGACCGACCTCAGCCGCGGATGCGTCGGCGCCGTCGGTCCGGGTGCGGCCCTGGCGGCGGCGGAGCCGGACGGCACTCTGCAGGACTATCGGACCGCGGATTCCTTTGCCAGTAACGGATATCGGCTGGACTGTCCGTTGACCTTGGTCGATGCGGGCGCGCAATCGGATCAGGTGATCACTGCGCTCGCCGACCGCGACGACGTGACGCTCTTCGTGACCGGCATCGGCCCGGTCGCCGGCTCGCACGACGACAATCTGCAGCTGGTCTATCGGCTCGGTACCACGTTGCCTGGGATGATGACCTCGGAGACCACCCGCCGCGAGGGCGTCGTCACCTTGATCGATCTGACCCGTACGTTGGTCGACTTCTCCGGTGGTGATCAACCGCTGCCTGCCGGTGCACCGTTGGACGGCACGCTGATCCAGGTCCACCAGCAGCCGATCTCGACCAAGATCATCAGCGATCACCTGACCAGGCTCGCCAATCTCTCCGCGATCGCGCCGATCGGGTACGCGGTCGGCGGCGCGATCGGTGTGCTGATGGCTGTGCTGCTGGCGATCTTCGTCGGTGTCCACTGGTGGCGCGGGGCACGGATCATGCTGGCCGGGCTGACCACGCTGACCGCGGCGCTGATGCTGACCGGCGCCTATCCCTGGGCCTCCCAAGATCATCCGGCGGCCGCGCTGGTGATCACGCTCTGCTGCTGGGCGGTCTTGCTGCCGGCACTGGCCCTGGGGCTGTCCCGCTGGCTGAAGATCCCGATCCCGATCGCTGCGGCCGGCATCACCATGGCCACGTTCACTGTTGATGCCGCCTTGGGCGGGGTGATGCAGCCGGGCTCGTTGCTCAACTCCCGGCCCGTCGTCGGTGGCCGCTGGTACGGCTTCGGCAACACCACCTTCGGCTGCTATGCGGCGGCAACGCTGGTGGTCGCGGGCTATCTCGCCCATCGCTTCGCCCGAGCCGCCGACTCCGAGAAGGAGTCTGGCAGGTCGCGGCAGTGGATGCCGATGATCGCGGTGTTGGTGATCGGCGGCGTTTCGGTGGCCTGCGAGGGCTGGCCGTCGATGGGCGCAGACTTCGGCGGTGTCATCTCCCTGACCCCGACCGTGTTGTTCCTGGCGCTGGCGGTGTCCGGCTTCAAGATCACCTGGCAGCGGCTGGTGCTGATCGCGGCCGCCGCAGTGGTGGTCGTTGCCGCCGTCTCGGTGATCGACTGGGCTCGCGGCCCGGGAAATCGCAGCCATCTGGGCGACTTCGTACAGCGGGTGATCAGCGGCGATGCCTGGCCGATCATCATCCGCAAGGCGGTCGCCTCCGGAGCCACCCTGATCGCGCCGCTGGGCATCGTCGGCGTGATCATCGGCGTGATCATCTGGATCGTGATCTTCCGTCGGCTGCGGCACGCGATCACCGCTGATCTCTTCTCGACCTATTCGGCGACCGCGATCACCGTGCTGGCCACTGCGATCATCGGCACCCTGCTGAACGACGCCGGCATCTCGGTCTTCCTGACCCTGACCGGGCCGTTCGCGGTGACCACGGCCGGGCTGCTCTACTACCGACTACGGCCGTACGGCTGGCCGGCCGTCCTGCACGGTCGGGACTTCGCGGACCAGCCGACGCCCGGGGTCGGTGTCGCCTCCGGTGTCCATCACAAACACCCCTAGCGGTCCGGCAATCCCTCGGTCCGAGCGAGATCCCGCCGCCGTTGATCGGTCGCTGGGGCCCCTCGTACAGAGGACCGCACCTGCTGGCGATCTCCTCCGCCGTACGACGGAGGACTTTGTCACCATCGCGACGGATCCGCTGAAGCGAGCGGAAACCTAAGGTCGTGGACATGAGCACAAGGTGCCACGCCTCCACCTCGGCTCGACCGAGCCGCTCGGCCATCCGGTGCTCGACTTCGGGCTGCAGCGGTTGGCGCAGAAGAAGGACGGTACCCGGCTGGACACATTGGTGACCTGGAGCAAGCTCGACCCACAGGAGCAGGTCGTCGCCTCGCTGGTGGACGCAGGGGTGCTGACGCTCGGTTCGAAGACGATGCTCGGTCTGGGCCGGTCCAACACACCCGAGATCGACCCAGCCCCGGAGGGTCGGCTCCGCGCCCGTCTCGCCGAGGTGCTGCTCGGCCGAGCGGCACCTACGGTCGCCGACGCATCGCTGCTGAGCATCCTGGTCGGTCTCGGTGTCGCCCAACATCTGCTGTCGGCGGAGTCGGGTGGGTTGAAGGGTCGGCGGCTGAAGCAGCGGGTGGTCGAGTTGTCGGCCCAGACCGCTGCCGGATCGGCGGTCGGTCGTGCGGTGGACGGGATGAACGCGGCGCTGATGACGGCCGTGATCGTCCCGGCCGCGGTGGCCGGTTCGGGGTAGCCGCCGGGACCGGGCACGTTTCGTTGGATCCCTGGCTCAGGCATTAGCCTTACCGCCGTGGCGGACACCGTGGAACAGGCGGCGAAAACTCCCGAGCAGAGCCAGCCGTGGCGAGAGCTCGGGCTGAAACACGACGAGTACGCAAGGATCCGGGAGATCCTGGGGCGGCGACCGACCGGCAGCGAGCTGGCGATGTACTCGGTGATGTGGTCCGAGCACTGCTCCTACAAGTCGTCCAAGGTGCACCTGCGCCGCTTCGGTGAACTGCCGGCGGAGACCCGGACCGGCAAACTGCTGGCCGGCATCGGCGAGAACGCCGGTGTGATCGACATCGGCCAGGGGTACGCGGTCACGTTCAAGATCGAATCCCACAACCACCCGTCCTACGTCGAGCCGTACCAGGGTGCGGCCACCGGCGTCGGCGGCATCGTCCGCGACATCCTGGCCATGGGCGCCCGACCGATCGGCGTGATGGATGCGCTGCGGTTCGGCCCGCTGGATGCGGCCGACACCCATCGCGTGCTGCCCGGCGTGGTGGCCGGCGTCGGCGGTTACGGCAACTGCCTCGGGCTGCCGAACATCGGCGGCGAGGTGGTCTTCGACAAGTCCTATCTCGGCAACCCGTTGGTCAACGCGCTCTGCATCGGGGTGCTCAAGCACGAGGACCTGCAGCTCGGCCGGGCCACCGGCACCGGTAACAAGGTGATCTTGTACGGTGCTGCGACCGGCGGCGACGGGATCGGCGGTGCCTCGGTGCTGGCCAGTGAGACCTTCGACGCCCCTTCGACAGAGTCGCCCTCCGGGCTGGGTGGGCCCGCGAAGCGGCCGAGTGTCCAGGTCGGCGACCCCTTCCAGGAGAAGCTGCTGATCGAGTGCACGTTGGAGCTGTTCGCCGCCGGCGTGATCAACGGGATCAGCGATCTCGGTGCGGCCGGGCTGAGCTGCGCCACCGCCGAGCTGGCCAGCTCCGGTGACGGCGGCATGCATGTGACCTTGGACCGGGTGCCCCTGCGCGATCACACGCTGAGCCCCGAAGAGATCCTGATGAGCGAGTCCCAGGAACGGATGATGGCGGTGGTCGAGCCTCAGCATCTGGACACCTTCTTCGAGATCTGCCGCAAATGGGATGTGCTGGCCACCGAGGTCGGCGAGGTCACCGACACCGGCCGGTTGATCATCGACTGGCACGACGAGACCATCGTCGATGTCGAGCCGGGCACGGTCGCCGCCGACGGTCCGGTGTACGAGCGGCCCTACGCCCGCCCGTCCTGGCAGGACGGCGTGCAGGCCGCCGACGTTGATGATCTTGAACGCCCCGTTACCCCGGAGGCGCTCCGGCAGACCTTGATCACGATCATCGGCTCGGCCAATCTGGCCGACAAGTCCTGGGTGACCGACCAGTACGACCGCTACGTCCGGGGCAACTCGGTGCTGGCCCAGCCGGAGGACTCCGGGATGTTGCGCATCGACGAGGACACCAACCTCGGTGTCGCCCTGGCCACCGACTGCAACGGCCGGTTCAGCTACCTGGATCCCTACGCCGGCGCGCAGTTGGCGCTGGCCGAGGCGTACCGCAATGTCGCCGTCACCGGAGCTCGGCCGCTGGCGGTATCGGATTGCCTCAACTTCGGCTCCCCGGAGGACCCGGCGGTGATGTGGCAGTTCGAGCGCGCGATCGCCGGCCTCGTGGACGGTTGCCGTGCCCTCGGCACTCCGGTCACCGGCGGCAACGTCAGCTTCTACAACCAGACCGGCGATCAGGCGATCCTGCCCACGCCGGTGGTCGGTGTGCTCGGTGTGATCGACGACGTCACCCGGCGGACCACCTCCGGCTTCCGCACCGACGGCGACGTGATCATGGTGCTCGGCGAGACCCGCGACGAACTCGCCGGGTCCGCCTGGGCCGGAGTCGTCCATGATCATCTCGGCGGGATCCCGCCGCAGGTCGATCTTGATCATGAGCAGCGGCTGGCCGAGGTGTTGATCGACTCCGCCGCCAGGGGCTTGTTGAGCAGTGCGCATGACCTGTCCGAGGGCGGACTGGCGCAGGCGCTGACCGAGTCCTGCCTGCGCCATGATCATGGGGCCCGAGTGACGCTGCCGGCCGGTCAGGACGCGTTCGTCGCGCTGTTCTCCGAGAGCACCGGGCGGGTGCTGGTCTCGCTCGAGCCGGGGCAGCAGGATGCCTTCGCCGCGCTCTGCGACGAATACCGGATCGGTGCCACAGAGCTGGGCCGGGTCGGCGGCGCGTCAGTGATCATCGACGGGCAGTTCGACGTCCCGCTGTCCGAGCTGCGGTCGGCCTGGCAGGATCCGATTCCGGCGGCGACCCAGGCGGCGTGAGCTCAGCGGACACGCTCGGCATTGCCGCGGTCAGTCGACCCGGCGGTCGTCGAGCGCGTCCCAGTCCCAAGCGATGCCGAGTCCGGGCCGCTCCGGCGCCTGAGCATGGCCGTCGGTGATCGTGATCTCCTCGGTCGTGACGGCTCGCAGTTGCGGGATGTGTTCGACGTAACGGCCGTTGGGCACCGCGGCCACCAGGCTGACATGCAGCTCCATCAGGAAGTGTGGACAGACCGCGACGTTGTGCGCCTCGGCAAGGTGGGCCACCTTGAGCCAGGGCGTGATGCCGCCGATCCGGGCCACGTCGACCTGGATGATGTGCGCCGCGTCACGCTGCAGGTAGTCGCGGAACTGGCCGATCGAGTACAGCGATTCGCCGACCGCAACAGGGATGCTGGTCGATGCCGCCAATCGGGCGTGACCGCTGACATCGTCGGCCGGCAACGGTTCCTCGAACCATCCCAGCCCGACCGACTCGTAGGCCGCTGCTCTTCGTACGGCCTCGGCGCTGGTCATCGACTGGTTGGCATCGACCATGATCGGAAACTCGGAGCCGACGGCGTCCCGGACGGCCTGCAGCCGGGCCACGTCCTCGGTGATGGTCGGCTTGCCGACCTTGACCTTGACCCCCTGCCACCCTGCGGCTTGGGATGCGAGGGCGCCACGGACCAGTTCCTCGGTGCTCAGCTGCAGCCAGCCGCCTTCGGTGTCGTAGAGCGGCACGGCGGCCCGGTGTCCGCCGGCCATCCGCCACAGTGGCTGGTCGGCGGCCAAACAGCGCAGGTCCCACAGTGCGGTGTCGACCGCCGCCAACGCCAGCGAGGTGATCGCCCCGACCGTGGTCGCGTGGGTGGTGTCGTGCAGCAGCCGCCAGATCCGCTCGATGTTGCGGGAGTCTTCACCGATCACCAGCGGCAGCAGCGATGCTCGCAGCAGCGAGAGCACGGCCGGGCCACCGGTGCCGATGGTGTAGGCATATCCGGTACCGGTCAGGCCGTCGGCGGTGGTGAGTGAGACAAGAATCGTTTCCTGCTTGACGAAACTCTGAGTCGCGTCGGTGCGGACGGTCTCCACCTCAAGATCGGCCAGGACGGCCTCGGCGCGTGTGATCACGGTCATCGGGATCTCCTCGGTAGGGCAGTCGCCAACTATACGGGTGTCCGTGATCTTGAGGGTCGTGATCTTGGACCTCGTGATCTCGGGGTTGCGATCTTGCGGGAGCTACCCGGACTGCAGAGGTGCGGGCCGCCAGGACGTGCCGATCACCGTCACCTCGGAGCGACCGTGGGTGATCGATGCGACCAAAGCAGCCACCCGCGCCGCCTGATGATCAAGAACGGCGAGTTGAAGGGTGACCCGGGCGGCGTAGTCGATCTTGATCACTTCCACGCCGAGCTCGCGGAGCTCATTCTCCAACCGCGGCGCGTCGCCATGATCAGCCACCACCCGGACAAGATCAGCCTGGACGAAGCGCCGCCGGACGACGGCATCCAGGGCCAGCCGAGTGGCCGTTCCGTACGCCCGGACCAGGCCACCGGAACCGAGCAGGGTGCCGCCGAAGTAGCGGGTCACCACGGCCACCAGATCGGTCAGACCCGAGCCGATCAGGCTCTGCAGGATCGGTGCCCCGGCCGTGCCCGAGGGTTCGCCGTCGTCACTGCTGCGGCGGGTCGCTCGGTCCGGACCGAGGACGAAGGCGGTGCAGTGGTGCCGGGCGTCCCAGCGCAGGGTTCGGACCTCGCTGATCGCCGCTCGGGCCGTTTCCTCGTCTGCGGCCGGTGTCAGGCGGCAGATGAATCGGGACCGACGATCCTCGTACTCGGCCTCGACAGATCCGGTGATGGTTTCGTAGCTGGCCAAGCGGATCCTCCTCCGACCCCGGCGGGTGCAGAACAGAGTCCAGCACGCTCCATGATCATCTCATCCGCGATCACGGCGGGCCCGGACAGACCGGAGCGTCCACACTCTTCCCCCCGAGGAATGTGGACGCTCCAGGACTTGTCCGGGAACCACTCTGCCGCCGATCCGGTCCGGTGTCGTCATCCTCTCGGTGGATCTGCCGGCTACGGTGATCGGACGACGGCAGTACCGCAGCGGGCCGATCTTCCTCGTGAACACGGTGCTTCGCGGACCGCGGTACGGCATGATCACGCTATGCAACTCGGAGCAGAGGTCGCCGTCATCGGTCGGCAGCCAGGGAAGCGTTCGGTCGACCACATCGGCACCGGCCGCGTGATACATCCGTACGCCGTACAAGTGGACAACGGCTTGGCCGAGGCGATGCGCGCGGCGCCGCATCGGGCGGAGAAGCTGATCTTGTCCGATCCGAAGATCGGCACTCGCTTCCCGGTCGACCGGATCAGGCCCGGGTTGGTGAGCCCGGATGAGGCGGCGTCGATCCTTGCCAGCAACCTGCCGCAGCTGCAGCTGCTTCCGGTGGACAAGGAACTGGTCTTCCTGGAGACGGCCGAACCACTGTTCGGTGGCGAGCTGATGGTTGCCGATCAGCCGTGGTGGTGCCGCATCCTCTGTCTCAAGTCCTGTACGAGCTGCTGACCGCCGATGGCCGTGATCGACATTCGGGCGGATTGGCGATCGCGGCTGCTGGACCTGCTGATCGCGGTGGCGGCCGGCGCCTTCGACATCCTGATCTACAGCAGCCGACTGGACGGCAGCGGGCTACGTCCCGGTGGCCAACTGCCGACCGCGGCGGCACTGGTGATCTTGCTGATCGGTCCGGTTGCGTTGCTCTTCCGTCGACGCCGGCCGGTGCCGGTCTTCGTGATCACCTGGGCTGCCGCGATGAGCGCGATCGTGTTTCCCGAGTTGCAGCCGTTCGGTGCTCTGCTGGTGGCGATGTTCACTGTTGCCTCGACCAGCGGTCGTCAACGGTCGGTGCTGACCCTGGTGGCGACCGCCGGAGTGTTCGCGGTGGAGGTGATCAACACCTTCCCGGCGGGCCGCTCCGGCGTCGTGCCGGCCTTCGTGATCGGGACGGTGATCACGGATGTGCTGATCCTGGCTGCGGTCTGGATCGCAGCCCGACTGCGACATCGGGTACGCAACCGGATCGTCGATCTGGAACGGCGACGGGATCAAGAGGTTCGTTCGGCAGTGCACCGGGAACGGCTGGCGATGAGCCGTGAGCTGCACGACATCGTCTCCCACTCGGTCAGCGCGATGACGCTGCAGGCCGCGGGCGCGATGGCCGTGATGGAGCAACAGCCGAGTCGGGTGCTCCCGGCGCTCGAGGCGATCGAGGTCTCCGGAGTCCAGGCGATGAACGAATTGCAGCGACTGCTGGAGTTGCTCCGCAGCGAGGACGAGTCGATCGAGACACCATCGGCGCGGGCCCAGTTGAGCCAGCTGCCGGCGTTGATCGATCGGGCCCGGCAGGCCGGGCAGTCGGTCGAACTGGTGGTGACCGGGCAACCCTGTGACTTGGATCCGAGCGTGGAGATGACCTGTTATCGGGTCGTCCAGGAGGCCCTGAACAACGCCGTACGACATGCCGGCGAGGGTGCGAACGTGCAGGTGAATCTGGACTGGATCCCACCTCGGCTCAGTGCCAGCGTGATCAACGACGGCGGCACCAGGGAAGGCGAATCGCGCAAACCGGCGCTGTCCACCGGGCACGGGCTGGTCGGGCTGGCCGAGCGGGTGCATCTGGTCGGCGGCGAACTCGAGACCGGTGCGTTGCCGGACGGCGGCTTCTTGATCAAGGCGACCTTGCCCGCCTCTCCTCGGCAAACCGGCTGAGCAACATCCCGACGACCTTGCCGGGTGCGGCCGCCGTTGGGGGATCCGCGCCGGCACCGAAGGCGAGACGCAGACTCGGGATGCCCGCGGACGCCCTATGATGCCGCCAACCTGGGGGAGGCGGGCCTCGTGACTTCCGTACTTGTGGCCGATGATCAAGAACTGGTCCGGGCAGGACTGCTGATGCTGCTGTCCACGCACGCCGATCTGACCGTGATCGGTGAGGTCGCCGACGGCGCCCAGGCGGTCGACTCCGCCGTACGCGAGCATCCCGACGTGGTGTTGATGGATCTCCAGATGCCGGTGCTGAGCGGCACCGAGGCAACCGAACAGATCGTCCAGCGGACCCGTACCGATCATCGCGGGCCGGTTCGGGTGTTGATCTTGACCACGTTCAGTGACGACGATGCGCTCTACCCGGCACTGCGCGCCGGCGCCAGTGGGTATCTGCTCAAACACGCGGCACCGCAGGATCTGCCGTCGGCCATCCGTGCCGTCGCCTCGGGGCAGTCCTGGCTGGATCCCCGGATCGCCGGCAAGGTGATGCAGCGAGCCGTCGATTCCCCGGCCGACACCGCCGCCGGCGACGGTGTGCTCGAACTGCTGACCCCGCGGGAGTTGGAGATCCTGATTCTGATGGCGCGGGGGCTGAACAACGGCGACATCGCCTCTCATCTGGTGGTGAGCGAGGCGACCGTGAAGACGCACGTCTCCCGGGTCTTCGCCAAAACGGGAGCACGCGATCGTGCCCAGGCGGTCGCGCTGGCCTATCAGAGCGGCCTGCTCAGAAGCTGATCCGCGCCGTCAGAAGCTGATCCGCACGGGCGGGCTGTTCCATTGACCGTCTATCTGACTTGCGGCTCGCGGCGCTGAGGTGCAGGGTGCTACCGGACCGTAATGGAGCGGACGGGGGAGCGGCATGGGCGAGGCTGCGGAGAAGGTCCCGCGACTTGATCGTTGGACCGGTTTCGGCACGCATATCCGGCTGATGTGGACGGTTGCGCCGGGTTGGAGCACGTTCTGCCTGGTTGCCAGTTTGCTCAGCGTTGCCTGCAACATCGCCAACATGGTCGTGGTCGGCCGACTGGTCGGCGCGCTGGCCGAGGTGGTGTCGGAGGACAGCGGGGCCGGGACGCTCTGGTCCTGGTTCGTGATCTTCGCGCTGGCCGCGGTGCTCGGTCAGATCTGCGGGGCAGCGATCACCTGGGGCGGGGCCAGGACCAGTGCCGCCTACCGGGTCCGGCTGGACGAACTGATCGGCGAGGCCGGCCTGCAACCGACCGACCTCGGTCGACTGGAGGATGAACGGGTCGCGCAGCGGCTGAGCACGCTGGCCGAGAACAGTCGGAGCTGGCTGCTGCGCTTCGGCATGACCGGCAGTTGGCAGTTCCTGGTGACCAAGCTGACCGCGCTCGGCGCCGCGGCCGTGGTGTTCACCTGGCACTGGTGGGTGCCGTTCCTGATCATCGGCTGCTTCGTGCTGGTTTCTCGACAGGTACGCGGCTGGCTCGATGACCTGCTGGACAACGTCTTCGAGCGGCCGAACACCGACCGGCAGCGGGCCGACTACATCAGCCGACTGATGGTGCATTCCGAAGCAGCCAAGGAGATCCGGATCTTCGGCATGGCCGATTGGCTGGAGCGCCGGTACGTGACCTTGTGGCATGCCGCCCAGGACGTCTTCTGGCCGCGCAGCGGTCGCCGCAGGCTGATGTTGATCATCGTCATGTTGGCCGAGGCGGTGGTGATCGGTGGCTCGCTGGCGCTGCTCGGCTACCAGGCCTACGTCGGTACGGTCGCGGTCGGTCTGGTCACCACGTACGTGGTGGCGATCCTCGGGCTGGAGGCCTTCGGACCGATGGGAGACATCGAGTCCGGTCTGATGCGGACGACCGTCTTCCTGCGCAACCTGGTCGGCCTGCGCCGATCACTCGGACT
>DATCVL010000429.1:0-15655 GCA_036566865.1 Microlunatus sp.
AGCCGATCAGGTCCGTCAGCACCGCCGGATCTTGATCAATTCCGGTCAGTGACGGGGGCATCTCGTCCGCCCCTGTCGCCCAATCCGACGGCTCCGGACCAAGGTCGAATTCGAGCGTCCCGGTCAACCTCCCGGCGGCGATCGACGCGCTCCGAACGGCCTCGCCGTTGATCTTGACCTGCTGTACGTAGTGGTGATCATGATCTTGGTCGTTGGCCACGATGGTGATCGGCTGACCGCCCAGCGGCTGCACCACGACCCGACCGAACAGCGGCGCATTCAGTGCGTAGTCGGCTGCACCGACCCGCAACGGGTACAGGCCGAGGGCGCCGAAGATGTACCAGGCGGACATCTCGCCGTTGTCCTCGTCGCCGGGATAGCCCTGGCCGATCTGCTCGCCGACGAACAGCCGCTGCAGCACCTCGCGGACAATCCGCTGGGCCTTGTGCGGTGCCGAGGTGTAGTTGTACAGGTGGGCGATGTGGTGGGCCGGCTGGTTGCTGAAGCCGTACTGCCCCATCCGGACCGCCCGCGCCTCCAGCATCTCGTGGATCACCGTGCTGTAGGTGCCTTTCCTGTCCGCCAGTTCCGGCGTCGTGAAGAATTCGTCCAGCTTGGCCTCCAAGCCGTCCCGGCCGCCGTAGAGCCGGGCCAGCCCGATTCCGTCGTGCGGCACGTGGAAGGCGAAGTTCCAGCCGTCGGTCTCGGTGAAGTCGCCGCCCCACTCGCACGGGTCGAAGTCCTCGACGCTGCGGGCGAAGCTGCCGTCGGGTCGACGTCCTTGGAAGAAGTTGATCTTGGGATCGAAGAGCAGCCGGTAGTTCTGCGCGCGACGGTAGAAGTAGTCCGCCTCTTCCCGAAGTTGATCACGACGTTCGGTCGGCGTGACGGGATCGTCGGCCAACCGGGATGCCATCTCGGCCAGGCCGAAGTCGTTGATGTAACCCTCGAGTGTCCAGGACACGCTCTCCTCGGTGTCGGTGTCGACGTAGCCGGCGAAGAATCCGCGATCGGCACCCTTCCGGCCGACCACCGCCTGCGGTGACGCGACGGTGGCATTGCGGAGCCCGGCGTCGTAGCCGGCGAGTGGATCCGGCAGCGCGACCCCCTTGACGTACGCGTCCGCGAAGGCGACGTCGGAACTGGTCCCGGTCATGCAGTCGGCATAACCCGGCGAGGACCAGCGAGCGATCCAGCCGCCGTCACGGTACTGCTGCACGAATCCGTCCACCAGCTCACCGGCCAGCTCCGGATACAGCAGGACGTAGGCCGGCCAGGCGGTCCGGTAGGTGTCCCAGAATCCGTTGTTGACATAGCATTTCCCGGACTTGATCACCGCGTTGCTGACCTCGTCGGTCGGCTCGGAGGACGGAGTGATCACCGGGCTGGCGTAGCGATAGTCGGGCTCGGCGGCCGTGCCGGCGTTCTCGAACTGGGAATTCGGGTACAGGTTCAGCCGATACAGGCTGCCGTAGAGGGTCCGCAGCTGTGGCTGGGTTGCGCCGGCCACCCGGATCACCGACAGCCGTTCGTTCCAGGCCCGATTCGCGGCCCGCCGGATGTCGGCGAAGCTGCGCCCGGCCAGCTCCAACTCCAGGTTGTGGCGAGCCTGATCAACACCGATGAACGAGGTGGCGATCCGCAAGATGATCTCGGAGGCACCGCCGAAGGTTGCGGCCCGCGCCGGAGCCCGACCACCTGTCGTCGGGCCGAAGCCGATCGGTGCTTCGGAGAAGGCGCCGTAGCAGTACATCCTGGTCATCCCGGACTCCGAGCGCGGCGACCCGTTGTCCACCCACCCCTTCAGGGCCTGGCCGTCGAAGGTGAACGAACCATGATCATCGACGGTGTCGATGATCAGGTGCCGGCCGTCGGTGTCGGCAGGGAATTCGAACCGGAAGATCGCGCCGTGATCGGTCGGCGCCAGCTCGGCCAGGATCCCGCTGTCGAGCCGGACCGAGTAGAAGTCCGGCCGGGCGATCTCCTTGTCATGACTGAAGGCGGCGGCCCGGGCAGACGGATCACCCAGCGGCTCGGCGCCGATCGCCGGCATGATCGACAGCTGATTCCGGTCGCCCATCCACGGGCTCGGTTGGTGCGAGAAGCTCAGCCCTTGCAGCTCCGGCCGGTTGTCGGCATTGTTGGCCCGGTGGTACTCGTACGGCCAACGATGGGTGCTCGCATCGGTCACCGGGGTGAGGAAGTTGAACGCGTTCGGACACGCCGTGATCGGCAGGTTGTTGCCCCGGGAGAACCCGCCGCTGGCGTTGGTGCCGCGTCGGGTGTCGACATAGGCGACCAGGTCGGAGCCGTCCGGAGCCGTCGGCCACGGGCCGATCTCGACGTCGTCGATCCAACCCGAGAAGTCCTGCCCGGCGAGCGATTCCGGCGGATCGATCACGAGCAGGATCTCTTCCACCCGCTTGCCTGCTGCAGACGTCAGGTCGATCTGGACGTCGTTCCACTGGGCGGCGTAGAGGATCTTGGCCGCACCCTGGCCGGCGGCGTCGGCGGGCATGCCGTACTGGTCGCGTACACCCAGGTCGGACAGCAGCGTGCCGTCGTCGAAGCGGAGATCGACGGCGGCATACGTCGCAACGTAGTCGAGCCGGTCGTCGAGGTCGGGATAGATCTTGTACCGCAGCCGATCGGCCGGGCCGAGTTGGGTGCCGCCGCGCGCAAGCTGGACCGTCTGCCGGTCACCGGCCGTCCCCGCATAGCGCGCCGCGTCGACGCCGCCGAATCCGGCGCCGTCCTTGCTGGTCGGCCCGCCAACGGGACCTCCGCCTGTCTCGATGATCACGCCGCTATGCTACGAGCCTGGAAACGTTTCCCGATGATGGGTCGACCCGATCCCCAAATCAGCACAACAGGTCGAGGAGTCATGCAATGAAGCATCTCGTTCCAATCTCACGCCGCAGCGCCCTGGCCGGAGGTCTCGGCCTGGCCGCCGTCGCTGCCACCGGCTGGCAGGCGACACCGTCCGCCCACGCCGAGGGCGGCGTACCCGCGCATCTGATCCGTGCCCAAGCCGGCTACGACGCGCTGCAGCGGTATTTCTACGATCCGAGCAGTTCCTTCTACTTGGAGCAGTACCCGCACACCGACGGCAATCCGTGGAGCTACGTCTGGCCCTTCTCCCAGGCCATGGTGGCGACCCAGGTGATGTCCGGCATCCCCGGCATCGGTGCTCGCTACCGGTCCGCCGTCGCCGATCGCTATCAGGCACTCGAGGCGTACTGGAACAGCGATACCGATCCGACCGGTTACGACTCGTACCTGCGCCCGCCGAACGGTCAGGGTGGCGACAAGTTCTACGACGACAACGAGTGGATCGGTCTGGGTTTCCTGCTCCGGCACAACATGAGTGCGCACGGCGATCCGGCAGCGCTGCGGCGTGCCGAGGAGATCTTCGACCTGGTCACCTACGGTTGGGACACCGACGCCAGCCATCCCTGCCCCGGCGGAGTCTTCTGGACCCAGGCCAGTTGGAGTCGAGATCGCAACACCGTCTCGAATGCTCCCGGCGCCGAGATCGGGCTGCGGCTGTATCTGCTGACCGGCAAGAAGTCCTATCTGGACTGGTCGATCAAGATGTACGACTGGGTCCGCGCCTATCTGCTGGCGCCGAACGAGCTCTACTGGGATCACGTCGACCTGGCCGGCACGATCGAGAAGACCCAGTGGTCGTACAACCAGGGCGTGATGATCGGCGCCGGAACGCTGCTCTACCGGGCCACCGGAGACCGGCAGTATCTTGCTCAGGCCCGACGCACGGCGGCTGCAGCGCTCGATGTGTATGCCGCGGACGAGCACTACTTCGATCAGCCGGCGGAGTTCCACGCGATCTTCTTCGCCAACCTGCTGCAACTGTCGACGATCGCGCCGGATCCCGCCTATCGCAAGGCGATGCGCTGGTACGCCGACCAGTCCTACCTGCGCTACCGAGACCCGGAAACCGGCTTGTATCACTTCGACGGCGACAACCCGGTGTCGCTGCTGCACCAGTCCGCGATGGTGCGGATCGAGGGCATGCTGTCCTGGAGCCCTCGGGACTATCGCAAGCTCACCTGATCCGCTCCGGCTCGGCAGAAGCTGAGGTTGCGACAGCGACCTCAGCTTCTGTCGACTCGGTCAGGAGAGGACGAGGACCAGATCGCCGCCCTCGACCTGCTGAACGTTGCCGATCGCCAGTCGCTGCACGACGCCCGCCTTGGCAGCGGTGATCGAGGCCTCCATCTTCATCGCCTCGATGGTCGCGACGGTGGCACCGGCCTCGACCCGGTCACCTTCGGCGACCTTGAGGCTGACCACACCGGAGAACGGTGCGGCCACATGGTTCGAGTTACTCGGATCGGCCTGCTCGGCAGCCTTGATGTCGACCTTGATCGAATTGTCCCGGACCCGGATCGGCCGCAACTGGCCGTTCAGGGTGCACATCACGGTCCGCAGCCCGCGTTCGTCGGCCTCGCCGATCGCTTCCAGGCCGAGGATCACGCTGACCCCGCGGCCGATCCGTGCCACGTGCTCGGTCTCCGGCTGCAGCCCGTAGAGGAAGTCGGCCGTGTCCAGCCGGTTGATGTCGCCGTAGTCCTCCCGGCCGGCCAGGTAATCCTTGGTCGGGCCGGGGAAGAGCAGCCGGTTCAGCGTGTTGCGAGCGGTCTGACCGCCCTCGTCCAGTGCCTTCTCGTCCTCGGGGCTCAGCGTCTCCTCGCGGATCGGCACCTTCCGTCCGGCCAACGCCTTGGTCCGGAAGGGCTCCGGCCAACCGCCGGACGGGGTGCCGAGCTCGCCGGCCAGGAAGCCGATCACCGAGTCCGGGATGTCGTACTTGCTGGGGTTCTCCTCGAAATCCTTCGGATCGGCGCCGACCGCGACCAGATGCAGAGCAAGATCACCGACGACCTTCGAGGACGGGGTGACCTTGGTCGGCCGGCCGACGATCTTGTCCGCAGCGGCGTACATCGCCTCGATCTGCTCGAACTTCTCCCCGAGCCCGAGGGCGATCGCCTGCTGCCGCAGGTTGGACAGCTGGCCGCCCGGAATTTCATGATCATAAACACGGCCGGTCGGGCTCGGCAGCCCGGACTCGAAGGGCTTGTAGATCCGCCGTACGGCTTCCCAGTAGGGCTCCAGGTCCATCACCTTGCGAAGCTCAAGACCGGTCGACCGCTCGGTGTTGGCCAGCGCGGCCACCAGAGCCGAGGCCGGCGGCTGGCTGGTCGTCGCCGACATCGGCGCGCTGGCCACGTCGACGGCGTCCACCCCGGCATCGACCGCCGCCAGCAGGGTGCCGATCTGACCACCGGCGGTGTCGTGGGTGTGCAGATGCACCGGAAGATCAAATCGCTCCCGCAGCGCGCTGACCAGCCGCTTCGCCGCCGGCGGCCGGAGCAGACCGGCCATGTCCTTGATCGCCAGAATGTGCGCACCGGCCTGGACCGCCTGCTCGGCCAGACGCAGGTAGTAGTCGAGGGTGTAGATCTGCTCGTTCGGATCGTTCAGATCGCTGGTGTAGCAGAGCGCAACCTCGGCCACCGTGGTGTTGGTCTCGAGGACGGCCTCGATCGCCGGACGCATCTGATCGACATCGTTCAGCGCGTCGAAGATCCGGAAGATGTCGATGCCGGTCTCGGCGGCCTGCTGGACAAAGGACTTCGTCACCTTCGTCGGGTACGGCGTGTACCCCACGGTGTTGCGGCCGCGCAGCAACATCTGCAGGGCAAGCCCCGGCATGTTGTAGCGCAGGGCGGCCAACCGGTCCCACGGATCCTCGTGCAGGAAGCGCAGGGCCACGTCATAGGTGGCCCCGCCCCAGCACTCGACCGAGAACAACTCCGGCATCATCCGGCCGATGTACGGCGCGATCCGCAGCAGATCCTTGGTCCGGACCCTGGTGGCCAGCAGTGACTGGTGGGCGTCCCGGAAGGTGGTGTCGGTGACCTCGACCCTGGTCCGCGACCGCAGGTCCGCGGCGAAACCGACCGGACCAAGATCAAGGAGTCGCTGCCGCGATCCCGCCGGTGACGGCACCGCAAGATCAACTCCCTCGGGTCGCTTCTCGCCCGGATCGAGCAGTGTCGGCCGGTCACCGTGCGGCTTGTTGACCGTCACCTCGGCCAGGTAACGGAGCAGCTTGGTGCCGCGATCCCCTGGCGCATGGGCGTGCAGCAGCTCCGGCCGCTCCTCGATGAAATGCGTCGAGACGTTGCCGGCCAGGAACTCCGGATCCTCCAGAACCGCCTGCAGGAAAGGAATGTTGGTGCTGACACCGCGAATCCGGAACTCCGCCAGGGCGCGCCGTGCACGTGCCACCGCGGTCCCGAAGTCCCGCCCACGACAGGTCAACTTCACCAACATCGAGTCGAAATGTGCGCTGATCTCCGCGCCGGTGTCGGCGGTGCCGCCATCCAACCGGACGCCCGCGCCGCCGGCCGAACGGTAGGCGGTGATGGTGCCCGTGTCCGGACGGAACCCGTTCGCCGGGTCCTCGGTGGTGATCCGGCACTGCAGCGCGGCCGCGGTGATCTTGATCTCGTCCTGCCGCAGACCAAGATCGTCAAGGCTCTCCCCGGAGGCGATCCGCATCTGCGACTGAACAAGATCAACACCGGTGATCTCCTCGGTCACGGTGTGCTCGACCTGGATCCGGGGATTCATCTCGATGAAGACGTGCTCGCCGGCTCGCGGGCCGTCGGTCTCCACCAGGAATTCGACGGTCCCGGCACAGGAGTAGTTCAGCGATTCGGCGAACTTGACGGCATCCGAGGTCAGCGCCTCGCGCAGCTCGGGCGTGATGTTCGGGGCCGGAGCCAGCTCGATCACCTTCTGGTGCCGACGCTGCAGCGAGCAGTCCCGCTCGAACAGATGCATCGTGTTGCCCCGGCCATCGGCCAGGATCTGCACCTCGATGTGCCGCGGCCGGTTGACCGCCTGCTCGATGAACACGGTCGCATCGCCGAAGGCACTGTCTGCCTCCCGCATCGCCTGGTCCAACGCGTCGCGAAGATCGGCCGGCTCGTTCACCAGGCGCATGCCACGACCACCGCCGCCGGCGACCGCCTTGACGAAGACCGGAAAGCCGATCTCCTCCGCGCCGGCGATCAGGGCTTCCACGTCCGTCGACGGCTCGGTCGACTTCAGGGTCGGGATGCCGGCAGCCCGGGCCGCGCCGATCGCCCGCACCTTGTTGCCGGCGAGCTCCAGTACGTCGGCGGGCGGGCCGATGAAGGTGATGCCGGCATCGGCACAGGCCCGCGCCAGATCAGGGTTCTCGCTGAGGAAGCCGTAGCCGGGGTAGATCGCGTCGGCGCCACAGGCGGTGGCAGCCCGGACGATCTCGGCCACATCCAGGTAGGCGCGGACGGGGTGGCCCTTCTCCCCGATCAGGTACGCCTCGTCGGCCTTGATCCGGTGGATCGCGTTGCGATCCTCGTACGGATAGACCGCGACCGTCTTCGCCCCCAGCTCGTAGGCAGCACGAAAGGCACGTACGGCGATTTCCCCGCGATTGGCAACCAGAACCTTGGCGAACATGGCGACGAATCTAATGGGTCCGACGTGACGGTCGGCACACGGTCCCAAACTGCCGCACCGACAGCGGCCCGGAGCCGCTCAGCCGCCGGGCCTGGGAGCAGTCCCGTACAAGTACACAGCGGCCACCGGATCGGGGCCGCTCCGGTCCCCGATCCCACCGCAGAGAACCAGCCGATGCACGCTCTCGTGCGGGCTGCTCAGCGGCCCCACCTGCCGCTCCAGCGGCACCGGGTTGCCGGCCCTACCCCGGAGGCAGCGGCGATCTCGGGAAGGATGAGGCAATGCCACCACACGACGACTCGGGCATGCACCAGGGCGTGCTGACCGGTCGCTTCCATGACGATCCCGATTCCTTCCGCCGAGTGCCGCGGCTGCGGCGGACCATGATGGGCGGGAACCGTGTGCCGCGCCGGACCGAACCGCTGATCAAGGGGCTGATGGCGATCGCCGTGGCCCACGGTGTACGGCCCGGTCAGGTAGCGCTGGCTTGGGTGATCAGCAACTACCGCGACACCGTGGTCTGCATTCCCGGAGCCTCGAAACCGTCGCATGCAACCGAGAGTGCAGCGGTGATGGATCTGAAGCTGAGCGAGAACGAACTGGCAGCGCTCAACGAGCGGAGTTGATCATCGCTCGACCAGGTAGACATGGGTGAGCACCAGCACGGTTTCGCCGTCCTGATTGGCGACAGTGACCAGTTCGTCCACGAAGCCGACATCGCCACGGCGGGGATGGTCACGTTTGCCGGTGATCTCTGCGCTGACCGTGATGGTGTCGCCGATGTGCACCGGCCGGACGAATCTGATCTTGTCGTAGCCGTAGCTGAAGGCTCGAGGATTGATGTCACCTGCGGTTATGCCAACCGCGATCGACAAGATAAACGTGCCGTGGGCGATTCGCTGGCCGAAGGGCTGGCCGGCACACCACTCGGCGTCGACATGGTGCGGGAACCAGTCGCCGGTTTGCCCGGCATGCAGCACGATGTCGGCTTCGGTGATCGTGCGTCCGGTGGTCGTACGGCTCTCGCCGACAACGAAATCCTCAAAGCTCCTGCTGACCGTCTGCATGCGCACCTCAACGTCGGGGTCGGTTTGTTCTGCAGACGTTCTACGCATCGAGACTCCGCTTGTCCAGCCGACGCCCCATCAATCCCGGTCCGGAAGATCAACTTCCGGCCGGCACCCGCGACGTCTGGATGGTGAACTCCGCCAGTGCCTCCGGGATCGGCTCGACGCCGAGACCCGGTCCGGTGGGCACCGCGACGTGGCCGTCCTTGACCACGATCGGCTCGGTGAGGTCGGTCCGATAGAAGCGATCGGAGCCGGAGATGTCGCCGGGCAAGGTGAAGCCCGGCAGTGCGGCCAGCGCGGCGTTGGCGGCCCGTCCGATGCCGGTCTCGATCATTCCGCCACACCAGACTGCGACTCCATGAGCACGCGCAAGATCATGAATGCGGCGGGCCTCCAGGTAGCCACCGACCCGACCCGGCTTGATGTTGATCACGGCCGCCGCACCGAGCATGATCGCGTCCGCGGCGGCCTCGGTCGAGACGATCGACTCGTCCAGGCACATCGGGGTCCGCATCTGTCGGGCGAGCTCGGCGTGCTGCCGCAGATCCTCCTCGCCGAGCGGCTGCTCGATCAGCAGCAGGTTGAATTCGTCCAGCCGGCGCAGCAACGGCGCATCGACCAGCGTGTACGCGGCGTTGGCGTCGACCTGCAGCAACAGATCGTCGCCGAAGCGTTCCCGGACGGCGCGCACCGGTGCGATGTCGCGGCCGGGCTCGATCTTCAGCTTGATCCGTACGTAGCCCTGGTCGAGATAGCCCTGGACCACGTCCAGAAGTTGATCATCGGTCGGCTGGATGCCGATGCTGACGCCGGACGGCACCGCGTCCCGGACTGCACCGAGGTAACTCCCCAGGGAGATGCCCAGCGCGCGCAGTTGCGCATCCAGCACAGCCATCTCCAACGCGGCCTTGGCCATCCGGTGACCGACAATCGGTCGCAGTCGGTGGTTGACGGTCTCCGCGGTGATGTTGTCCGCCGAGGTCAACAGCGGCAGCAGGAAGTCGGCGATCACCTGGCGCGCACCGGCGGCGTACTCGCTGGAGTAGAGCGGTTCGACCATCGCGACGCACTCCCCCCAGCCGGTCACCGGCGTGCCGTCCTCGGTGCGGGCATGCAATTCCAAGATCACTGCCGTGCGCTGGAGCTGGGTGCCGAATGAGGTGGTGAACGGGGACACCAGCGGCATCGACACGGTGTGCAGCAGCAATTCGTCGATCTTCATCGAAGATCAATTCCTTTCCGGTTCTGAGATGGATGCGTGATCATCGGCCGCCGCCAGCAGATAACGGCCGGTGCGCTCTCCGGCGCCTCCGCGATAGCCGATCACCTGACAGCCGGCAGCCAGAAGGGGACCGAGGGTCTCCCGTAGGGCCAGCCGCCAGGCCAACGCCAGTTCGAGATCGGTCTCCCTGATCGCCTCGATGTCGGCCGGGATGATCAACTCAAGCTCGGTGGACGACAGCCCGGCAACGGCGTCGGCGACGTCCTCGGTACGAAACTCCGGCGCCCCGTCGTCGGCCATCGTCAGCAGCGCCGTCGGTGCGAGGTGGCTGCCGAGGTCGCGACGATCGCCGAGGGACCGGTGCAGGTCCCAACGGACGTAGGCACGGTCGGAAGGCTGACCGCGATTGCGGCCGTCGGCCATCGGGCCGTAGAAGTTGATCAAGTACGACTCCAGCCGCGCCCCCAGCCGGCGCAGATTGAAGCCCGCATTCCGGCCGATCAGCGGGTCGAAGGTCCAGGTCACGCTCGACAGCCCGTGCTCGACCGCCCACCATCGTTGCTGCAGCTTGAGCGCAGCTCCGACGCCGGACCGAGCATGATCATCACGGACGCCGGTGATGTGGGAGTGCAACGTGTCCAGCTCGTCCCCGACCACGAATCCGATGCTCACACCGACCAGTTCCTGATCATGAAAGGCGCCACTGACGCTGCCGTGGCCGTAGGTCAGCGCGGTGACGGTCGACAGATCGATCGGTGGCTGTTCCACCGGCACCCGCCAGATGGCGGCGAGCAGTTCCACCGACGCAGCCGCCTGGGCCGGTGTGCGGAGCTGTTCAACCCGTACGGACGCGGCCTCGGCGGCCACGACAGCCTGGTCTCGGGCAGAGCTGATCAGGTCGTCCTGGGTCGTCTCGTGCATGATCATCTCGGGTCAGGGCAGCGTCGGCACGTAGTGATCCAGCCAGTCCACCAGACGTCGTCCGTAGTCGGCCCGGTGCGAGGGTCGCCCGGTGATCAAGAACCCGTGAGCGCCGCCCGGGTAGATCACCAACCGGGTCGGCACCTCATGCAGTCGCAGCGCACCGAACCATCGCTCGGCCTGATTGACCGGGCAACGATGATCTTGTTCCCCGTGCAGTACCAGGGTCGGCGTGGTCACCGCACCGACCGCGCTGATCGGTGACCGGGTGATCAACTGCTGCTGCCCGGTGACCGGATCGGCGTCTCCGAAGGCGCGGGTGAGCTCGACCCCGAGATCGGAAGCTCCCAGCTGGGCATTCAGGTCGCAGACCAGACCGCCGGCGATCGCCGCCGCAAATCGATCAGTTCGTGCGGTCAGATGGCAGGTGGTGAAGCCGCCGTAGCTGTAGCCGGTGATCGCCAATCGGTCCGGGTCGACCAGGCCCTCATCGATCAACTGGTCGATCGGTTCCAGGAAGTCGGCCTGATCCGCGGTTCCCCAGCCACCGACCACCGCCTGCATGAACGCCTCGCCGTAGCCGTCCGACCCGCGCGGATTGACGATCAGGACGTTCCAGCCGCGATGGGCCAACTCCTGCTGATACAGGTGGGTCGCATCGGCAACCCCGGTCCAGGCGTTGTGCGGCCCGCCATGGACGTCGAGCAGCAGCGGCGCCGGCCCCTCGGTCGCGGGGTGCCGGAGAAGCCAGCCATGCACCGTCTGCCCGTCGCTGATGGCGAATTCTCGCTGTTGCAGGGCAACCGGTCTGCGTCCGTCCAAGGAGTCCTCGGTGATGGTCGTGACGGGTCGAGCCGTCGGCTGGTCAAGTCGGACGAAGGCGAGCTCACCGTAGGAGTCGTCGTCGGTGATGATCACCGCTGCTACCGGTGCGGCGGCCGCCACCGCCACTCCGTCCACCCGTTGCTGATCACCGGCGATGATCTTGGTCGGCGGCCCGCCGGCCGGCGTTGTCAAATAGAGGTGGGTCCAGCCGCGATCCCTGATGCAGAAGCTGATCCGGCCGTCCGAGGTCAGCGCCGGCGGCGCTCCGGGGTAGGCCACCGATCCGCCCGGCATCACGTTCCGGTCGAGGTGACCGGTCAGGTCTCGATCCGGCGATCCATCGGTCCGCAACACGAGCAGCCGTGCGTTGCCGATGCCGGCGTCCTGTCGGCCCACGCCGATCACCGCCTCGCCGTCCGCCAGCCACAACAAGGGACCACTGACATGGCTGCTGTTGCCGATCCGGGTCGGTTCACCGCCCTGTATCGGCACCTGATAGGCGGCCGACGTCATCCGGCGATCGCTGTCGGCATCGATCCGGGCCGTGAACGCGATCTTGGTGCCATCGGGCGAAACTGCCGGCATTCCCGCTTGCCAGTCACCATCGGTGAGCTGGCCGACCTTGCCTGAGACCAGGTCGACCTGATGCAGATGGGTCCGTAGTGGACCGAAGCGGCCGATCCCGTCTGCCTTGAAGAGCAGGTCATCGGCCACGATCGGCGCCGACTTGGCGTCTTCGGCCGAGGCCGAGCCGCGGCGCACCGGAGCGGCAAAGATGATCATGGAACCGTCGGGACTCCAGACCGGGGCGCCGGCGCCCAGCTCGCGATCGGTCAGCACCGTCACCTCGCCGCCGAGCACGCCGGCCGTGCACAGCTGCGGTACGTCCCCGATCTTGCGCAGGAAGGCGACCAGGGTGCCGTCCGGCGAGATCGCCGGTGCCGAGTCGTCCGGACCTTCGGTGATCGGCGCGTCGGCACGGTCCGGTCCGACCGCATGCAGTCGCCTGATGGTGCTGTCGGTGTCCCGGTCCGACCGTTGCCGGACGTAGACCGCGACGGTCCCGTCGGCGGTGATCGTCGGCGCGGTAGGGGTTTCGATGCAGTACAGATCGTCAACGGTGATCTTGTCGGTCTCGCGGCCGGTCTTCAGCGGCAGTCCGGATTCCATGGCATCAGCCTGCCCCAGAACGCGGTTCAACACCGTTAGCCGATCGTCCAAAGATCATGGCCGGACTTCGTACGGAGTGGATCTGGTCAGCTCGTCATCCGCAGTTGCAGCATCAGTCCCAGGCGGGTGTCCGGATCGGCCAGATCAAGTCCGGCGATCTCACTCAGCCGGCGCAACCGGTAGCGGAAGGTGTTCTTGTGGATGTGCAGGGCCGCCGCAGCACCGTTGACGTCACCGAAGGATTCCAACCAGGTACGGAGGGTCTCCACCAATCCGGCATCGTGGGCCTCGTCGTAGCTGATCAAGGCCGACAGCGGACCACCGGTGAGCTCCGGTGAGTCGGCCAGATGATCACGAACCTTGATCAACAGGATCGCCGACTGGACCTGGGCCGCCGTCGCCAGACAGCGCGTCCGGGATTCGCCCTCCTCCACCAGCACGCGCAGGGTGGCATCCGCCTCCTGCCGGGATCGGCGCAGCGATTCGACATCGGAGACCACGCTTCCGATGCCCACCAGTGGCGTGCTGGCGAGGTTGGCACTTCGGCGGATGAAGGCCTCGGCGAGTTGTACGGCCTCCTGCTCCCCCCGATCGCGAGCCATCGGCGCAACGGCGTAGACGACGTCGCCGACAACGGCCGCTCGTACCGACGGGTGCACCGCGGCCAGATACATCTGCAGCGAACTAGCCAGTCGATCCAGCCGTTCTCGGACGCCCGCGGATCCCGCGGTGCCGAAGGCCAGCACGCAGGCCGGGCCGGAGCCGAAGCCGGATCGAGCCGCCGCCTGCTGGGCCTCCGGACCACCCTCGAGCATGGTGATCACTTCGGCCGCCCGCAGCCTTCGTTCCGAATCGGTACTCATCCGACTGCGCATGATCGACAACGCGACCACGCCGGCAGCCTCGGTCAGGCCGAGTTGCTGTTGCTCGGACAGCGGACCCTCGGTGACCACCCAGATCGATCCGACGATCTCACCGCCTGCGGCCAGCCGAATCGCCACCCGGGGCAGCAGATCGGGCGCCAGCGCTTCCAGGAAGATCGGTGTCGGCGACCCGTAGATCTGCGCGAAGGCCCCATCGCTGGCCAGCCGCTCGGAGTATCCGGCCGGCACCTGGTGGCCGAGGACTGTTTGTTGTCGGGCATGATCAGCACGCTGTTGATCGGCCGAGTAGGCCAGCACCCGGGAGGACAGGTCCTCGATGGTGACCGGGCCACCGACCAGACCCGCAATGGTGTTGGCCAACTCGAAGAGATCGGCGCTGGCCGCGCCGAATCCATGATCACCGACGTCCGACAGCAGCCGCGATTCGATCATCGAGGCCAGCTGCAGCCAGGATCCGCCGCGGACCAGATCCAGCACCGGCAGCCCCGTACGCCGGGCCGCGTCCCGGACCGCATCCTCGGTCGTCAGCCGATCACGCAACACCACTCCGGCGGCGCCCGCGGTCGATCCGGCCATGATCATCTCGGCGGCCGATTCGGCGGTCGACAGACCGGCGCCGAGCAGCAACGTGTCGGCATCGATCGGACTCGGCTCGAGTGGGTCGAAGAAGCACACCGAGGCAACTCGAGCAGCAAGATCGGCGCCGTTGTCGACGGCGCGCAGCAGCGTGAATCCCAAGCTGTCCAGCAATTGCTCGATCGTTGTCGACGCGATCTCGAACATCGGTGCCACCTCCCCGGTCACGATCGCTGACCGTACCCCGGGAGCCGGATCGACGCGAGGACGCCGTCAGACCGCGGAACCGCGGACCGCACGTCCCGGCAGCACGCCCGGGATCAGGGCACCGTCACGAACCACCGCCACACCGCCGACGATCACGTGCTGGAAGCCGGTCGAGGTGCCGAGCCGGTGATAGTCACCACCGGGCCGCACTCGTTCGGGATCGAAGATCGTCACGTCGGCATCGGCACCGACACTCAATCTGCCCTTGCTGGCAAGCGATGGCGCGGACCGCTCCAAGATCGACACCGGCACCACCGTGCTGCGCCGGATCACCTCGACCAGATCGAGCGCGCCGAGATCACGTACCAGCCAGCTCAGCGCCCGGGCGAAACATCCGCTGGTCCGGGGATGGGCGATCAGCCCGTCCGGGAGCGGCCAGACATCGCCGGTCAGTGCGGCGGCTGCCTGTTCTCGGCCCGCTCCGGGGCCGGCATAGGTCAGCGGCATCGCGTCCGAGGCGATGGCCGCGTCCGGGAAGGCGACCGCGGTCAGCAACAATTCCAGCTGCCGCGGGTCGTCCAGGTCGAAGGTTTCCAGGATGCACAGGCCACCCGGGTCGGTGGATCGCAGCTCACGCAGTCGATCATCGTCGGCAACCCGCTCCCCGGTCGGCAGATAGATCAACGAGCGCGGAGACATTCCGTTGCGCGCCAGGACCCCCGGGTCCAGGAACGCGGCGCCGATCACGGTCGAGCCGGCGTGGAAGGGATAGGCCTCGGCGGTGATCGGCAAGCCGGCTCGTTGCGCGGTCGACCAGGCCTGGGCGACCTGATCGGCAAGCTGGCCCGAGGTCGAGTTCATGTGGCACAGGTGAATCGGGGCGCCGGTGCGTTCTGCGGTCTCGATCAGCTCATGTGCCGCATCCAGCGCGTTGCCCGGACCGCGCGCGGCCATCGATCGTGCGTGAACGAAGAGCGGCTGGCCGGCCTCCTCGGCCAGCCGGCCGAGTCGGTGTTGCTCACTGATCCGGGACTCGGGAACGTAGCCCTGCAGGACGCCGACGCCGATCGCGCCGTCGGAGATCTGATCATGAACCCGCCGGACGATCTCGGCCTCCTCGCGATCGTCCGCGGCAGTGCGCCAACGCGGTCCGGTCTGGAACTGATCGAACATGTTGATCGCGATCCGGAAGTTGTCGTCGTCCTGCGGTCGAACGGCCGGTGCCTCGTCCAGCACACACATCC
>DATCVL010000430.1:0-4164 GCA_036566865.1 Microlunatus sp.
GGGGCCGCTCATCGCGTCGAGCTGATCACCTCGCCAGTCGGTCGGCAGCACATGATCAAGTACGTCGTCCACGGTGACCGCGCCGATCAACCGGCCGGTCTTGTCCACCACCGGCGCATTGACCAGGTTGTAGGTGGCGAAGTAGCGGCTGACCGCATGCAGATCTGCTAGATCATCAAGCGGTTCGAGATCGGAATCGATCAGTCCGGAGACCAGCTCCGAGGGTGGTTCCCGCAGCAGCCGTTGAGTGTGTACGGCGCCGACGAACCGGCCCGTCGGCGTCTCCAGCGGAGACCGGCAAACGAAGATCATCGCGGCCAGGGCTGGACTCAGCTCTTCCTGCCGGACCAGCGCCAGGGCGTCGGCGACGGTCGCATCCGGTGGCACGATCACCGGCTCGGGGGTCATCATGCCGCCGGCGGTGAACTCCTCGTAGGTGAGCAGGCGGCGCAGGTCCTTGGCCTCCTCGGGCTCCATCTCACCCAGCAGCACCTCGGCCATCTCGTCCGGCAATTCGTTGATCAAGTCGGCGGCGTCGTCGGCATCCATCTCCTCCAGCACGCCGGCCGCCCGTTCGACGTCGAGGGCCTGGATCAGCTGCACCTGTTCGTCTTCGGGCAGCTCACCCAACGCGTCGGCAAGTTTTTGATCATCGAGTGCCGAGGCGACATCGGAGCGGCGGGACGGGGACAGTTCGTGCAACTCGCGGGCCACATCCGCGGGTTTCATGTCCTCCATCTCGGCCAGCAACCGCTCGGTCGCCTGGCCGTAGGCACCGAGCAGGGCAGCGATGTCCGACCACTCCACGATGGCCACCTGACCCTTGCGGCCGAAGGCCCGGCCGAACCGACGGGAGCCCGTGACCTCACGGAGCGCGACCTCGGAGATTTCCCAATCCCGATTGCGGACCTGATGCATGGCGACATCGAAGATCACCCACGGCGCCGGACTCGACGGACGGCTGATCTGCTGATCGAAAAGGTCTTCGGCCACCAGCGTTTCAGACTCCCGCCGGCCGAAGCGCCGGGTGTTGACCACTCCGGTGGTGATGATCTGGGCCGCATCGATACTGCGCACCCGGGCCATCGGCACGAAGATCCGGTGCCGCGCGAACAGCTCGACCACCAGCCCCTTGACCCGCGGCGGCCGACTCAGGGTGCGCTCGGTGATCACCACGTCGCGCAGCTTGCCGATCGTGTCGCCGGCATCATCCAGGATCGACAGTCCACGGATCCGGGAGATGAAGACGCTGGAGGTGGACCCGTTCACCCGGTGAGCGTATCGCGTGCCTCCTGAATCCCTGCTCACCCGAGCTGTTCGTTCCCGCGCGATCCGTCAGCGCCCTCCGCCGAGCAAGATCAGCAGGGCGTCGAACAGCAGGGGGTGGTCGCGGGACGACCTGTTTCGCTCCCGGATCGTGCTGCCGGGACGCGCGTCATGATCGTCGCGGGGTGACGTCTGCGCCCTGCTCGGTCGATCCGGCTGCGGCTGCGTCCGTCGATGATGGTGACGGGGTAGCGTTGGGACAAACAACGGGAGGCGAGCGCAGATGTCTTTCTCCAACCAGAACTTCTCCAAGCCGGGGAACTCGCTGTTCGAGCTCGAGTTCCCGCAGTCGGTCGGCATGTACAACTCGTACGAGGACGCGCAGAAGGCGGTCGACTATCTCGCCGACAACAAGTTCGAGGTGCAGAACCTCGCCATCGTCGGCACCGGGCTGAAATCGGTGGAGCGGGTGCTCGGCCGACGGAGTTGGGGCACCGTCATCGCCGGCGGAGTGCAGTCGGGCATCACCACCGGCCTGCTGGTCGGCATCGTGATGATGTTGTTCGCGCAGCCGTCCAGCATCCTGGCGCTGCTGGCGGTCGCGCTCGGCATCGGCATCCTGCTCGGAATCGGGTTCCAGGCGCTCGGTTACGCGATGAGCCGTGGCCGTCGAGACTTCACCTCGGTGAGCCATACCGTCGCCGCCCAGTACGAGGTGCTGTGCGAGCACAAGCTCGCGGCCAAGGCGCGGGAGATGCTGCAGCAGATGCCGGGGGCCCGCGCCGCCTACTTCCAGTGAGCCGCCGACTTCGGGTGATCAGGCCCCGGAGTCATCGCTTCAACCGTTCAGCTTCGCCATCCAGGCTTCGACATCGTCGGCAGTACGGGGGAGCATGGCCGACAGGTTCTCGTTGCCGTCCTCGGTGATCAAGATGTCGTCCTCGATCCGGACGCCGATCCCGCGGAGCTCCTCGGGCACCATCAGGTCATCGGCCTTGAAGTAGATGCCCGGTTCGACGGTGATCACCATGCCCGGCGCGAGCGCGCCCTCCCGGTAGTTCTCCTTGCGGGCCTGGGCGCAGTCGTGCACGTCGATGCCGAGGTGGTGGGAGGTGCCGTGCACCATCCAGCGGCGGTGCTGACCACCTTCCTCGCTCAGTGACTCCTCGGCGCTGACCGGCAGGATGCCCCATTCCTCGAGGTGCTTCGCGATCACCGCGATCGCCGCCTTGTGCACGTCGCTGAAGGTGGTGCCGGCCTTGGCCGCAGCGATCCCGGCTTCCTGGGCAGCCAGGACGGCCTCGTACACCTTGCGCTGGGCGTCGCTGAATCGTCCGTTCAGCGGCAGCGTACGGGTGACATCGGCGGTGTACAGCGAATCCAGTTCGACACCCGCATCGATCAAGATCAAATCGCCGTCGTGAAGATCACCGTCGTTGCGGATCCAGTGCAGGGTGCAGGCATGATCACCGGAGGCGGCGATGGAGTCGTAGCCGACTGCGTTCCCGGCATGGCGGGCGTGCAGACCGAAGATGCCCTCAACCCAGCGTTCGCCGCGTCCACGCCGGATCGCCTCCGGGAAGTCCTTTGCCACTTCGGCAAACGCGGCCGCGGTCTGCTCGCATGCCGCCCGCATTTGATCTTGCTCGAAGGCGTCCTTGATCAACCGCAACTCGGACAGGAAGACCTCCAGCTCGCTGTCGGCTTCGGCTGCCTGCTCGGCGTCCACGGAGTGCTCGACACGGAGCCGGTCGATCAGCTCGGCGATCGCAGGATCGGCGGAGCGGAGCAGCCGAAGGGGCGTCTGGTCAGCGTTCTTGGCCAGTGCCTCCTCGAGCTCCTCGATCGGCACGCAGCGCAGTCCGGACAACGCCGCCATCTCCTCCAGCGTCTCCCGCTTGCCGACCCACATCTCGCCGTAGCGGGCATTGGCGTAGAACTCCTCGGAGTCCCGCGGTGCCCGCGGCTTGAAGTAGAGCGTGGCGTCGTGACCATCGGCGTGTTCGCCGTGTCGGACATGATCCGTCGGGTCGAGCACCAGCACGGCGTCCGGCTCCTTGTCGGTACCGAGTCCGGTCAGGTGAGCGAAGGCCGAGTGCGGGCGGAACCGGTAGTCGGTGTCATTCGAGCGAACAACCAGCCCGCCGGCGGGGATCACGATCCGCTCACCGGGGTAGGCAGCGCTGAGCGTCTCCCGACGTGCCGGGGCGTACGCGGTCGCCGGCAGCGGATCCGGCAGGTCACCGCTCGCAGGCGCCCAGCCGGTGCCGATGAAGGCCCGGAAAGCGTCGGAGAAAGGGGACTGACGGTTCGGCAGCGCTGATTGCTTCTCGCTCATGGTTCGCATTCTTGCATCGACGGCAAGCGGCCCCGCATCGTCGCCGGGCGAGGCACTCTGCCCCGCGGGCGCCGACAGCCGTAGGGTTTGGCTGTGCTCTCCACCTCAACCGCCGATCGGCTCGCTGCCTTCGATTCCGCCCGGCTGACGCAATTCGGGTTCACCGAGGACGATCGCCACGACACCGCCGACGTGATCGCGCGGGTCCTGCAGGACGCCTCCGCGCTGGAGCAGGTGGACCGGATGGCCGCCGGGTTGCGCGCCCGGATCGGAGACTTCGACAGCGACGTCGACCCGTACGCGGTGATCGATCCGGCCGATCGCGACAAGTCCGACAGCCAATGGGGGATCGGCGTGCTGCCGATGCTGGCGCTGTTGGCCAGCGCCGAGGACGTTGCTGCCTTCCATGCCGGACGCGGGATCGATCCGGAGATCTCCCGTGCCAGCCTGGCCGACCTGGGACAGCAGGCGTGGGTCCATCGCCGGACCTTCGGCGGCTTCGGACTGCATACCTACGGCTGGATGCGGGTCGCCTGGTCCGGTGCGCTGTACTGGCTCGG
>DATCVL010000431.1:0-3882 GCA_036566865.1 Microlunatus sp.
CCTCAGCCCGGACGGCGACCAAGGTTTCCCGGGCACCCTGACCACCGAGGTCATCTACACCCTGGATGATCACAACCAGCTGCGGATGGACTACCGGGCCACCACCGATGCGCCGACGGTGCTCAACCTCACCAACCACGCTTACTTCAACCTGGCCGGCGAGGGCAACGGTGACGTCTACAACCAGCGGGTGATGATCAACGCCAGCCACTACACACCGGTGAACGCGACCCTGATCCCGACCGGCGAGATCGCACCGGTGGCCGGCACCCCGTTGGACTTCCGGCGTCCGACCGCGATCGGCGATCGGATCCGCGACGATGATCAACAGCTGATCTACGGCCGCGGCTATGACCACAACTGGGTCCTTGATCGCCACCGCGGAAACGGCCTGCAGGTCGCAGCCAAGGCCTGGGATCCGCAGAGCGGCCGGTTGCTCACCGTGTCGACCGATCAGCCGGGTCTGCAGTTCTACACCGGCAACTTCCTGGACGGCACGCTGGTCGGCACCAGTGGCCGGATGTACCGGCAGGGCGACGCCTTCACCATGGAGACCCAGCACTACCCGGACAGCCCGAACCAGCCGAACTTCCCCAGCACCGTGCTCCGACCCGGAGAAACCTTCACCAGCAGCACCATCTACGGCTTCTCCCACCGCTGACCCAACCCGGCTTGTCGGGATCCGGGCCGCCGTGGCGACCTCGGATCCTGACAACGCCGCGGCGGCTGGGGCTGCTCAGGGCCAGAGCGGTTGGGCGGAGTTGATCATCGTGATGATCATGGTCCGCTCCGCCTCGGAGAGGTCGGTGCCGGCGGTGATCGCCGCGAAGAGTTCGTCCCGATCCCAGAGCCGGACCACCTGCTCGTACCGTTCCGGGTGACCGACCGCGTCCAACAGGGCGCCCAACACCGCTTCCCGGGACCCGCGCCAGAAAAGATCCTCGGCTCCGGTACGGAGTACGTCGCGGGCGGACGGTCCGGGGTCGACCAGGTGTTCGCCGACTCCCCGGATGATCGCCACCGGGCGTCCGCGCAGTTTGGTCTTGGCCAGGTCGGCCGCGGCCGCGAGCTCGTCGGCGATCGCAACGCTGGTCACGTGCAACTCGTTGCCGTAGTCGTCGGTCCGGCCGGCGTAGCTGTCCAGCACCCGTACGCCGGCGCTGCCGATGGCGTGATCGATCTGGCCGATCCGCCAGACCCGGCCCGCGGTATCGGAGATGATCACGCCGATCCGTACCCCGAAATGATCACTCAAGGCCGACCGCAAGGTCTCCGCACTGACGTCGGAATCCACCGGTAGCAAGAGGATTCGGCCGGCCTCGACATTGGAGTTGTCGACCCCGGCGCCGGCCTGGGTCAGACCGTGCTTGGTCTCGACGATGCCCATCGACTGACGTCGAGCCACCGTCCGTACGGTCTCGGCATCGATCATTCGCTGCCGATCCTCGGCATCGGCGAACTGTCCCTCCGCCTTGCTGATGATCTTGGAGGTGACCACCAGTACGTCGCCGTCCACCAGGCTCTGCCGGCTTTCGGCGAGCGCGGAGATGATGATCTCCGCGACGTCGTCGCCCGGGTTGACCTCGCCGATCCCGTCCGGGGCGAAGATGGTGATCATTCGGTCGCCAGCTTCACGCCGTGCTGGATGAAGTCGGCAGTGGCGGCCGGCTCCTTCATGATCAGGTCCGTGCTGCCGGCCACCAGACCGGCGGCCCGGAGCCTGGGCAGCGCATCGGTGTCGGCGGAGTCGACGATCCAGGCATCGAGCACACCGTCGCCCGCCCGGGCACCGTAGTGCAGTCCGACCGAGCCGGCGTCGACCTCGACGCCGATCGCGGGCAGCAGTCGATGGGCCATGCCGAGCACCGGCGCGCCGCCGATGATGCCGGAGAAGCCGACCACCGGCGCGGCCGTGGAGCGGATCGCGGCCCGGATCCCGGGGACGGCCAGCACGGGGCCGATCGAGACCACCGGGTTGCTCGGTGCGAGCAGCACCAGGTCGGCGGTCGAGATCGCCTCCAGCACGCCGGGGGCGGGACGGGCGCCTTCGATGCCCACCTCCAGCACCTGCCGGGCCTCCGGAGCGGCATGCAGCTTGACCCAGTACTCCTGGAAGTGCACCGCTCGCCGACCGGACGCAGACGCCGGGTCGTCGATCAGCACGTGGGTCTCCACCCGGTCGTCGGTCATCGGCAGCAGCCGGAGTTGATCGGAGTCGTGCAGCCAGCGGGTGCACAGCGCCTGGGTGACAGCCGACAGCGGGTAGCCCGCGTCCAGCATCTGGGTCCGGACCAGATGGGTGGCGAGATCAAGATCACCGAGCCCGAACCAGGACGGCTCGACGCCGTAGGCTGACAGCTCGGCGCCGACCCGCCAGGTCTCGTCGGCCCGGCCCCAACCGCGCTCGGGATCGATGGCGCCGCCGAGGCTGTACATCATCGTGTCCAGGTCGGGGGAGATGTGCAGGCCGTGCAGCATGATGTCGTCGGCCGTGTTCACGACCACCGTCACGGACGCGTCCGGGTACGCCTGACGGACCCCTCGGACGAACCTCGAACCACCCACGCCACCGGCCAACACCGCGATCTGCACCGGATCAGTGTGGCACCGGCCGTCGGATGCCGGGAGCGAGGGTTGGGTTGGTCAGCGGGCGCAGCCAGGGCGTTCATGATTGAAAACGCAGCTATCTCGATCACGGATCGGTGAATTCGACAACCCGCATTCGAATTCCGTAGTACTAATCGGGCGAATTCCAATCCGCGGATGGAATATCCGGATGCTGGTCACCCCGACGACGCGGATCGGCTGCTGCCCGAGGCTTGTCCAGGACCGGCCCGACCAGCGTCGCCGACCGGCCGTCGACGGGGCACAATCGTAAGCCGCTAACGGCAGACCGAGGCGTCCGCCGTTCATGATCAACTTCGCCTGCGAGGTAGCTGTCGGGTGGTCCGGCAGAGCAAAGATGATCATGGTCGTCCGGACAACACTATCCGGCTTCGAGGCACCGCCGGATGGATGCCGAGAAGGGCCGAAGACCTCTCAGCAGGCGGTTCGCGCAGCGACCCTCGGATGTGATATTCGACGGCCTTGTACCACCTCCGCACTTGACTTATCGGTATTGACAGGCATGTAATTTCACTTATGTCGTTCAGGTGTGTTCGCGCCGCGAGCGGGCACCGGGTCGGACGACTGGTGGACGAGGGTCGAGGAGGCACCATGATGGAGGAGTTCGGGCTGGATCCGGATTTCGACGACGAGGGCGCGCTGGGTTGGCAGGAGCGAGCTCTTTGTGCGCAGACCGATCCCGAGGCGTTCTTCCCGGAGAAGGGCGGATCGACCCGGGAGGCGAAGAAGGTCTGCTTGTCCTGTGACGTTCGCTCCGAGTGTCTGGAGTACGCACTCTCCAACGATGAGCGGTTCGGCATCTGGGGCGGGCTGAGCGAGCGGGAACGCCGCAAACTGAAGAAGCGAGCCGTCTAGCCCGGCCGTACGACCCCGCAGTCCGCGGTGCCTCGACCGCGGACGGGGTGTCGGATGCGCCCAAGACCCCGACCACCCATCGACCGCCCGACAATGCCTCGGCAAGCCCCGACTCACCTGGTTCGCGCCGCCCCTTCGGTCTGATCCGCTGGGGCGGTTTCTGTTTGGCCGCACGCCTGGCGACCCTCGCGTCACGACCCCAAGGCTGAGCGGCCTGATCGCTTCAAATGGTCGCGGATCGCGACCTCGCATACAGTGGTGGCCGCTCGCGTACCGATCACGGTTGCGCGAAACTTAATTTGGTGGGGTCCGTACGGCTGCACGCCGGTCGGCTGCTGATGACGATTTCGTAGGGGTAGTTCAGGCAATCGTGATGGATGAGAACCCGGCGCCCGGGGAGCA
>DATCVL010000432.1:0-43549 GCA_036566865.1 Microlunatus sp.
TTGCCAATGCCCGATGGATTTGATCATCGGTTGCTGTTGCGGCGCCGAGCCGGAGGTTGGTTCTCAGGCTCGCATGGAGCAGGAACGTGTCCTGGGAGATGACGGCGGCGGCTTGTCGTAGCGACGCTTTGTCGTAGTCAGAGATGGGGACGCCGTCGATTTCAACGCCTCCGCGGGTGGGTTGATAGATGCCGGCCGCGAGCAGCGCCGTCGTCGTTTTGCCGGCGCCGGTCGGACCGACGATGGCGGTCAAGCCGCGGGACAACGCGACGTCCAGATCCCGTACGGTCCATTCGTTGCTGTCGGGTGGCGCGTCATCACCGGCGAGACTGGCGATCGTGATCTCGTCTCCCGGATGTCTGTACCAGACATGGTTGAGTCGGAGTTGGCGGACCGGACGGGTGACGACGAGGTCCGGACCGGCCGGGTGGCTCGGCGGGTTGTGATCGAGAACCTCGAAAACGCGTTCCAGCGCGACGATGGCGGTGTTCAGCCCAAGCCCCTGGGTAGCGAACTGGGTCAGGGGTTGGTACATCAGCTGGACGAGACCTGCCATGGCGATGACGGTACCCACGCTGATCGCGGCGGGTCCTGGGCCGGCGGCGATGGCGTAGATGCTGGCCACGCCGACCGCTCCGAGGGCAGCCAGCAGGAAGGAGGATGTGTAGAAGTAGCGGTTGCGGCTGATCACCGCCTGGCGCATGGCTGCTGCCATTGCATCGAACTCTTCCCGGTCTCGCTCATGGGTCGCATAAAGATCGCGAGCAAGAGCCCCTGGGGTGTTGAGATGTTCGCCGGCGTGTTGCTGGATGGCTGCTCTGGCTTGAGCCTGGTCGCGACCGGCCCGGCGCAACCGGGCACCGAATACCCTGACCGGGATCAAGATCAGAGGTGCCGTCAGGAGCGTGACGACGGCGGCCAGTGGGCTGAGGCTGACGAGTGCGGCGACGGCGGCGATCAGGGTCAGCCCTTGGCCGACGAGCGTTCCCAGTACGGTCTGGATGAGACTTTGTGCGTCGATCGCGTCGTGACTGATCCGGCTGATGATGGCACCGGCGCGGGATCGGGCAAAGAACGTGACCGGCTGATGGATCAGGTGCTGGTAGAGATCACGGCGTAACTCAAACGTCAGATCCGTCCCGATCGCGGCGCCGAGGAAACCACTGCCCGCCGTTGCACCGGCGGCGCCAAGGCCAACTAGAAGCGCGGCCGCGGTCCAGGTCAGCGCCGTCTTCGGGTCGTTACGGACAAGGCCGTCATCCACAGCATGTCGAAACAGCAAGGGCACCGCTGCCCCGCCGAGCGAAGCCGCGGCCAATGAGATCAAGTAGAGAACCAGCCGTGCCGGGCTCGTACGGCGTACGTAGCCAGCGAGACGGTGGAGATAGGAAAGAAGCAAGTGACGATCTCCGCTCAAACACGCGGAGCCGCCTGCTGATCAACGAGCCGGCAAGCGGGAGGCAGTCAGCGCCGCAAACAAACGACGAGTCATGAAGAACCACCTCCCTCAGGAGCCCTTGATCGCGCATCACCGTAGCAGAAAAGCCGCCAACTGGATCTGTGGTTTGTCAGAGAACCAGTGATATCCACACGCTATTGGCCAAGCCGAGCACTGAACCGACAGGCGCGTTTGTCGCTAGGATTCGATTGTGTCGTGGTGGACTCGATGGCGTACCTACGAGTACGTGCGAAACAGCCTGTGGATCGTTCCGCTGTTGTTCGTCGCGTTCGCCATCGGGCTCGGGATCGCCTTGCCGGTCATCGACCAACACACCACACGCAGGATCGGGATCAGCTTCGGCTCGGCCGGCGCCACCGGGGTTCTCGGGGCCATTGCCGGCGGCATGATCACCTTCACCGGGTTCGTCTTCTCGATCTTGCTGCTGGCGGTCCAGTTCGGCTCGAGCCAGTTCTCCCCGCGACTTCTCCGCCGCTTTCTGCGCGACCCGACGACAAAGGCCGCCTTCGGCACGTTCATCGCGACCTTCGTTTACGCACTCATGGTCCTGCGGGTTGTCGGTACCGGCCCCAACCACGATTTCGTTCCCGACAATTCGGTCTCGGTGTCGCTGTACATGCTGCTCGCCAGCATGCTGATGTTCCTTCGACTGGTGAGCCGGACAACTCAGGGCCTGCGCGTGGCGACCGTGGTCAGCGAGCTCGGACGGGATGGTCGCCAGATCGTTGATCAGAGCTATCCGGACGCCGTCAACGATCTCGATGACGATCGCACTCAACCATCACCGTCCGGGACCGTTCGAACGATCCGCCATCGGTTCGAATCAGGAATCCTCCAGTCTGTCGGTATCGATGCGCTGGTCGTGTACGCGCAGAAGTCCGACACGGTGATCGAGCTCGTTCCCCGCATCGGCGACCTGATCGCCACCGGCGATCCGATCTTTCGGGTGTATGGAAACCAGAGCCATGACGCGACGGACGACAACCGACTGCAGAAGGCGTTGGCCGTCGGCGATGAGCGAACGATGAAGCAAGACCCTCCGTTCGTGTTCCGCCTGCTCGCCGACATCTCATCCAAGGCACTGTCCCCCGGCGTCAATGATCCGACGACTTCGATCCAGGCCTTGGACCAGATCAATCTGTTGCTCCGCATGATCGGAAATCGTCGTCTCGACACCGGCGTCGTCCGCGACAGCGAGGGCACGATCAGATTCTGGCGGCAGGTTCCTTCCTGGGATGACTATGTGCGGCTCGCTCTGGTCGAAACCCACCAGTACGGTGTCGGCTCGGTCCAGGTGATGCGCCGAATCCGGGCCTTGCTCGAGGACGTACGCGACCACGTCCCAGAGTTCCGACGGGCCGCGGTCGACGCCGAACTCGAGCTGGTTGCCGCTGCCGCCAGGCGGTCCTTCGCTGACCCCGGCGATCAGCAGGCGGCTGCCACTGCGGATCGGCAGGGCCTGGGGGCAACGGCGATCGCCCCACCGCCCGCCGACGAGAAGCTGACCGATGATCAGCGAGTGGCAGACGGCAACGATCAGTAGCTCGACTCCTGAGGATGCCTCTGCTGCCCTGCGGCCACGCACGCCTCGACGTCGTGGCCGCACCTTCCTTGATCAACTTTGATACGTCGGCTACTGCTTCATCATGGCGACCTGATACTGATGATCGGGGTCGATCAGGTGGCTGTGGTCGTCGTCGCCGAGGGAGACGACCACCTTCTTCAGCTGCCCGGAGAATTCGTTGCCGGTTGCCTCGTAGTCCGGTGACACCGGGGACGCGAGGTCGCAGCCGACATCGACGGTCTCGTCAAAGGTGAACTGGAAGGGGATGCTCCTGGCGACCCTGCCCTCGCCGATCTTGTCGTCGTCGACGAACAGCGAAACGGTTCCTCCCTTGCCGAGGCCACCACCGTCATAGGCGAAGTGTGCGCGGAGTTCATGATCACCCGACGGTACGGTGGCATCCGAGGCGACAATGTCGGTCGCGATGCCGAGCAGGTTGTAAGCGAACTTCAACTTTCCTTCGTGTGTGTAGAAACTCCAGCCGCCGTAGGCACCGCCCTGGGCGATGATCACTCCGGCGAGATCGTCGCCGTCGGGAATCGAAGCTGAGGCCGCGACGGTCCAGGACTTGTTCTTGATATTGATCGTGGAGTTCTCGCTCATCCGGCGCATGCCCGGGTAGAACGTCTGGGTGTCGGCCAGGATCAACGACGGACGCCCGGCCAGGTCGGGATTGAAGCGCTCGGCGGTGCGGATGTCGAGCGGGAGCACGTTGAAACGAGCGGCCTGGATCAGGAAGAGCTGCTGCAGGTGGGCCAGCCGTTCGGGTTCCTGGGCAGCCAAGTCATGAGACTGCGTCCAATCCTCTTCGATGTTGTAGAGCTCCCACACGTCCTCATCGAGTCCGTGCGACGACCCCAGCCAGGGGTCCTTGTGCTTGGCGACAGCGGTCCAGCCCTTGTGGTAGATCGCCCGGTTGCCGACCATCTCGAAGTACTGCGTCGTGTGCTGTTCCTCGGCCTCCGGATCGTCGAAGGTGTAGTTCATCGCGGTGCCTTCGTACGGGCGCTGAGTGACGCCGTGCACGGTGGTCGGCTCCGGGATGCCGGCCGCTTGCAAGACCGTCGGCGCGACATCGATGACATGAGCGAACTGGCTGCGGATCTCGCCCCTGGCTTCGATTCCGCCCGGCCAGCTCACGATGGTGCCGTTCCTCGTCCCGCCCCAATGGGAGGCGACCTGCTTCGTCCACTGGTACGGCGTATCCATCGCATGAGCCCAGCCGATGGCGTAATGGTTGTACGAGGACGGGGTGCCCAGGTCGGCCAGGTGCGCGGCGACGTAGGCCTCGTCCTCGATCTCGTTCAGGTGGTTGATCGTGAAGCCCTCGTTGGTGGTGCCGTGCATCGAACCTTCGGCGCTGGCGCCGTTGTCACCGATGATCACATAGACCAGCGTGTCGTCCAGGGCACCGAGCTCCTCGATAGCGTCGAGCAGCCGGCCGACGTGGTGGTCGGCGTAGGCCAGGAATCCGGCGTACACCTCCATCTGCCGCGCAAGAGCCGGCTTCACCGCGTCGCTCATCTCGTCCCAGGCCGGGATCCCGGCACTCCGTTCGGTGAGCACCGCATCCTCGGGAATCACGCCGAGTCGCTTCTGCCGGTCGAACGTCTCCTTCCGCAGTTCGTCCCAGCCCTGATCGAACTGGCCGGCGTACTTGTCGGCCCATTCGGTCGGCACGTGGTGCGGCGCATGAGTGGCGCCCGGCGCAAAGTAGGTGAAGAACGGCTTGTCCGGAGCAATGGACTTCTGCTGCCGTGTCCAGGCAATTGCCTTGTCAGTCATGTCATCCATGAAGTGGTAGCCATCCTCCGGCGTACCCCACGGCTCGACCGGCGAGGTGTTCTCATAGATCGCCGGATACCACTGGTTCGTCTCACCACCGATGAACCCGTAGAAGTACTCGAACCCGCCGCCCGGGTGGGGCCAATGATCGAACGGACCGACCCCGCTCGCCTCCCACACCGGCACCTCATGACACTTGCCGAACTGAGCCGTGCTGTAGCCGTTGAGTTTCAGCGTCTCGGCCAGCGGCGCACAGTTGTTGGGCCGCAGCGAGTTGCAACCCGGCGCGCTGGTCGCGATCTCGGTGATGCCACCCATACCGACCGTGTGGTGATTGCGCCCGGACAACAACGCCGCGCGCGTCGGCGAGCACAGCGCTGTCGTGTGGAACCGGGTGTACTTCAACCCCGCCGCAGCGACCCGCTCGAACGACGGCGTCTGAACCGGCCCACCAAACGCACTGGAGGCGCCGAAACCAACATCATCGATCAGCACCACCAGCACGTTCGGTGCACCGTCCGGCGGCAGCAGCCGCTCGATCGGCGGATAGTGCGTGTCCGGGTCGGTCGCGTCGTACGTCACCGTCCCGGTATAGGCAAGATCAGCGATCGGCAACGCACCCCGCTGAACCTGATCCTTGGCACCAACCATGATCCTGCCTCCCTCACAGCCAATAGATGACTGTCAGGATCCTCGACAATCGCCCCCTCGAGGCTCACCCGCACCGGGTGAAGCCGTCTCCGGCACCGATCCGAGAGTGTGTGCACGCGGTCGAACCGAGCCGGTGTGTCCGTCCCGCTGCGAGCGGATCGGTGGTCGAGCAAACATCAGGTGCCAGTAGGCAATTCTGACGCCAAGCGGGTCCGAAGCTCGTCCATCCAGCCGACCGCGAGTTCGTGATTCGACTTGCCATGAATCCAGGTGTCGAGACCATCGTCAGCCCACCGAGGGACTACATGAAATGCAAGTGGCCCACCGACTGATCTGAGTTCTCGCCACTGGCGTTCAGCACGTTGACTCCTCGGGCACCGATCGTGACCGCCATCTGCTGCGCCACGCGCTGGACCAGCAGCGCGACTTCCGTCAGACCGTTTTGAGCAACGAACAAAAGACACAGTCCGAGGTCATGGGCGAGGAGTCTTCCACGAACACCGGCGGCGGCCAGCCTGGTCCGCGGGGGACTGGGCAGAGTTGTCGACCGCCCGGAACATCGCCTTGACGGCTCGGATTACCGCGATCCGCTGCCAACCTGTGCTTGCCGGTCGTGACTGTGAGCGGCTTGACCCAGCAGACATGAACGAACGTCGGATTCGGCCTGCGCGCCATAGGCCTGGCCGATCCGGGTGGCGAAGGCGTCCCGATCCAGGGTGAACTCCTGCGGTCCGACCGTCTCCAATGCCAGTGCAGCGGTCCCGCAACCGACCTGCGCCGCGCGTTCCAGGGGCAGGCCCTGGTCCAGTCCCCAGAGGAAGCCGGCCCGGAAGGCGTCGCCGCCGCCGGTCGGATCGGCCACATCCGTGACCGTGACCGAATGGACGGTCAGCGGCGGCAGGTCCACCGACTCGATCGAGACGCCGTCGGCACCCTGGGTGATCACCCAACGCCCGACCTCAGCAAGCACGTCCTGCTTCGACCAACCGGTCTTCTGCATCAACAGCTCGGACTCGTACTGATTCGTGAACAGGTACTTCGCTCCCGAGACGAGCCTGCGGATTCCTTCCCCGTCCATCAGCGCGAGCTGCTGGGATACATCGGCCGCGAACGGGTAGCCCTGCTTGTGACACTCGTCGGTGTAGGCGATCATCGCGTCCGGATCGCTCGCGGCGATCACGACGAGGTCGAGCTGGCCGAGCCGATCCTCGATCGGCTTCAACTCGATCTTGGACGACTCCTGCATCGCGCCCGCATAGAACGTGGCGATCTGGTTCTGCGCCTGGTCGGTGGTACAGACGAAGCGCGCGGTGTGATGGGTGGACGACACGTAAACGGACTTGGTATCGACACCGTGCTGTTCCAGCCACGGCCGATAGTCGGCGTCGAAGTCGGCACCGACGGCGCCGACCAGAATCGGCGTCATCCCAAGGCAGCCGAGGGTGAAGCTGATGTTCGCCGCAACGCCACCGCGATGGATGTCGAGTTGGTCAGCCAGAAACGACAGCGAGACAGTTTCCAACTTGCCATCGACAAGGCTGTCGGTGAACCGACCAGGGAATTGCATCAGGTGATCGGTCGCGATCGACCCGGTAACGGCGATCTGCATGGAACCCGCCCTTTCGGGGTGCGGCTGGGCGCCTGCGGTGGCGCCAGATGAACGTTCGGTGATCAGGAAGCGAGGCAAAGGCTACGCGACTGTGACGCCTCCCGACACCTTTGGGCGTTGGGTACGTTCCCACAGACGGGGCGAGATCCACCTACCCGGGGCCGGCCTCAGGCGGGGAATCGGTGGGACTTCGGCGGTGTGCTGGCCGTCCCGCACCGGCGTGTCGACAACGAGGTCGCAACCGCCCAGCGCGCCGACGCGCTAAACGAACCAGGTGCGACCGTAATTCATCCGGCGAAGCCGCGACCCCGCGACAGGTTTCAGGCGGCGAACCGAGAATCTCGGCGAGTTTCGTCGGGGCCCCTCCGACCAAAGTTCGGGCGGCCTGATGAACGTTCGGCAGGCAAGCGTGATGCACGCTCGACCGGCGTTCGCCCCTCGTCAGTTCGTTGCTCCTGATACTGCCGATTGGACATCGCCGGTCAGATACGGGATGCGCTGGGTCTGACACCCGTCGACGCAGCACCACCGAACGACCCGAGAGTCTAGACGTCCGACAATCGCCCACAGAGGACGGGTGATCAGGCACAGTCGCGATGCCCAGCCCCACGGTTACGCTTCGTTCCCGTGATCTCTCTACGCCCGCTCGCCGAGGAGGATGCGGGCTGGCTTGCCGACTGGGGCATGGACCGCGATTTCCGCGTCGCGGCTGGGTGGTCAGACCGCACCCACGACGAGTACCGACGTTTCTGCAGCGACCACATCGCCAACGGGTCGGACGACGAGGTCATGCTGGGCGTCACCGAGCAAGATCGGCTCGTCGGCTACGTGTGCTTCTACCTCGACAAAAGCAAGCAGGGCTGTGAGCTGGGGATCGCCATCGGACCGAGCTCCAACTGGTCCCGGGGATATGGGCGTCAGGCAATCACATCTGCCACCCGGTACGCCATGATCGAACTCGGCGCTGTAAACGTATGGGCTCAGACACATCCGGCCAACATCGCCGCGCGACGAATGCTCAAGGCGGCCGGATATGTCGAGACAGACACACGTGGCGCCGTCGAGGAATACCGCGGTGAAGCCGCGCCCCTTGTCCGGTACGAACCATCGGAACGTGCACGCGATCAGGTCTAGATACCATTCGACCGGTGATCATTCACGTGGGACACGAGGCAGCCAGTTGTATCGTTCATGATCAACATCACCCCGATTGCGAGTCGGCACCGTGCGACTTCGCTACCGAGGCACGTGTCCGATGATCACGCAGTGAGACCCGATTCAGCGGACAGATCGTCGGATCGCGTTCCAGCTACCTGAGACGCTCACACGATGCGTCGGCCTGGAACCCTTGCAACAACACGCCTTCCTAGCCGTCGCTGACGGCCTGTCCGCGATGCGGCCGGAGCTTGAACAGCAGAATGCCGAGGTACTTGTTCATCCACGCCTGCTTGTGCGGGTACCGCCGCCGGGCGTCCTCGGACAGTTGCGGCTCGACCGCCGTCTCAATCCACAGCCCCGCCGCGCTGAACACGTTGATCAGATCCGAAATGGTGTACGGGCGTTTGGTGAGGGTGATCTGGTCGTTCCAACCGCTGTGGCGGTAGGAATAGGACGCGGTGGAGAAGTACTCCTCGCCTAACGAGGTCCCATTCTGTTCCGCCCGTTCGACCGCGTATCGGAGCGGTTGAGTCCTGGTCAACAGGATGAAGCCTCGTCGGTCAGCATCTCCCGCGCCGTCTGCAGGGTGCGGCCTGGATCCTTCGCGTAGCCGAATGTCTGCAGGAACAAGATCCGATCGAACCTCCGACGGGCAAGGCCGGGCACCGATTCCAGCTCGGAGAGATCTCCTTGGATGAGTTCCAGGCCAGGCAGCGGATCGGAGATGAAGTTGCCACTGATATCCACTCCGACACAGTCGGTTGCGCCGTCTCGAACCAGTTCAGCGACCTTGCCTCCATTGCCGCAACCGACATCGAGCACCGATCGTCCGGCAACATCACCCAGAAGCTTGCGCTGCGCCGGCCACTCGACCAGCCGATCCAGCGAGTCCTGCTTGGCTCGTGCCTGCTCGTAGTCCGAAGCGAGCGCTAGCCAGGGACGGCTCGAGTCCCCGCCGCTGACACCTGGAGAGCCCATGGTCTTCTGAGAGTCGTCTGACGCCACGGGAGACAAGATAGCGGTTACCTCTTTGTCGGTAGGTAGTCCACATACGACGCGGGTCAGGATGGATCCCGGACCATGATCAACTTCTGTTCGGTTCGCGGATCTATGAGCGGCACCCAGCGGGCGTACGGCGAGACGATGTCGTCAGCTGCCGCGGAGCGTGTGAACTTCGTTGTAGTCGGGCAGCAAGCTGTTCTGACCGCTCACCTGAGCCAACTGCATCCTGTCTCTCAGTCCGCCGGAGTCCCGACCGTGAGCGCCCCTCGCACCTTGAACGCCAACTCATCCAACTCTGCCGTCCCCGGGCTCTCCGGGCGCTCTCCGTAGACCCTCAACAGCCCGTCCCCGTGATACCGCGCCAGCACATGCAGGTGGACGTGCGGCACCTCCTGATCAGCGGCCGCACCATTCGATGACCAAACACTGATACCTCCGGGCTCGGCAACGCGCCGCACAGCATCAGCCACTCGGACGACCGTCTGCATCACTTGAGCGGCAAGCTGCGCAGGAAGATCGAACAGGAACTCGATGTGCGCCTTCGGCACCACCAGAACGTGTGCACCGCGCGGCCACCCCGGCTGCCGAAGATCAACAAATGCCAACGTCTCCGAGTCCTCATGTACGAGGCTCGCCTGGACGCGCCCCGAGACGATCCGACAGAACGCGCAGTTCAGCGCGGTTCCCTGGCGGCCGGCTGTCATGCCTCGGCAACCTTCATCGATCGTCCCTGCCGTCGCAGGATCGGCCATTCATCCATACGTACGAAGTATGCCGAACCGATCTTGGTTGAGCCCGCGCCGCGAGGATCGGATGTGTTCTCTGCAGCATCGCCGATGCATGATCACCAAGTGCCGCGACGGATCTGCCCGGCTCGGACAATGGCGGGTCACGGGCACACGGCTTCCTCGGCCGCTATCCGGTTTCGGTATGTCGCCGTCGACGATCGACCCGAGCCGGCATCCACGGCCGCGCGATCGATCACCGTCGATCTCTGATCATGCGGTCCCGGACAATTCCTGTGCATCGACGAAGTGCGGGCCCTAGATTGCGTGCCGTGGATCTTTCGCAGCTCGGCGCGCCGATCGGACCGATGATCCGGGTCCATGGTGGGTTCGCCAACCGGACGTACCGACTCGACACCGACCAGGGGTCGTTCGCAGTGAAGGAGTTGAACGTCGTCGACCGCGGATCGGCTTACCACGCCGAGAACGTCTTCAGGTTCGAGCGGGCTGCCTTTGCCGCCGGCGTCCCGATGCCAGAGCCGATCTCGGCCAGCAGTGACACCCTCGTCCACCGGTGGGTCGTGGGAGAGAAGGTGCCCGAGGCACCGGTGTCGGAGGAGTACGCGTTCGAGATCGGAGAGATCCTCGCACGCATCCACGCGCTCGACGTCGAGTGGACCCCGGTGCCGATCGAGGACCCGCCGTCGCGGGACTGGCCAGAGCTCGCCGCGCGGGCGGCGGTCACCGGACAGCCGTGGGCCGACGAACTGGCCTCACACGTCGAGACGTTCCTCGCGATTGCCCACTTCGTCGACACCTGCGAACGCCCGGGCCCTGTCGTGTTGACCCACAAGGACATCCAGCCGTGGAATCTGCTCGCTCGCGACGGGCGGCCGGTGGTGCTCGACTGGGAGCTATCGGGGATGCTCGACCTCTCCAGCGAGCTCGGCTCGACCGCGCTGAGCATCGCGAAGGGACCTGGCTTCGACGACATCGAGCCGGCCATCTTCGGCTCGGTCCTCGACGGATACGTCGCAGGAGGCGGAGCGCTGCCGCCGTCCGGCCCCAGCTGGTTCGTCTTCATGATCGGTGGCTGGCTTGGACACACGAGGTGGAACATCCTCCGCTGCCTCGCCGGTGCCGAGACGAACACCGGCCCTGATCTTGCACAGTCACACGAGTCCGTCCGCAACGGCGTGCACGGCCTGCCCGACATGTTCGGCCGACTTCCGGAGCTCGAGGCACTGTTGCCGTGACAGCGCCCCCTTCCAGTGCCGGGCGCCCGGCCTCACACATGCGCATCATCCCGCGCGACGCCGCGGGATCGCTCGTGCCTTGCTCAACGACCTGGGCCACCCGTTCCCGCTGGAACGTCGGCGCGGCCTTCAGGAACACCCAAATCACCTGATGCTCCGCCGAAACACTCCAAGTGCGTCTCGGTATCGATCCACATCCGTTCGCGTTTCGGTCGTAACAAGCAATGCTTGTGTCCCGACTTTGCGGGTGAAAGCACCCCGGCACGGAATCTCGACGACTGTGCTCAGACCGGCTCGCCATGCCGGGACGAGAGCATCCAGAACCAATCGCTCCGGGTCGGCCTTACTGCCAGCAGTACGGTTCGCCGCAAGACCCTTCCACCACAGCCAATAGTTGTCGTCGATGAAGGCCGATTGTTTGAAGTCGTTGTGCCATGAAGGCCCATACCGTTCCGCGACACGAGCCCGCTTCGCCGCGCCGGCGCGGGCTCCACGCAGCTCGTCGAACCAACCGTCATCGCGCGGCCTGCCCACCCGGGCAAGACAGGCGCGCCAAACCTCCGGCCATGCAGCCTCGCACTCGCGTGTCGACGCGCCCGACTCGACTGCCGTACCTGGAACCTAAGACAGATCATGATCACTTCGACCCCGACTATGCGGGCCCACAGTTCACAGACGCAGACTGGCGCCGAATCCGCTTCGAGCCGAGACGGGGCGCGCCGCTGCTGAGTACGGAGCAGGTGAGGTTCCCGAAAGCGAGGACGTGGCATTCCAGGGCCGCCGGCAATCGTTTCGGCGTCGGCAAGGTCGGCGAGGCGAAGCAGGACGGGCGTGACGCGGGCGATGTCGTCGCGTTCCGCGGCTGTGGGTTCGGCGAGCCGGTTGTTCAGCCAGTCGCGACGGTGTCGCCGCGATGCCGTGACAGCGGCCTTGCCCCCATACGTCCTCAAGCCCGGCCCGTAGCATCGACGCACGATGTGTACGCTGTCAACATTCCTGTCTACCTGCAGCGAAGGAGATCAGATGACAACGCCGGTCTGGTTCGACGTCACCGCTCAAGACGCGCCGACATCTCGCAAGTTCTACAGCTCCCTGTTCGGCTGGACGATCAATGTCGACGAGCACATCGACTACGGAATGATCAGCGCCGGCGACGGCGAGCCGACCGTCGGCGGCGTAGGCCAGGTCGGCGACGCGAATCAGAACCCAGCCGGCGTGGTCGCGTACTTTCCCGTGCCTGATGTCACGCAGGCAGTGGCGCAAGCCGAAGCAGCGGGCGGCGCGTTGGCGATCGCGCCCTGGACCCTGCCCGGCCTGGGCACAATGGCCGTCATCTCCGACCCGGACGGCAACCGCATCGGCGTGATGTCAGCCGACGATGACGGCTCCCAGCAACGCCACTGACGTCCGGTCCTGAGCATCCGCCAAGGTCCGTGGTGTCCGCATTCCCGGCCGCAGCTGGTCTCGGCATTCCTCGCGGGTGTGGAGCATCCACTGCGGACAAGATCATCTGGCGGCCTGCGCGCGCATCAAGGTCATCCGCGGGGTCGGCAGGCGCCCAGTCCGGATTTCATCCACTTGACGTGACGTGGCGGTCGAGTACGTCGTGGAGCGTGCCAGGTGTAGGCACCAGTCGGCCGCACACGAGTGGCCGACAGCCATGAGGGGGACTTGATGAGCCGGCAGCGCGACCCTGCACAGCGTGAGGTATTGCCGATTCCGGATCTGCCTCCGGCGGTGTTGGCGACGGTCGACGCCAAGGATCCGGATGCCTCGTTCCCACCGATCAAGCCGCTGCGCCCCCCGGCCGGCGCCCCGAACGTGTTGGTGGTGCTACTGGATGACACCGGATTCGGCGCATCGAGCACGTTCGGCGGCCCGGTGAACACACCCACGTTCGATCGGCTGGCTCAAGGTGGGTTGCGCTACACCCGGTTCCACACGACTGCGTTGTGCTCGCCGACCCGCGCCGCACTGCTGTCGGGGCGGAACCACCACACCGTAGGCATGGGCGGTGTCACCGAGCTGGCCACGTCCGCGCCCGGATACAGCTCTCGGCGACCGAATACCTGTGCCCCGTTGGCGGAGACGCTGAAGCTGAACGGGTACGCCACAGCTCAGTTCGGCAAGTGCCACGAGGTGCCGGTGTGGGAGACCAGCCCGATGGGCCCGTTCGACAACTGGCCGACCGGCGGAGGAGGCTTCGAGCACTTCTACGGCTTCCTCGGAGGCGAGACGAACCAGTACGCGCCCGCGCTGTACCGCGACATGGTCCCGGTCGAACCGGACCTGACTCCCCAACAGGGCTACCACTTCACCGAGGACATGACCGATCACTCGATCGAGTGGATACGGCAGCAGAAGGCGTTGATGCCGGACAAGCCGTTCTTCGCCTACTATGCGCCGGGCGCCACCCACGCGCCTCACCACGTCCCGACAGCTTGGTCGGACCGTTACCGCGGGCAGTTCGATCGCGGATGGGACCTGGTGCGCGAGCAGACGCTGATCCGGCAGAAGCAGCTCGGCGTCGTGCCACAGGACGCGGTGCTGACCGCGCGGCCGGATGAGGTCCGGGCCTGGGACGACACGCCTGCTGATCTCAGGTCCGTGCTGGCACGACAGATGGAGGTCTATGCCGGGTTCCTCGAGCACACCGACCACCACCTCGGCCGCTTGGTCGACACCCTGACCGAACTGGGGATCCTCGACGACACACTGATCTACCTGATCATCGGCGACAACGGGGCCTCGGCCGAGGGAACGTTGAACGGCACCTTCAACGAGATGATCACCCTCAACGGCGCCGCCGGTCTGGAGACGCCGGAGTTCCTGGCCGAACGGATCGCCAAGTTCGGCACCGCGGAGGCGTACAACCACTATGCAGTCGGCTGGGCTCACGCGATGGATGCGCCGTACCAGTGGACCAAACAGGTCGCCTCGCACTGGGGCGGCACCCGCAACGGAACCATCGTGCATTGGCCGGCCGGCATCGGGGCCAGGGGTGAGATCCGCAACCAGTTCCACCACGTCATCGATGTCGCGCCAACCATCCTGGAGGTCGCCGGACTGCCCGAACCTACGTCGGTCCATGGCGTGCAGCAGCATCCACTCGAGGGCGTCAGCATGGCCTACAGCTTCGAGGATGCCGACGCTCCGGAACGACACGCGACCCAATACTTCGAGATGTTCTGCAATCGGGGCATCTACCACAAGGGCTGGACCGCGGTCACCCGCCATTCGACGCCGTGGGAGGTCGGTGACCAGCTGCCCTCGTTCGACGACGACCGCTGAAAGCTGTACGCCCCCGAAGACTGGACCCAAGCGCACGATCTCGCCACCGAACAACCCGAACGCCTGCATCGACTGCAGCAGCTGTTCATGCTCGAGGCAAGCAGGTACAACGTCTTCCCGCTCGATGACCGACGGGTCGAACGGTTCAACTCCGACGTGGCCGGCCGACCCGCCCTCGTGCACGGCAACACACAAATGCTCTACGGCGGAATGGGACGGCTCACCGAGAACACCGTGATGAACCTCAAGAACAAGTCCCACGCCATCACCGCTGCCATCACCGCCGGGGGAGATTGCAGCGGCGTCATCATCGCGCAAGGCGGCGCGTTCGGCGGCTGGACCCTGTACATACACGACGGCAAACCCGCCTACTGCTACAACCTGTTCGGACTCCAACGAGTCAAGGTCTACGGCGACTCCGCTCTCTCCGAAGGGGAACATCAAGTACGGATGGAGTTCAACTACGACGGAGGCGGACTGGGTAAGGGCGGCACAATCGCGCTGTTCCTGGACGGCTCTCCGATCGGGCACGGCAGGGTCGAAGCTACCCAACCGATGATCTTCTCCGCCGACGAAACCACCGACGTCGGCGGCGACAGCTCCACCCCAGTCAGCGACGACTACGACTCCACCAACGACGCCTTTATCGGCAAGGTCCACTGGGTCCAGATCGACCTCGGCGAGGATGCCGACGACGCCGATCACCTCATCACCCCGGAGGAGCGCTACCGCGTCGCCGTCACCCGCCAATGAATCCCGATCGCGCCACATCACGGCTGTTCATCTGGGCCGCCCAGCGTCCACTCATGCGGTAGCGCAGCAAACCACATCACGTCACGGCGCCGACCCTGCCAGACGGCGTGGGAACGCATCGTGCCCTCGTACACAAACCCGGCTCGGCGGGCCACTGCAACCGACCCCTCATTCCCCGCGACAATCGTCAAGAAGACACGAGCTGCCCCGAGCTCGAAGAGCCAGCGCGTCAGCAGGATCGCCGCCCGACTGGCATAACCGCGCCCTCTCGCAGGTGCGGCGATCCAGTAACCGATCTGCGCTACGTCCTCGCCAGTCCAATCGTCAACGCCGCAGCAACCGACCAATTCGCCGGACCTCGTGTCCGTGATGGCGAACCCAACACCAGTGGCTGTTCCCGTCGTAGCGAACTCATGCCAGCTCCGCGCGAACTGCTCGATATCGGTCTCGGCGTCCGCGATGGAGAGCGGTGCAGCCGGGCGGCCATGCCGGTCGTGGCCCCCGTTGTAACGTCGGATCTCCGGGTCGGCAAATGCCTCGACCATAAACCAAGCATCATCTCTTGACCACGGCCGAAGGGTGACCCTGTCGTCGGACAAGATCACAACCCCGCTGGCACCCGCGTCGTTCACGTTTATCGAGACTCCTTGATCGCTTGTTGAGACCGGGTGTCTATGGACTCGCCCCGGACCAGCCAACTCCCGGCGGTAGCCATGACGCCTTCCGCTGGACATCCCGATCATGAAACGGATCGGACCGCGAGCCCCCAGCAGCGTACAGACAACCGGGCACCAGAATCAGAATCCTCAGACAACGCAGCCGAAGCGGCACCCGACAGAGCCTGTCAGCACCAGCACGATCGGTCACCTGACGGGATTACGCGGGCAGCGTGGCTTCGAGTGCGTCGAGCAATTGCGCCCAACCGGTGGCCAGCCCGGCCACGGCGGCGGCGGCCTCAGGGCGCACATCGGAAACCTCACGGGCCGGTCGAAGAAGGCCGTACGCGCCGCCAGGTAGCCGACCATACGGCCAGCCGGGTCCACGGTCTGGTCACCGGCGACGTCGCGGGACAACCGCTCATCGGCGCCCGGATCACCGTAATCCGCTTGCACCCGATCGAAGGTCAGATGATGCGCGGCGACGCGCTGCGCAGTGACTGAAGCCTGTCCATCCCTCATCGAAGTGACATCTCGTCTCGCCATCGCACGATGTCAGCCTGCCAGACCGCCCGTAACTGACCGCCCTGGGTGGGAGCCCGTCCTGTATTGCCAACACCCGCGTCGACCGGATAGTCATGATCAATGCCCAGCGACGACTTCCCGACCGCCGTCATGATCGGCGGCCCTGCTGCCTCCGGGAAATCCACCATTGCCAGACTTCTCGCACGCAAGCGCGGGCTGCGCTGGTACAGCACCGACGCACAAACCTGGACCCACCGTGCCAGAGCTGTCGGCCAGGGTCTGCATGCCGAGGACGACCCGACACCCGGCGACTTCGATCGCGGGCCGATGATCCAGGCTGATCTGGAACAGCTGGCCGAAGAGACTCCAACCGCCGGCACGGTCGTCGAAGGGGCGCTCATCACACCCGACTTCGCCCCCATTCCCCGCTCGGTCTGGCTGATGCCCTCAGCCGCGGAACAGCGCCGACGACTTCAAGAGCGTTCTGCAGCCGCAACGATCCACCATGGACTCATTTACGGTCACCGCCTCATCACCGGCCAACTCGCCGGGACAGCGGCAACCATCATCGACGTCGACGGACAAAGCATCGCCGAGACCTTGACCGCCGTCGAGGCAGCCCTGGCGTCGGCGTTGAACGACCTGACGTCGGCCCAGACGACACCCGATCGCCAGCAGATGATCCGCTACGGAAATCGCAGCCTCGCCGATCAGCTCCAGGTCAAGATCAACAACGGCCAGCTCAGGGAGCACGGCGAGGCAGCCGAACAGACCTTCGACTGTGAATGCGGGCAACCTGATTGCACTGCCATGGTCCAGCTCCAACCAGATGAGGCGATCCTCATGACCGGCGAGCCTCCAGGGTCAGTCCAGGTCGACGCGGCTGCACGCTCTCGCCGACCGAACGCGATTCTCGAGGCGGCATCAGACAAGTCGATCGATAGAGTGCCCACCCATGACAACGCAGTCACCCGCAGTCGAGATCCTGGACTGGACACCGGCCTGGGCTGAGCGGTTCACTCACGACAAAGCCGAACTCGCCACCGTGCTGCCAGCAGACGCAACGATCGAGCATGTGGGCTCCACCAGCGTCCCCGGACTGCCTGCGAAACCGACCATCGACATCCTGGTCACCACCAACGATGTCGACGCACTCCGCATCAACCTCCAGCCGCTCGAAGCACTCGGCTACTACTACAACCCCAAGTACTTCGCGGACGACCCCGACCATCTCTTCCTCAAACGCGACACTGACGGACACCGTACGGAGCATCCGCACATATTCCATCGCAGATCGCCGGCGCCCCGGTCCGATCGAGCGTTCAGGGACTACCTCACCGCACATCCGAACGCAGCCCGCCGATACAGCCACGCGAAGAAGGTGGCCGCCAAGGCCCACCCCGACAGTCGCGCCGACTACGGCCAAGCCAAGCAGCCGGTATTTCAGGACCTCCTTGAGGAGGCGCGCGCCTGGGCGGGGATCCCGCCCAGGCCTTCGGACCGCATTGGCCCAACCAGGCCCGGGGAAACCGCGCCCATATGGGACCGAGCCCGTGATCAACCGCCAGGCGAGAATCGGCAACCGTCTACGTAGCCCGGATCGGCGTGGTCCCATGGTGACATGCGATCAACAGCGATCAGATCGGGAAAGATCACGAACGCTACGCAACAGCGAGCGCTGTCCTCCCCTGGTGACTCGAGCCCGGACTCATCGCGCCACAGCAGCGCGGGAGCCGGGTGGCACTGCGGCCAACCCGGTTCCTTCGTGAACTTGATCCCACCGGTCCCGGAAACCAAGGACGCCGGATCAACCAAGCGGTCGAACCAGCTCCGCGACCGCATGTACTGGTTCCGCCTGAGTGTCTTGTGGGGCTCCCGAAACGATGCGTTGTCGCGGCTGTCCGACCCCGTACCTGAACTCCGCCGACGATGGATCAACGGACGCGGCACGGATGAACTGCTCGTCGATCTCTCGGATCGCGACTCGTTCTCTTTTCTCCTGATGGGCGACACCGGAGAGGGCGACTACAGCCAGTACGCCGTTGTCCCGCCGCTGTGCCGCGTTGCCGATGCGTCCAGTCCCTCGTTCGTGATCATCTGCAGCGACATCCTGTATCCGGTCGGGAACATCAACGAGTACGGGGACAAGTTCTACCAGCCCTATCGAACTCTTCCGGCTCCGATCTACACCATCCCGGGTAACCACGATTGGTACGACGACCTCACCGCGTTCATGGCCAACTTCGGTCATCCAGAAACCCTGCCCCCACCACCGGAGCCCGACCCGCGACGGCCGCAACGACGTGGGCTGGCGCGCACGTGGGACGCCGTACGATCCAAGCTGAGAGACGCGTTGTGGCGCCGACCGACACCGGCGATCGACCCAGCTGCAATCCATGCAGCCAGATCGCTGCGGGGACAGCCCGCCCAACAGCAGCCGGCGCCACAACCCGGGCCCTATTACGTCATCGATACGAAGTATCTGCGCCTGGTCTGCATCGACACCGGGATCCGCGGCCATATCGACGAAGATCAGGGGCGATGGCTGATTGAGGTATCGAGCGACCCTCGACCCAAGATCCTGATCACCGGTAAGCCTCTGCTCGTCGACGGCACTGTCCATCCCTGCTCGATCGCCAACGCACCCGATGGATTCGAAAGCGTGCTGTCCGTCGTCCACAGCGCGGGATTCAACTACGTCGCCGTGATCGGCGGCGACGTACACAACTACCAGCACTACCCCGCCACCGTCGTGGCCAACGAGACGACCAGAACCATCCACCACATCGTGTCCGGCGGCGGTGGAGCCTTCATGCACGCCACCCACCTGGTCCCGATCATTGATCCGGCCGAGATGTTTGGCGTCACCGAGCAGACCTACAAGGCCTACCCGCTGCGCCGCGACTCGTTGGCGGCCTACAGTCACGTCGTACAAGGCATGTTGGACAGATTGCTCCCTCGGAGACTCCGCCCAAACGTCACACTTGACGACACACAAGCAGCAGAAGTCCTCCACCGGAAGCTCGGAACCCCCTTGGACCGCCCCGCGCAGCCCGCACCACCAGGAAGCTCACCGACCCGTGCCTCAATCTCTGCCCATAAGCTGCGGTTGAGCGGACTCATCCTCAAGGTCGGCGGACGACGCTTCCACAACTGGTTCTCCCCGTTCTGCGACTGGGACGATCCCCCCTTCTTCAAGCACTTCCTGCGGATCGATGTTCGAGTAGACGGCGCCACGATCACCTGCCATGCCGCGACCGGCTGCGTCGAACACGAAGCCCAGCCGCCCATCGAAGATGTGACCGAGCTGACCTGGGACATCGCGCCCACCGTCGCATGAAGGCCTGCGGGTTCGCTCGCTGGGAAGACCGATCCGGGCATGTCGTCGGGATGCCCGAATCCCCAACGCGCCGTTGGTTGGACCATCACTTCTGGTGTTGGGGCCAGGGCCTGGACCGAGCTCTCCGCATGATGGACCGGCCGACTGTCTTCGCGGGTACCGCGGCCGACATGCTCGAGCGGCTGACCCGCTTCGACCTGGTGATCCTTCTGACGCTCGACAGCCAAACGCAACGTGTCAGGCTGACGGATCCCGCCTGGGACAACGATTTCGGCAAGTACGGCGAGACCGCGGACTGGTCGGATGACTACCGCGCCCGGATCGAATCCGAGTTGCTCGCTCGCGGCGCCAGCCCGGTCGACGCGCGAAGATGCGAAGAAGCTTCGGCAGGGTGTCGGATCGGAGCCGGGGCGTTCGTAGCAGCATCGAGGCCGACTCAAACGGCCAGGTCACAACGTACGACCAATAACCGTCTCGACAAGGAGTCCCCATGGCTGCCACGTACACCTTCGACATCTTCTCCACACTCGATGGCTTCGCCAACCACAGCGGCGATTGGGGCGGCTACTGGGGCAAGCAGGGCACGGAGTTCCTTGCCCACCGCGCCGCCGCCTACCGCGACCCCCTGCGGATGGTGCTCGGAGCGACGACCTACTCGTCGAACGCACCGTTCCTCGCCCCCGGCTTCGACCGCGCCATGTTCGACGAGTGGATCACGCGCATGTTCAACTCCCCGGTCACGGTGCTCTCCACCCAGTTGACGGAACCGCTGAACTGGCCGGACACGACCATCGAGTCAGGCGATCCCGTCGAGGTGGTCACCCGACTGAAAGCCGAATCCGATGTACCGCTGCGCTCACACGGCAGCCTGACGCTCAACCGGGCATTGCTGAACGCCGGACTGATCGACGCCATCGAGATCACCGTCTTTCCTGTCATCTCCGGGGCGACCGGCGTTGACCGGATCTTCGACGGCGCCGACGACTTCGACCTCGAACTGCTCGAGGCCCATACCTTCGACGGCAATACCCAGGTGCTGACCTATCGGCCGGCCCGACACGGATGACCGCCGCCTTGGCCCTTTCCAGCCCACAACCCGGGGTTGATGGCCCCGCGTGGCCGATCGTCCTGCGGAATTCGGTTGGGTACGGCTCGACGCTTGGCTACCGTCGGCACCTGTGACGCCAGGCTTCGATTCGTATCTGATCTGCGCGACGCCACGCTCCGGAAGTACGCTGCTGTGCGGTCTGCTGGAGTCGTCCGGAGTCGCGGGCCACCCGGCCTCCTACTTCAACCGTCGAGCTCTGCATGACTACGCCGCCGATTGGCGGATAGCTCGACCTCGTGACGGGCGGATCGACGAAGCGTACGTTCGCGCCGCCCTGGCCGCCGGCAAGACAGTGAATGGTGTCTTCGGCGGAAGGATCATGGGCGAGACGCTGCCGGAGCTGATCGGCGATCTTGCCGCCGAATCTGGATCGGCGGAGACCGATCTCGACCTGTTGAGCGCCCAGTTGGGTCGGCTCCGATTCGTACACCTGCGACGACGTGATGTCGTGGGCCAGGCGGTGTCGTGGGCGAAGGCACTGCAAACCCACTACTGGCATCCGGGTGAGGTCGTCCAACCCGGAGGTCAACGGCCTCACTATGACGAGGAACTGATCGGCCGCCTGGTAGCCGCAATCGAGAAGTTCGAGGCGGAATGGGCTCTCTGGTTCGCCGCCAACGGCATCGTGCCCTTCCAGGTGGTCTATGAGGAGTTGGCGGCAGACCCGCTACGCGTTGCACAAGAAGTGCTCGACTACCTCGGCCTCTGCGTCGCGCCGGGCCGACAACTGGCGATCGGGCACCGTCGACAGGCCGATCAAGTCAACGCCGAATGGGCTGCGAGGTTCGCGGCCCGCTGAGCCGTTACACCGAAGCGACGCGCTCCTGGCCGGCGCGAACGGCGTCGCCCCAAGCCGCGCCACCGACGTTCGGCGATCAGGCGGCTCCGACCATGATCAACTGCTGCGCCGCAAGCGCAACTGCAGGCATCACCAGGTCAGCGGGCCGGTATATCTGCTTGCGGTCGCGCGGGCGTGGCTGAAGACTGCGGCGCATGTCGAAGGTCGTGATGCTCACGGGACCGGCCGGAGCGGGCAAGTCTCAAACATCGGCAGCTTGGGCCGGACTGGGAGACAGCCCGCGAGCTGTGATCGATGCTGACAAGATCCGTCTGAACGTTCGCGCCGGTATCGCATATCCCGAGGATGGCTGGAACGACGACACACAGCGGCAGTGGGATGCGGCCACCGAGATCTGGCAGGCGATGGTCCAGGTCTATCGGAAGTACTCGATCGACTGCATCGTCGATGTCTACGCGCCGCCGTGGCCCAGCTCGAAGATCGACGTCCTCCTCCACCAACTGCAAGCGACACGGGTCATTCTGCTTCCGACCCTGAGGACGTGCCTGGAACGAAACCGATATCGAGGCAATGTGCCGCTGCTCAGCGATGAGCAGGTAGCCGACAACTATCGCGGATTCGTCGAAGGCATCCAGCCAGAGCATCAGCCGTACGTGATCGACAACAGCGACCTGACCTTGACTGAGACCCTCGCCCAGGTGGAGATCATCATTGCTGGTAGCCCATGCCCGCCTGCCTTGTATGCCAGGCGATGACACTCGCGCTGCTGCCGCCTTAGGAGGCGGTCAACACCTCGCAGCCGTTGTCGGTCGTTGACACCTCGCGTGGGCTGCGGTCGACCACCGGATTCGGCAGGTTGGTGATCGGTGGCATGTTCCAGCTGGTGGCCAGGCGAGAGGGATACACGTTGGTGCCACCTCCGAAGAACTCACAGAACTTCATGATCAGCGGATCCCATGCCAGCGGGTTCACGTGATGGGTGCCTGGGACGAGAAGTTCATCGTCAACATGGGCACGCAGGATCTCAACCTGGAAGGCAGTCGCGTGCGGTTCGGGGACGCCGAACGGTTGGGACGAGATCAACCGGCACTCGAGCTGGATCGGACACTGCGCCACACGCGGAGCCGAGACCAGCTCGGAGGACTGCTCGGTGAGGCCGGCGAGTTTGAACTTCTCGGGCTCGTATCGATAGCCCTGGACCACCTTGTGCTCGGGCACCTGGATCCGCCCGGTGGTCAAGGCGATCCGATCGACGACGTCGACCATGGCCGACGACGGCAGATTGAGAACGCATTCCCCCTCGCGCAGCAGGTTGGCTGTGGTCTGGCCGCTGTTGCCCAAGCCGAGCATGCAGCAGTCGCCGAGCCACCAGGTTGACGACATCGGCGCAAGATTGGCAGTCCCGTCTTCGTTGCGAGTGCTGATCAGAACGACAGGAGTTCCGAAGTAGAACACCTTCAGTCCGGGAACGACATGCAAGAGCGGAATCCTTTCAGGGCAGAAACTTGATCGCGCTGGCAGCCGACCGGTATGGCAGGCCGGAGCGCAGGAGCGGCCGACATCGTCGGCCGACCGGAACAAGTGCTGATCACGTCTCGCGCTCGCATCCTGGTTCCGGCCGGCAACAGCCATCGTTGCCGAAGAGAACACCGCAGGCTGGCGGGATTCCGACGTGGCTCTCCAACAGCGATACGGCCATGGTCAAGGTGCCCGACAGCCACGACGACACTGGCTACGCGGTGCGGTATTCCGACGGCTCAACCGAGGTCGTGTTCGCGGCAACCGCGCCGAGTTGGTTCGTTGCACAACTGAGGCAGCACGACATCGATCAAGTGCTCGAGCACCCGGCTGCGCTGGTGGAGCAGCTTCGGCGCGACGGTCACAGCATTCAAACAAGCCACTTCCACACCTATTGCTTCGGCGACGACATCTCGCTGACCGAGCAGCCGATGATCATCCACGACGATGCGGAGTCGTACTCGATCGTGATCGACGGCAGGCCTGTCGCCCGGGCGGCGTCGAGCCGCAGCGACGACGCCGCCGCAGAGTTGTGGATCGAGACCCACCCAGCCCATCGGCGCCGCGGCTATGCGACTGCGGTCGCCCAGGCTTGGGCAACCGGTGTACGCCAGGCAGGCAAGATCGCGTTCTACAGCCACCACCATGACAATGTGGCTTCTGCTTCCCTGGCAAGACGACTCGGACTCTCGCCGCTTTTCGACATCATCGCAATCGAACTCACGTGATGACACGAGGGGACACCCCACGGCCGATCACTACTCGGGCACATGCCCTACTCGTCAGCCGCTGACCCGGTCCAGGTGCTGCAACAGATCATGCGCCGCAAGCTCGATGTCCTTGTGCCGCCATTCCGAGGCCCGGTAGACACACGCAATCAGCGCGGTTCGGTGCACACGGCGGAAGTCCCCGAACACAAACGCATACCGAGCCTTGCTCTCCTCAGAGGCCCCCTCTGTGGGGCCGAGGTGCCACGCTGAGTACTCCTCCCACGAGTGCCGCTCGAGGTAGAGGTTCTGGGCATCCGCCCGCGGTTGTACATCGCCCCAGTCGCTGTCGAGCGCATACTGCTTGGCATCGATCAGCCGGGCGGCCTGCTCGACGCCGGCGGGGTTCACGGTGTACTTCGCCACCACCACAGCCTTACCGACCCGGGCCCAGAAGTCGAGACTCGACAGACGTGACAGCCCGTTCCAGTTCGCACTGCCGCCCCACGGATCCCACGTCATGCAGCACCACGACGCGCGTCGATAGGCGCTTCCATGCAACCCGTCGTTTGTGAGCCGATGCAGTCCGGGACTGTACCGACAGATCACGCGTTCGGCCCTTTCGACGCACCACCTCGGCAGCCGCGCCGCGCCCGCCAAACTGCGGTGGGTGGCTAGACGCGTTCTACTTCTTCGATGGCCAGCCCGCAACGACGATCGCTCGGGTCACGAAGAGCAGTCCGGCTCCGATCAGCACACCGCCGACCGCGATCTCGGCAGCCAGGATCGAAACGATCAATTCGTCCTCGACCCGGCCGAGGTATCGCTCGACGATCCATTCGTAGGCGAAACGACAGAGCACGCCCAAGAAGAGCAGCGCGACGCCGATGATTCCAAATCCACGGGCCCTCCCACGGGCGCTCTTGATCAACAGCCACAGCGACACCACCAGCCCGGCAACCAAGATCGCGACGGGCACAACCTGACCAACCGTCATCGGTGATCACCCCGGACACTTCTCGCCTTGCGTGCCCCGACCACCGCGAGTGCAACCAACACCATCCCGGCAGCAGCGAACACAGCCACAACAATCGAGCCCACTTGGTGGACGATGGTGGTCGTCCCGTAGGCACTCCCCAGCGATCCGTTGATCGCCTCCAGGATCGTGCACCCGAACAGCAACGTGACGCCCAGAACACCGAGGGTGCGGATCTTGCCCGCCACCTCCAAGTTGATCAGGATCAAGGCGATCGCGAAGCAGACGACTATGACTGCTGCGGAAAGAAACTCTGCACCCGGAATCCGATACGCGACCATCGCCGTCGACACTAGCGCGTCAGCCGGACGAACGCGCAGGGAAATCGGAGGGCCGTCCGCAAGCCGACCTGCGTCCTACTGCCGGCAGGAGGCGGTCACCTCACTCGATGGTCGAACGCGAGAGTGGGCCCGCGAGCGGGCATTCACTATCGTGAACCGGTGACGATCTTTCTCATCGTTGGCCTGCCCGGGGCCGGGAAGACCACCCGCGCCAAGGAGCTGGAGGCCAGCGAGCTCGCCCTTCGTCTGACCCCCGACGACTGGCAGATCGCGATCTTCCGCGGCGACGATTCAACGCGATGGCGGACGAAGGAACGTGCAGAGCAGCGCTTCCTGCTCGAAGGCAAGCTCGTAGACGTCGGAATGCGGGCTGCCCAGTTGGGCATCGACGTCGTCTTCGACTTCGGCCTCTGGGCCAAGGATGAACGCTCAGCACTCCGATGGATCGCAAACAAGCTCGGCGTCCGCGCCGAAGTCGTCTACCTGCCCATTCATTACGAGGAGCAACGCCGCCGCATCAGTTGGCGGTACGAGAGCGAGCCGGGCCAATTCCAGATGACGGATGCCGAATTGCGGCAGTGGCACACGCAGTTCCAGGCGCCGGATGCGGAGGAAGTACGGGGCGGTGAGATCCCCGCCGTCCCGCCAGGCTATGCGACGTGGTCACAGTGGGCGTCCGCGCACTGGCGGTCGTTGCCGGATCAGTACTGACGCGAATTCCCGGCTGTCTCTTACGGAGCTTTCCCACAGATGCCGAACCCGCCCAGCCCGCGTTCTGCGAATCACGCACCTCGTCGAGGCACACGACGTTCGTCCCGGCGAACTGCGGTCCTTTGTCCGGGTCACGGGCATCGTGGCCGAGTCGCAAACCAGCGATCAACAGACCGAGATCTCCGTCGCTAGATAGAACGATCGGTCTTGACAACCGCAGCACCCTCGGTCAGACTCAGGTAGACCGAACGTTCTATCTATTTCCGAGAGTGAGACCCATGTCCAACGCAGTCCAAGACAGTCCAGCCACTGCCCTCGCCGATGCGACGAGAGGCACCAGGTCGTTGCGGAACCTGTACTACGTGCGTTTCGGGTTCGCCGTCGCGTGGGCGATCCTGCTGGCGACGGTCGCCGCGACAATCACCCCGACAGCCATCGTCTTGATCATCATCTACCCGCTGTTCGACGTCGCTGCGGCGGTGATCGACTTTCGTTCGTCGGGCACCACCCGCCCGAAGGCACCGCTCTTCGTCAACATGGGTCTCAGCTCGTTGACCGCGGCGAGCTTGGCCGTCGCCACCGGATCCGGCATCCCCAACGTTCTGCGAGTATGGGGCGCTTGGGCGATCACGGCGGGCATCGTCCAATTCATCGTCGCGGTCCTGCGTTATCGACTCGGTGGCCAGTGGGCCATGATCCTCAGCGGTGGCATCTCCACCGTCGCCGGCATCAGCTTCATCATCATGGCCGGCGGACCAAACGCCTCACTGACCAGCGTCGCCGGCTACGCGATCCTGGGTGGCGTCTTCTTCCTGATCTCCGCCATCCGCCTGCACCGCACCATCGCCAAGGCGGCGAGGTGAGGGACACCGTCGCGACCGCCCAACCGCGGCTACCCAGACCGACCGTTCTATCTATGAGGTAGCGTCGTCGGCGACGACGAGGAAATAGGTGAGTGGATGTCTGAAGCCCGTGAACGACTGCTGAGCACGGCTACCCGGCTGTTCTACACGCAAGGCCTGCATTCGGTCGGAATCGATCGGGTTGTCGCCGAAGCAGGCGTCACTCGCGCGACGCTGTACCGACACTTTCCGAGCAAGGACGATCTCCTGGTGGCGTACTTGAAGGCCACCGATGAGGCGATCCGTGCCCAAGTCGACCAGGCCCGTACCGACCGGGAGTCACCGTCCGACGCCGTCCGTGCCGTCGCCGAGACCATTGCCGAGGGCATCCGCTCGAAAGGCTTTCGTGGCTGCGCATTCTTGAATGCTGCGGCGGAATATCCCGCAGCAAAGCATCCCGTGCACCGGGCCGTTCTGCATCATCGCCAGTGGTTTCTGGACACCGTCACCGAGATGCTCGCCGGAGTTGGTGCGTCGGCACCGGACGCGGACGCACGGCATTTCATCATGTTGAGAGACGGCGCCATGGCTGCAGGCTGTCTCACTGCCGATCCGGAGTCGACCTGCCAGACGTTCCTGCTCGGCGTCGAAGCAATCTTGGCTCGGCGAGAATCCCCGATCGGCAAGAATGCGCGGCGTGCCCGGTCCAAGCCCAGGTCGTGACAGTCACTCTTCGCGCGGAGTCCACGGCTCAACACAGCCTTTGATCCGATGATCACCTCGACCATCCGCAGCCACGGGCGTGGCGATTCGAACTCGGCGCCCGGGTGCTCACTGGCTCTTAAGGTGGCCTGCATGGTTTCGAATGCGGATCAGGAGCGGGTGATCGACTACGCGGCGGTGACCGAGGCGTACGCCAACGTCCTTCTCACCCACAACGGAGAACACGTCGTGCGGATGAGCGTCATGACCGAGCCGTACCACTGGCATCGACATCCCGACTCTGACGAGACTTTCATCGTCATCGAGGGCATCGTGCTGCTCCAGACCTCACACGACCGGGTCGAGCTGCGAGCCGGCCAGGCATACACGGTGCCGGCTGGGCTCGCGCACCTCACGGCACCGCTGAGCGATCGCTCCGTCAATCTCACTGTCGAACGGGCAAACACACAAACCGAACGCGTCGCTCCGCCGCGTCCAGCCGATGACATTGTCTAGCGTGTCGCCCATGGACGACGCTCGCCCCGACTTGATCATCGTCGCGATCTCGATCGACTGTGCCGACCACAACGAGTTGGCCGATTTCTATGCTCGGCTGCTCAACGGACGGGTGGACTGGCGCACTGAAACCGCCGCCGGCGTCCAAGCCGGCAACTTCCACCTCGTCACCCAGCAGGTCACCCACTACCAGCCACCCCAATGGCCAGGCGCCTCGATCGTCCACCTGGATCTCAGCAGCCAACACATCGATCTGGCAACGCAGACGGCATTCGCGATCGACTGCGGCGCGACCCTGGCGGCCGACCAGCCGGACGACCGATGGGTCGTCATGCTGGACCCTGCCGGACACCCGTTCTGCCTGACTCCGTTCACCCCATAGCGGTTTCGCTCGGCCCAGCTCGATCTCGTGCCATCGGCGGCCAGACGGTGGGGCCGCGGGTCAACGACACCCCGGTCCCCCAGAACCTCAGTCTTGCTCGCTCGGCTCCCCGACAAGCACTCGCAACACTTCAACGTCGCGTTCATCCTCGGGACGCCAGACCCCGCCGTTTCGCAGCGTCGGAAACTGCTCCTTCATGGCCAACATGCCCGCGACACTCATCACCTGGATCGCACGACTCCTCAGGACGTTGCGTCGAGACCGCTCCCGACCGGCATTGCGCGTGCTCACCTGATCTGCACCTCTGTGCCGGACAAGGTGCGGCGCCGCCAGAAGGTCTGGCCCCATGCCGCTGCCGTTGCGGCCGCAGCGATCGCAAACAGCACCCAACCAGCTGCCGTGTTGAGGACAGCTCCGCCGACCGAACTGCCGATCGCAACCCCAGCCAGACTCGCTGCGACCAGCGTTGTGTACGACGCCCCCAGCGCCCCCTTCCGGGACACGACATCCAACAGCGTCGAGCCGGCGATGGTGCCCGGCGCCTGGGACAGACCCAACGCGAACATCAAGGGCAACATCGCTAATGGGTGTCCCGTCGTCAGGGCGAGCAGTGCCGCCGCGACAACAACAGCGGCCTGACAGACCAAGAGCCGGTACGGCACCGGCAACCGCCAGTCACGCCCGCCATAGACGAATCCACCCAGGATGTCTCCAGCCGACTGGGCCGCAAACAACAACCCCGCCAGCGACACAACGCCGCCGGCCACAGCGATCGCCGGTACGGCAACACTGATCAGCCCACCCGCCAGTCCGGCGCCGAAGTTCGCGATCAGCAGGGTCAACAAACCGGGCGTCACAACCGCCAACGATCGCAGCGGAGTGGCGTCGGCTGGGCGGGCCGAACGGTTGGGCCGCCAACGCCGGGATGCCGGTGTCGCCGCGAACACGAATCCACCAACGACTGCCAGCCCTGCCGCGATCAGCACCGCATAGGCCGGGCTGGCCAGCACCAACAGCGCCGACACCACCAACGGTCCGCTGATCATCGCGAGCTGGAACTGTGTCCCCAGCAAGGCGTACCCGGCCGTACGCAGATCCGGTTCAGCCACCAGCTCGGGGATCAGAACTCGCATGCTCGTGATCACCGCCGGGATACTCGCTCCGGCGATCCCAGCCAGAAACACCAACACCGTCACCGGCGTCGCGCGGGATGCGGCGAAGGTCAGCGTCATCAACGCGCTGCCGCAGAGAACACCGGTGATGATCAAGACGGCCGTCTGTCCGTAACGATCGATCAATCGGCCCTGAACAATGAGCCCGATGCCGTTTCCGGCACTCAGCGAACCGCTGACGAGACCGGCCTGCGCGAAGGAGCCCGTGCCGGATTGGATCAGCAACAACAAACCCAGCGACAACATCGTGATCGGCAGTGATCCGAGAAAGCTGGACAAGAACGGCAGCGCCGTATGTGGGGTACGCAGAATGCGTGCGTATGGGCGGAACACAGGGGACCTCCAGGAGTTGTGTCCCACCCACTCGAACGGCTTAACGCTGAGTCATCCGAGTTCACCCTGTGCTTGGAAATATTCGGTTGTCTCCCGGAGATTAGCAGCCCGGACGTGCTCAGCGCAGCGTACAAGCGAGCCGATCTGAGAGGAGCGGTCGCATGATCACTTGTTGCCCGCGGACGACCGGTGCCCCAGCCTCGTCGATCGCTCCCCCACACAGACGATCACCCCGCCGAGCACCATGAATGCAACCGCGGGAACGATCACCCCTGACAACGCCAGCAGCCCAGCAGCGATCGCCAGCAACGCCAGCTTGACGATCAGACGCGTCGGTTCGTGAAGTCGACGGGTCGCCCGTGGCGCCAGCCACCGTCCCCAGATCAGTGCGGCAACCCCCGGCAGGACCACCGCGAGCAGGATCGCCAGCGGCAGGCTCGGAGAACCAAGTCGAGCACCGGACCATGCCAGAACCGCCAGCAACACCAACTCGACCAGAAAGACCACGACACCAAGGGCCAGTGATCCCGGCGACTCCGATTCCTCCACCGACAGATCTTCGCACTCGTCCGGAAGGTTTCGCAGCAGGTCCGGGCCGTCGCGAAGATCCGATGGTGCGGCGATATGTGGCGACATCGGTCGAAACGCTCAGATCGTGTTCGACGCAATGACGACAACAACGGAACGATCCCGCGTCGCGGCAGGCCGGTGATGATGACCGGGTATCGCGATCAGGGACCGTGACCTAGCGAAGGGCTTGATCCCCGACGCTGCGCCCGGCCAGACCATCGTGACCGATGGGTTGGAGTCGGCGATCAGCCAAGCAACCGCCATGGCCTCCGATTCCGGCAAGGACGTCAAGCTCGCCGCCGGCGCGACCTCCACTGAGACCCTGAAGCTGGGGTTGCCTCGACTGCACCTCGGTCGCCGTCAACCACGGCGTGACTCACCTGACCTACCGCGTCATCAAGGACTGATCCGCAGCCCCTGCCGCCGGCCGCAGCAGGACTTGACGTCCGTTGTCGGACGCCGGCGTCACTCGGCGAGCCAGCGTCCTATGCACGCCAGCAGCTCGTCGGGATCGACGGGCTTGGTGACGTAATCGCTCGCGCCCGATGCGAGGCTCCTCTCCCGATCCCCCGCCATCGCCTTGGCCGTGACCATGATGATCGGCAACCGGTCGAACCGTGGCATCTCGCGAATCGCGGCTGTGGTGGCGTACCCGTCCATCTCGGGCATCATCACGTCCATCAAGATCAAGTCCACGTCGGGATCGGCAAGGAGTTCGTCGATGCCCTTGCGACCGTTGGGTGCGTGCCGGACGGCCATCCCGTTGAGCTCGAGAATGCCCGCGATCGCAAGGACGTTGCGAGGGTCGTCGTCGACGAGCAACACCTTCCGCCCGGCAAGTCGGGTCTCGCCGCGCGGATCGGGCGGCAGCTCGGGTGCCTGCTGCGGTTCGATCACCGCCGGGACGAGCCCGTGCGGCTGGCCGAGCCGGAGAAGGAATCGGTCGCGCAACTCGTCCAGCGAGGTCAGCAGCTCGACGTGCCCCGCCTTGGCCTTGGCCTCGAACAGCCGAGCCTGGGCCGCGGAAAGTTCGCGGGTCGGGTGCGCCAGCACGGGCACCGGGTCCGGGCGCACACGTTCAGCGAGCCGCTGCAGCAGGGTCAGTGCCGACGCGCTCGGCAGGCTCGCGTCGAGCACGACACAGCGCGGTTCGTGCGCCTCCAGCACCGCCATCGCCTCGTCCGGCGTTGCGACAGATTCGACCTGCACCGGCTCCACGGCATCAGCGTGATCCGCGACGAACGCACGCACCAGCAACGTCAACAGCCGATTGCCGGTGGCCTCCACGACCAGCACCCGCCGCGGCTCGTCATCGGACCGTGGACGATCGAGGCTGCCGACCAGCCCCGGCTCGACCGGCAACGTCAGTGTGAATCTGCTGCCTTCGCCGAGTTCGCTGTCGGCGTGCAATTCGCCGCCGAGCAGGTTGGCGACCTGCCGGCTGATCGACAGGCCGAGCCCGGTGCCGCCATAGCGGCGGCTCGTCGTGCCGTCGGCCTGCTGGAACGCCCCGAAGATCGTCTCCAGGTTCTCCTTCGCGATCCCGATACCGGTGTCCAGCACGGCGAATTCGATGCTTGGCACACCCCGGTCGATCATGCGCACCCGCAGCTCGACGCCGCCGTGCTCGGTGAACTTCACCGCGTTCGACAGCAGATTCCTCAACACCTGGCGCAGCCGCTGCTCGTCGGTCAGCAGCGCCGCGGGCACGTCCGGCGCCACAGTGACCGCAAACGCCAGTCCCTTCTCCACGGTCAGTGGCCGGAACGTGGTCTGGACGTACTCCAGCAGCTGCGGCAGCGGCACCGGCTCGGTATGGATGTCCATCTTCCCGGCCTCGACCTTCGACAGGTCGAGGATGTCGTTGATCAACTGCAGCAGGTCGGTGCCCGCCGACTGGATCACCTCGGCGAACTCGACCTGCTTCGGGGTGAGGTTCTGGGTCGAGTTCTTCGCCAGCACCCCGGCCAGGATCAACAGACTGGTGAGCGGAGTACGCAGCTCGTGCGACATGTTCGCCAGAAACTCCGACTTGTAGCGCGATGCCATCGCAAGCTGCTGGGCGCGTTCCTCGATCTCCTGACGGGCCTGCTCGATCTCGAAGTTCTTGATCTCGATGTCGCGGTTCTGCGTCGCCAGCAACTCCGCCTTCTCCTCCAGCTCCGCATTGGACTGCTGGAGTTTCACCTGCTGTGACTGCAACTCACCGGACCGGGTCTGCAACTCACCAGCCAGTCGCTGCGACTCTTCCAGCAGTGCGTCGGTACGGGCGTTGGCGATGATGGTGTTGACGTTGACGCCGATGCTCTCCATCAGTTGCTCCAGGAAGTCCCGCTGCACCGGACTGAACCGGGCGAACGAGGCCAACTCGATCACGCCGAGCACCTGGTCCTCGAACACGATCGGCAGCACGATCAGGTTGACCGGTGGCGCCTGCCCGAGGCCCGAGGAGATGTTGACGTACGCCGGCGGCGTCTGGTCCACCACGATCGGGACCTTCGTCAGCGCCACCTGCCCGATCAGCGACCGCCCCAGGTCGAACGTCATCTCGCCGCCGCCGGCATGCCCGTAACCGGCGATGAGCCTGAGCAGGTGCGAGCCGGGATCCATCAGGAAGAAGGTGCCGTGCTGTGCGCCGACGAGCGGCGTCAGTTCGTTCATGATCAGCTGCGCGACCGTGCGCAGATCGCGGTGCCCCTGCAGCAAACCCGAGATCCGGGCGAGGTTCTTGTTGAGCCAGTCCTGGTCCTCGTTGGCGCGTGTGGTCTCGCGCAGCGACTGCACCATCGCATTGATGTTGTCGCTCAGCTCGGCCACCTCGCCCTCGGCTTCAACGGAAATCGACCGGGTCAGGTCGCCGGTCGCCACCGCGCTCGCGACCTCCGCGATCGCGCGAACCTGGAGCGTCAGGTTCCCGGCGAGCTCGTTGACGTTCTCCGTCAGCCGTTTCCAGGTGCCCGACACGCCTTCGACCTCGGCCTGCCCACCCAGCCGGCCTTCCTTGCCGACCTCGCGGGCAACCCGGGTGACCTCCGCGGCGAACGACGACAGCGTGTCGACCATCGTGTTGATCGTGGTCTTCAGCTCGAGGATCTCGCCGCGCGCATCGACGTCGATCTTCTGGTTCAACTCGCCGCGGGCCACCGCCGTGGTGACCTGGGCGATCGACCGGACCTGGTTGGTCAGGTTGTTCGCCATCGAGTTCACGTTGTCGGTCAGGCTCTTCCAGGTGCCGGCGACGTTCGGCACGCGCGCCTGACCGCCCAGCATCCCTTCGGTGCCGACCTCCCGGGCAACGCGGGTGACCTCGTCGGCGAACGCCGAAAGGGTGTCGACCATCGTGTTGATCACGTCGGCGAGCGCGGCGACCTCGCCCTTCGCTTCGACGGTGATCTTCTGAGACAGGTCCCCGCGGGCAACCGCCGTCGCGACGGAGGCGATGGAGCGGACCTGGTCGGTCAGGTTGTCGGCCATCACGTTCACCGACTCCGTCAGGCCCTTCCAGGTGCCCGAGACGCCCTTGACATCCGCCTGCCCACCGAGCCGGCCATCCGTACCAACTTCGCGGGCCACCCGAGTGACCTCGTCGGCGAAGGAGGACAGCGTGTCGACCATCGTGTTGATGGTGTCCTTGAGTTCGAGGATCTCGCCGCGGGCGTCCACCCGGATCTTCTGCGACAGATCCCCTTGTGCGACCGCAGTCGTCACCTCGGCGATGGAACGGACCTGGTCGGTGAGGTTGTCGGCCATCACATTCACCGACTCCGTCAAGCCCTTCCACGTACCCGAGACACCCTTGACGTCCGCCTGTCCACCGAGCCGGCCATCCGTACCGACTTCGCGCGCAACCCGGGTGACCTCGTCCGCGAACGACGACAACTGGTCGACCATCGTGTTGATCGTCGACTTGAGTTCGAGGATCTCGCCCCGGGCGTCAACGGTGATCTTCTGCGACAGGTCGCCATTCGCGACCGCCGTCGCGACCTGCGCGATGGAGCGCACCTGATCGGTGAGGTTGCCGGCCATGAAGTTCACCGACGTGGTCAGGTCCCGCCACGTTCCGGCGACGCCCGGCACCTGCGCCTGACCGCCGAGAATGCCTTCGGTGCCGACCTCTCTCGCCACCCGGGTGACCTCGTCGGCGAACGACGACAGCGTGTCGACCATCGTGTTGATGGTCGACTTGAGCTCCAAGACCTCGCCGCGGGCGTCCACCCGGATCTTTTGCGACAGGTCACCTTGCGCCACCGCGGTGGTCACCTCCGCGATGGAACGCACCTGGGCCGTCAGGTTGCCGGCCATGAAGTTCACCGACGTGGTCAGATCCCGCCAGGTCCCGGCGACGCCCGGAACTTCCGCTTGACCACCGAGCCGCCCCTCGCTGCCGACCTCCCGCGCAACCCGGGTGACCTCGTCGGCGAAGGACGACAGCTGGTCGACCATCGTGTTGATCGTGTTCTTCAACCCCAGCAGTTCACCCTTGACCTGCACGGTGATCTTCTGGGTCAGGTCGCCCTTTGCAACCGCCGTCGCGACGCTTGCGATATCCCGGACCTGTGCGGTCAGATTGCCCGCCATCGCGTTCACCGACTCGGTCAGGTCTTTCCAGGTCCCGGACACGGCCGGCACCGAAGCCTGGCCGCCGAGCTTGCCCTCGGTGCCGACCTCGCGGGCGACCCGGGTGACCTCGGAGGTGAACTGCGCGAGCTGATCGACCATGCCGTTGAAAACGACCGCGATCTCGTCCAGCAGGGTGTCGCCGACCTGCGGCAGGCGGGTGCTGAAGTCGCCGTCGCGTACTGCCTTCAACCCGTCCAACAGTTGCAGCAGACGCTCGTCATCGACAAGGCTGTCGACGCGTCCGTTTGACTCACGTGTCGTCATCGCGGCACCTTTCTGGTGCAGGGTTCAGCGGCGGTTTACCGTTCCGACAGCTCGACATCGAAGGTTTGCTCACCGGCCGCTACTCGGCGGGCAGCGCCGAGCAGTCCGTTCAGTAGGCCCGCCTTCAGCACCAGCCCGTCGCCGCCGGCTGCGCGAACCCGGTCCGCGATCACCCGGTCGGCCTCACCAGTGAACACCAGGACGCGCGTCGCGGGGTGCTGTTCGCGCAACCGGCCGATCGCGTCGATCCCGTCGCCGTCGGGCAGCCGCCGGTCGAGGAGCACCAGGTCGGGCAGGTGCTCGCCGGTCGCCGAGACGGCCTCCTCGATGGTGCTGGCCCGCGCGACGAGGTCGATGTCGTCGACGGTCTCGAACGCGGCAGCCAGGGCCATCGCCACTTGCGCGTGGTCTTCCACGAGCAGCAGCCGGATCGGTCCCGGTGCGTTCTGCTGGGGATTCACGATGCATCATCTCCCGGAGGTAACACCCGGGAATCGGGAGTTCCTTTCGCTGTCGCAGCATACCGACCCGCGTGGTCGTGAGGTAGACATCCGGTCGACCGCTCCAGACGCCTCACGCCGGTCGAAAGTACGGCCACCGGGCGAGGCTGTCGATGCGTCGAGGTCTGCAGCGCACCGCGTACGGAACTCGATGGCCCGCTGGGCATCGAGGGCATCCCGGTCGTCGGGCCCGCGGGAACGTGCTCCGCATCCCGTTGCTGTCGGGTTGGGCGACCGCCATCGTCGGCGGGTGACCGGGTCGCGGACGAATACCGATGACACGGTTCACATACGCCCGGTCCAGCCCGACGATCACATCCCGACGATCTCTCCGGCGCCCGGCCTCGACAGCTTGCCCGCCCGGGACGGCGACCTCATGGACATCCTCGAGCTCAACCCACCGGCGATCTAGGATCACGCCCTGCCCACTGGGCCCGTACAGACGTGGGCTTGATCAACTTCTCCCATATGCCAATCAAGATCAACTCAGATCGCGGCCACCACCGCCGGTTGCGTTCCATCCCATTCAGTCGGGTATCGGGCCGGAAGTCCAGTCCGAGTCCTCCCGCAGCATCATGTGTGTGGACGATCAACTCGTCACAGGCCATCGCGGCGAAGCCGCTGGGGTCGGGCGATCCCGCCGGGTGGAAGCCGCGAGTCGTGACCGCGCAACCGTTCCATCAATGCCAGGGACGGGAACGTCCCAACTTTGCTCACGATGCCGATCGAGGAATTCCTGGCAGGCACCGGCGGCCAGGAGAATGTCAGAACCGCCCACCTCGTCGGCCGGGAACGTGTCGCCGTTCTCAGTCGCCATCATGCGGACCTAGTGACCCACTTCCGCACGATCTGCGTCCTCTGCTGTCCGCCTTCCAAGGACCGGGCGCTGTCGCCAGAAATCCCGGGCACCTGTCGGGCAGTTTCCTCTACCCTGGTGGCCCGTTGGCCCGTGTCGAAGGCCGGAGATGGGTGGGACATTGCTGTTCGAGATCGAGACACTGCCGGGGTTGGAGGCCTTCGCTGCCTCGGAACTGAAGCAGACGCTCGGCATCACAATGGTCCGGAATCGTATCGATTACCGCGGGCGACCTGCTCCCCTCCTCTCGTTACGCACCGCAGTTGCCGTCCACCGCTATGAACGATTCGAGGGCCGCCGGCCCACCGTCATCCTCGGTGATCAGCGGCTGCGTCAGATGATCAACTACGCGACCTCGTCCGACCACTTCACCGGATTTCGCATCAGCTCTCCAGGAAAAGACTCCTCGGCGATGCGCCGCGTCCGAGACAGCGTCGCATCATGGTCAGGACTACCGGAGCATCCGGACGGCGATCTCCTGCTCCGTATCCGCCGTGACCGGGACGGCTGGGAAGTCCTCACCCGCATCACCCCGCGATCGCTGTCGGCCCGACCGTGGCGGGTGGCCGACATGCCCGGCGCCCTCCACGCCACCATGGCTGCGGTCATGGTGGACCTCGCCGCGCCAGAGAAGACGGACCGAGTCCTCAACCTGTGCTGCGGCTCCGGCACACTGATCGCAGAATCCCGTCGCGGCAAACACTTCATCGGTGTCGACAACGCCGGCACAGCACTCCACGCAGCCGACACGAACCTGGCAGCCGCGCACCAAACCAGAAGAGTGAAGGTGCCGACCTCGCTCATCCGAGCCGACGCCGGCAAACTCCCGCTGACCGATCGCAGCATCGACGTGCTGTTGTGCGATCTTCCCTACGGACACGTCGTCGGCAACCACCAAGACAACCGAACCCTCTACCCAGCCATCCTGACCGAGGCCGCCCGAGTAGCCAGCCCCGGTGCACGCTTCGCCGTCTGCACACAAGACATGCGGCTGTTCGAAGCATCCATCACCAACGACTGGCAGCTGGAGCACCAGCTACGAGTCCACCAACGACGCGCCGTCCCAGCGATCTACCTACTGCGGCGACGTTCCTCGAACTAACCCCCACCGCAACACCCGTCGTACCCTCTCCACCATGACGCCGATTCAGGTCCCCGCCGAGGAGCTCCGGCCCGGCGACGTCTTGGAGCTCTGGACCCAGTCGGGCACCCAAGTCCTCCGCTTGACCCATGTCGAACGCCGTACCCGGGGCATCAAGTTCATGGGCCGCAACCAACAGGGAGTCCTCTACTCCAGCAGCATCAAGTACGGCGAGCTCGCGCGGTGCATCCGGACATAAGAGATTGCGGGGACGAGCAACGGCACTGACCGCACAGCCCAAGCGGCGAAGCCCTGCCGCTACGTCAGCCTCAGTCGGTGCCACCATGTCAACGACTCCTACGCCGCCACATCGGCCCGCAAGCCATAGGCCGATCGGGCTCCGAACAGGCGGCCAAACGTCGGGTTTCTGCACCCCAAGAGCAAGAAGATCAGCAATGATCATCTGGTGGTTGATCTTCAGCACCCGTGCCCATGCTGCGGGCATCGAACGCTGCCCGCAGCCGGCGCGTACGACCTCTGCCCGGTTTGCTTCTGGGAGGACGACCCCAACCAGCTTCACCACCCACGCTCCGCAGACGGCGCGAATGGCAAATCGCTGATCGAAGCGCAGCAGGCCTACCTGCGGATCGCCGCGATAGACGAAATCTTCAGCGCAAGGGTCCGCCCGGCCCGCGACCGCGAACTGCTCGACGACGGCTGGTACCCCATCGCCCCCGAACAAGACCCCGACACCGAAGACGCCCACCCTGACCGGCCGATCGGCGACTACACCGATCTGTACTGGTGGGGACGGCGGTCCTAGCGGATGCTACCGACCCCGGCGGGATCCGAGATCTCGTCCTGCTCGAGCCTTCCGTGTTCAAGATCAGCCACCACGTACAACCTGGCCGTAGTTTCCTTGGTGGCGATCACGCCGCAGGTCACGGATCCTTACAGGTACGGCACCAGCTCGTCCCAGACGGCATCAAGGATGTCGGTCGTCGGCTTCTCGTAGTGCGAAGTCAACGTGACGCACGCGCGCTGGTGCGGAAACATGATGGAGAACTGGCCGTAGAGCCCGTCCATGCGCCACGCATCGTCCCGGACACAGTTCCAGCAGTGCAAACCGTACGATCCCTCGACGCCGTCAAGGTCCGAAGTGATGGTCGGATCGTGCATCAGGTCGACATACTCGGCCGGAATCAATTGCTGGCCTTGATACCGACCGCCATGCAACAGCGTGATGCCGAGCCGGGCAATCTCATCGGTCCGCAGCTGCAGGCCCACAGCGCCCATCGAATATCCCAACGGGCACCGCAACCACTGCGGATTCCCGATCTTCAGCGGGCCGAACAACCGCGGCATCAGAAAGTCGCGCATCTCCTGCCCGCTGGCAGCGGCAACGATCCGACTCAACAGGTAGGAATTCGTGCCCCGGTAGGCAAACCAACTCCCTGGTACGGCATGCAGGGAGGTCGACAGGAAATCCTCAGCTGGATCGCCCGGATGATCACCGTCGGGATCCTCCCACCGATAGTCGATACCGGCCGTCATCGTCAGCAGATGACGGATCGTCATCTCTTCCACCCCTTCGGCAGCGGTGTCGGAGAACTGCGGAAGATGATCCAGCACGCGATCATCCAGCCCCAGCAGGCCCTCGGCCTCCGCGAGGCCGACCGCCACCGATGTGAAGGTCTTCGACACCGAGTAGACCTCGCGCCGATCGTCAGAAACCCACCGAAACGTCACCGGATCACAGCCATCTCGGGCCACGTGAATACCCTCTACGCCAAGACTCCGCTCGGCCACGGCCTGTCGAAACCCCAACAAACCGATCTGAAGCGCATCGATGCTGCCACTCATGACCGCACTCTACGAACACACTTGTCTGCGACCGCCTCGGGCCAGGGCATCTTGAGCTCGGCGAGCATGACCACTCCGTGATCTTGGTGGTCTTGAACCACCTCGAAACCCAGCGATTGGTAGAGCGACCTCGCCACGGTGTTCTCGGTGCTGACATGCAGACTCAATGCGCGGATCCTGTGACCCGTCGCCAGGTCCATCAGTTCCCGCAACAACGCTCTCCCCAGGCCCCGCCCGCGAGCAAGAGGTTCGACCGCGACAGCCAGCTCAGGGATGTCCTCGGCAACGAAGCCCGCCCGATGATCGTCGTTTGTGAAGAATCGATACCAAGCAGCCCCGGCGAAGGTGCGTGCCTCCGCGCTGACTTCCTCGGCGATGATTCCGCCGTCGCCCGACCTACGTCCGAAGTCATCGACGTAGGAGTCCGGGGATCCTGCTCTCAGATGATCTTGGAACGTGTCCTCATCCCAAGGACGTCGCCACCGCCAGGCCGCAAAGAGTGCACGAGCGATCAGCGGCTGGTCGCTCGCTTTCGCGGGTCGCAACTGCAGGTTCACTGCGCAGAACCTAACCGATGCGATTCTCCCCAGCCACGGGATTATCGAACTCGCGCCAGCGGCGACGGCACGGAACCGAGATCATGGCCACGCGTCGCGCTGCAGGCGATCGACGTGGGACGGTCAGGCAGGTCTGTCGAACCCGGTTCCTCGAGGATCTGGCCCCAACACGAGGAACACCAGCAACACAATCGAGCCGGCCGCGCCAACCAGCGACAACACAGAGCCTGTCACCAGCGGACGATCGTAGAGCCTGCCCCCGATGACCAGGCGTCCGGCCGTCTGCAGCACGATCGAAGCGATGGTGGACACCCACACCCACCACCAATACTCACTGCGGCTGGCACGCCCGAAGCGTTGATCTGGATCGGGATGAGGCAAGCCGAGAACGGAGCGTGGCAGGCATACTGGCTTCGGTGAGATTGGCACCCGAATCAGCCGAACCAATCATCGGCAACTGGCGGTGCATCGAACTGGATGTGCTCGTCGGCCAACTCCCCGCAGTCGATGCCGCGCGGCCACGCATCATCCTCGTGGACGGACGTAGCGCGGGCGGCAAGACCACGTTCGCCGCGCAACTGCGTACCGGCATCAGCGGCGCCGCAGTCGTGCACACCGACGACGTTGCGTGGAACTACTCGATGTTCGACTGGGCAGACGCACTGGTCGACCACATCATTCTTCCCGCCAGGGACGGCGAACCGATCGACTACCGGCCGCCCGGTTGGGCACCGAACGGGCGGCACGGCGCAATCGAGCTGCCCGCTCACCTCGACACCCTGATCGTCGAGGGCGTCGGCGCCGGCCGACGGCAGATCGCCCGCCTGGCCGATGTGCTGATCTGGATCCAATCCGACTTTCCCATGGCACGCGAGCGCGGGCTGGTTCGCGACATCGCGATCGGGACCAACGGGAGTCCCGACGAATGCCGGCGGTTCTGGGACTGGTGGATGGCAGCCGAACTCCCATTTCTGGAGCGGGAGACGCCCTGGTCACGCGCGGATCTGATCGTCGCTGGCTCCGCCATCGCCGCATGCTCAGGGCAAGCACAGCTCGCCGTCTACCCATAAGCAGCCCTCGCCATGGCGTGATCTTGCCGGCAGAGAGCCGCAACTGTCACTGGTCGGAGGGACAAACTCGGGTGGCTTCAGCGTGCCGAGATGGCAGACTCGCCGCGTGATGATCACCCCGGCCACGATGTCCGATGTCGGCGAGCTTGCACGATTGCAGTGGTTGAACACACACGAGCAGGAACCGCCACCGCGATCCGCAGGAGAGTTCTCGGCAGAACTCGCACGCTGGTGGGCGGCCAATCAACGGACCCACCAAGCCTTCGTCGCACGACTGGACGGACCAGAGATCATCGGCGTGGCCTGGGTCGCACTCGTCTCCCGCGTCCCATACCCCGGCTCGACAAACCGTCTCTGCGCTGACATCCAGAGCGTCTATGTCATGGCAGAGGTACGAGGCCAAGGAATCGGCTCGGCGCTGGTGCAGGCAGCGGCGCAGCACGCAACACAACTCGGCGCCCTCCGCGTGACTGTCCACTCAGGACGCAAAGCCGTGCCAGTCTACGAACGACTCGGCTTCGCATCCTCCCGACAGCTCCTCCAACGAGAGCCGGATTGATCATGCAGATCGGCCACCGGCGAGACGGCACGGTCCGCACACCGCCTAGGTGGGAGACCGCCTGTCACGAAGGGAACCATCACTACAGGCAGGCGGTCGCTCCCCTTGTGCGCGATCTGCGACGATGTGAGAAATGACCAACCGCCGGCGCCCCACCGACCCCGTACGGATTGCTGCATCGCGACTTCCACCTCGGCAACATCCTGTGGGAGGGCGACCACGTCACCGGCATCGTCGACTGGGCCGACATGTCCTGGGGGCCGGCCGACCTCGACGTCGCACACATGTGCTCGGACTTCGCCATGTTGCACACACCCGCCGACGCCGAGGCCTTCCGTACGACCTACCTGGCCCAAGGCGGCGTACTCGCCCAGGACCCCGACGCCAGGCGGTTCTGGATCGTCAGCGACATCCTCGGCTTCCTGCCCGATCCGGCCCATATCCTTCCCGGCCTGACGAGCACCCGGCCCGACGTCACCGCAGACGACGTCCGTTTCGGCCTCGAGGATCTGCTCGAAACGACGATCTCCTGACACCGTCACCGGTCGATTGATCGCTGTCAGCTCGGGTCCCAGGACCGTCCGTCCACCAACCGTTCGGCGAGCAGGTCGCGCACGGATACGCGAAGTCAGACCACTCCGGCCAGTTGTCCCCGCCCACGCCTCGGATTCTGCAAGGGTGCTGCCATGGGTGAACCAGTTCGTTTGGGCATTGTCGGCACAGGCAGCATCTCCCTGCGCGGATTGCTGCCCCATCTGACGATGGACGATGTGCAGGACCGGGTGAACGTCGTCGCCGTTTGCGATCCTGTCCTGGGTCGTGCCCAGGCGGCCGCGGCCAAATTCGCTGTACCCGTCGCTTATCCCGACATGGCGAGCATGCTCGAGGCCGGTCAGCTGGACGCAGTGAGCATCGCCTCACCGATCGGACTGCACTACGAGCAGGCGGTGATGGCGATCGAGGCGGGACTGCACGTCCATGTCAACAAGACCATGACGACGACCGTGGACGAGGCGAATGATCTGATCTCACGTGCCGTGAACCGCGGGGTGAAGCTGGTGGCGTCGCCAGGGGAACTGGTCAACCCGCGGTTGCAGCGCATCAAGGAGTTGGTGGCCGGCGGCGCGCTGGGAAAGCCGACCTGGGCGGTCACGGGTGCGACCTTCGGGCGCTACCACGAGGAGGAGGCCGGTGTGCGCCTGGGCGACGACCCGTTGACGAATATCAACCCTGCTTGGTATTTCCGCAAGCCGGGCGGTGGCCCGCTCTACGACATGACCGTCTACGGTCTTCACGCCCTGACGGCCGTCGTCGGTCCGGCCAAGCGTGTCACGGCGCTGTCTGGTGTACGGATCACCGAGCGCGAGTTCCGCGGTCAACAACTGCCGACCGACATGGACGATCAGACCATGATGATCATCGATTTCGGAGATGCGTTCTTCGCCTATGTCTACGGTGCCGCCGCGGGCGGCCTGCCGAATCTGGGCCGTCCTATGATCTTCGGCACCGAGGGAGTGATCAACGGGGCGACGCTGAACGGTGAGATCATCGACTATCCCGGCCGCGAGATCGCCGAAACCTACGGCTACACCTTCGCCCTACCGCATGTGATCGGCGAACACCGCAGCATGGAGGAGGCACACGTCTTCGAGGACGTGATGCAACTGGTGGACTGGATCCGCGACGACGTACCGACGGTCGCCACAGCCGAGCACGCGCGCCACGTCA
>DATCVL010000433.1:0-6189 GCA_036566865.1 Microlunatus sp.
AGCGGCCGATCCGGGATGGCTGTGCGAGCCAGGATGGCCGGGCCGGCGGTGCCGGTCGGGCGCAACCCAACCGCCGACGCCGGCCCTTCGAGCATCGGATGGCTGATGGCCGGAGCGGACGGCGCGGCGGATCCGACCACCCGGCGAGACGGTCCTGCCGGCCGTCTGGCACGATCCGGTCCCGACCAGTAGTCCTTGTTGATCTTGCCGCGCCGACGCACCCCGGCGGTGACCACGCCGAGCAGGTTCTGTCCGGAGTCGGCGACACCTTCCAAGCAGGTGGCCAGATCGTCCCGAGTCGTCGAACCCGAGCGAGCCACCACGATCAGCCCGCCGACGATCTCCGAGATCACCACGGCATCGGCCACCGCGAGCATCGCCGGGGTGTCGTAGATCACCACGTCGAAGCGGTTCTGCAGGACTGCCGCCAACGCCCGCATCCGACTCGACTCCAGCAGACCCGGCGGATCCATCGCCGGCGGACCGGCCGGCAGCACGGACAGATTTTCGATCTGACTCTGCTGCAGTACGTCCTCGAGATTTTCCTTACCGGTAAGGACATCCGCCAGCCCCGAGTCCGTTGTGACCTCGAGCAGCTTGCCCGCTGCCGGATCCCGCAGATCCGCGTCGACCAGGCAGACCGAGGCGCCGGACTGCGCCCAACTGATTGCCAGATTGGCGGCAACCGTGGTCTTGCCGTCACCACGGCCCGGCGAGCTGATCACGATCTGGTGCCCCTGCCAGCCGCCCGGCCGCAGATCCAGTGTGGTCCGGATGGTCCGGTACTCCTCCGCTGCGGCCGACCGCCGTTCCAGCGCCACCAACGGATTGGCCTTCTTGCCACGAACCGCCATGGTGAGCCCCAACGGGGCCGCGCCGGTCACGGCCCGGACGTCCTCGGCGGTCTCGATCCGCCGCCGGAAGTGATGGCGGATCAGCGCCAGCACCAAACCGATCGCGGCACCGGCCAGCGCGCCGATCAGCAGATCCAGCAGCTTGCGCGGCGAGGACGGCGTCAACGGCAGCTCGGCCGGCTGGGTCATGGTCACATTGACCAGCGAGGCGCCGCGCAACCGCGGCGTTTCAAGATCATGAATGCGAGTGGCCAGCTCTTCGGAGACCCCGTCGGCGATCTTGACCGCCAATTCCGGGCTGGCATTGGTTGCACTCACCTCCAGCAGCACGGTTTCCGCCGGGCTGGAGACCTTGATCGTGTCGCGGAGATCCGCGACCGAGGTCTGTAGTCCGAGCCGATCGATCACCGGCTGCAGCACCTGCGGCGTGGTGCCCAACGGTGCGTACGACTTCACCCGCTCGACAGCGAACTGTGATCCCTGAAAGACGTCACCCGAGGTGGCACTGCTGCTTTCGGCGACCGTCACGAATGAGGTCGCCACAGCGGTGTATCGCACCTGGGCTACTTGGTTGTAGACGGCGGCGCCGAGGAGACCCAGCAGTACGCAGATCCCCCACAATCGCCAATGCCGTCGAAGCAGCACGAAATACTCAGCAAACGTCACGTTGAGCCCCCCGACTCATCCAGCGCGTAACTTGATGGAACAACGTGCGCCGGCTGCGACCCGACGCTGACGAAAAGACTCTAGCCTTTAGGGGTCATCAGCGTGGCTGAGTTGCAAGAATGTTCTGAAACTGCCCATCGGGGGAAGGCGGCGGAGATCATGAGTGTTGGCGTGCGCATCGCAGCGCCGATTCGAAAGTGGCACATCGAGCTGTTGAGACGTCTGGCCGAGTTGCAACCGGACAGAGTTTTCGCGCTGGATCCGGGTCCACCGGATGACTCGACCTCGCGACATCGGGCCGAGGACCTGGTGCGGATCGACCGACTGCTGGGCGGCCGTGGCAGCGGCCTGGGCCGCCGTTGCCCACCGGAATCGATCAGGCCCTGGCGCCTGAGCCAGCCGGCGGCCGAGGCCGGGCCCGACCTCGTGCTCGACCTGACCGCACAGCCACCGGCGCCACAAGCATCACTTGGATCCCGGACGTGGACGCTGCGGTTCGACGGTGACCCCGGCGAGGCGGCGGCGCTGCAGGCGCTGAGGGCGGGCCGGAGTCCGGTGGTCAGCATCGTCGATGCGCACGGCACCGTCGTGGCCGACGGCGTTCCCGGCAGTGAGAATCCCGGCGTCCTGTCCGAGGCCTTCGATGATCTCCTGGCCGGCTGCATCGTGTTGATCATCGGGGCGGTCGGTTCCCGACAATTCAGTACGCCCGCATATCAGGACGAACCGATCGGCGGTTCGACCTCGACCACGTCATCGCCGGCACCGAACGACGCCGCCCGCGAACTGGTGCGGCACGCAGTCCGGCGTGGCAGCAGCGCCGCCCTGCATCGGGCCTACCGCGCCCTCTATCGGGCTCCGCACTGGCGGGTCGGCTGGCGTTGGACCGACGGGCCGGGGTTGATCCAGGAGACCGGAGAGCCGAGCAACGGGTGGCAGGAGCTGCCCGACGACGGCCGACACTTCTACGCCGATCCGTTCCCGTTCGAGCAGGACGGCCGGCACTACCTCTTCGTCGAGGACTTCGACCACCGAGTCGGCCGCGGCGTGATCGCGATGACCGAATTCGATGATCATGGCCCGATCCATCCTCCGATCCCGGTGCTGTCCCACGACGTGCATCTGTCGTACCCGTTCGTATTCGCCCACGACGACGAGGTCTGGATGATTCCCGAGACCAGTGCTGCCGGCACCATCGAGCTCTACCGAGCTACCGGGTTTCCGCACCAGTGGAAGCGCGAGCAGATCCTGTTGGACCAGGTGACCGGCAGTGACGCGACCGTGTTCCGGCACCAGGGTCGGTGGTGGATGACGGCAACCGTGCAGCACGGCGGATCCTTCTCCGATGCACTGCACCTGTGGTACGCCGATGAGCTCACCGGTCCCTGGACCGCTCATCGTCACAACCCTGTCCTGGTTGACATCTCCAGCGCCCGACCCGCCGGTCGGGTGGTGATCCAGGACGGACGGATGATGCGTCCGACCCAGGACGGCCGCAAGGGTTACGGGGCGTCCCTGACGATCACCGAGATCGTCGCTCTGGACGAGGACCGTTTCGAGCAGCGGCTGGTACGGCGGCTGGGTCCGGGTCCGTGGTGGCCCGGGCGCCGGCTGCACACGCTCAACCGGGCCGGCCGATTGGAATGCATCGACGGCTCCGCGGTGTCGCCGAGGATCCCCGTACCGGGCCACGGCACAGGACGGTACGTCCGATGAGCCAGTTCGTCATCGCCCGCGAAGACCGGCTGGACCTCAGGTCCGATGAGTATCGCGACCTCTTCGGTCGGTCCGCGGCAACGCCGTTCCAGCATCCGGTCTGGCTGCATCACCTGTACACCGTGCTGGCGCCGGCCAGGGCAGCCGAGAAGCGCTTCGTCACGATCCGGCAGGCAGATCGACGGCTGGTCGGCGTGATTCCGATGATCAGCAGACGGCAGTTCGGCCTACGCCTGTTGGAATTCGCCGACCTCGGGGTGAATGACTACGCCGCCCCGGTCCTGGACCGCGAGCTCGCGGCAACCATCGTCGCGGACCCGCACGTCGGCCCCGCCGTGCGCGCCGCACTCGGCCCCTTCGACCTGCTCCGTGTCGAGCGAGTTCGGGCAGACCAAGATCAACTCGCGGCGTTGCTCGGTGGCGCGAAGATCAAACGGCACGCTTATCAGACGCATCGGATCGCGCTGCCGCCGACCTCCGATGCCTGGCGCAAGGGCCTGCGCCCCGACTTCGCCCGACACTTGGAACGCAAGTACAAACGGCTCCGCCCCAAGGGTGGCCATCGGATCCGGACCGTCACCGATGCCGCGGAGATCGAGCAGGTCCTGGTGCAACTCCAGGAATTCCGTGCGGCCCGATTCGATGAGCGCGGTGGCACCGATCTGGCCCAGGTCGCGGACTACTTCGCGTTCTATCGCGCAGTGGCTCTCGACGACGACCCCGATCGCCCGAACCGGCTGCGGGTGTTGGAGGTCGGCGACGATGTCGCCGCCGCGACGTTGGACCTCGTCGATGATGATCAAGAGCTGTTCCTGCTGGTCGGCTACGACGTCGGTCGGCTGCGGAACTACTCCCTCGGCCTGCTGATCGTGGATCAACTCGTGATCGCGGCGATCGAACGCGGCCGCCGGTGTTTCGATCTGACGGTCGGCGACGAGCCGTACAAGGCGGACTTCGGCGCTGTCCCCAGCCCCTTGTTCGAACTGCGGTCCGCCCGGACGCCGGCGGGAGCGATCGGCGTGCTCGGCCGGGACGCCTACCTGCTGGGCCGCCGGCAGGCCAAGCAGGCACGCGACCGGTGGCAGGAGCGGCAGCGCCGACGCCAACAACAGAGCTGACCCAGCCCATTTCGGTGAACTTTTCCCGCACCCCACACGAAGGCCGAGGAGTCCACATACTTGGGTAGGTGATCGGGGGAGCCTATGGCAGTCACGTTGCGCCCGCCCTTGTGGGTGGTCGCCGTCTCGTTGTTGTCCGTCGTCGCGGGCGCAGCCGGATGCACCGACGGCACCCAGGGCCCCAGCGGCGGGACCCATAGCCCGCCGCAGTACCGCGCCGCACCTCGCCATCAGCACGTGCTCTACGTCGACGGCGCCGGCAATGACGGGGCCGACGGCTCCCAGAAGTCGCCGCTGCGTACGATCACGGCCGCGATCTCCCACGCCCATCCGGGCGACTCGATCGTGGTCCAGAGCGGCGTCTATCACGAGTCGTTGAAGATCGAGGCACACCCGGGCTTGACGGTCAGCGCGGCACCAGGTGCCAAGGTCTGGCTGGATGGCTCACGGCCGATCGACAGCTGGGTCAAGAAGCGTCATCGCTGGGTGACGAACTGGGCGGTCCACTTCGACGACAGCAAGACCTACACCTGGGGTGCGCCCGACAACACCAAGCAGGGATGGCAATTCGTCAATCCCGCCCGGCCGATGGCCGCCCATCCGGACCAGGTCTGGATCGACGGCGTCCGCCAGGTCCAGGTGGCCACCCGTGGCGAGGTACGCCCGGGCGCCTTCTTCGTCGATGAGGACAAACAGCGCTTGTATCTCGGCTCCGACCCGACCGATCATGAGGTGAGAGCGAGTTCGCTGACGAAAGCGGTCAGCATCCGCAGTCGCGGCGTCACCCTGCGGGGTATCAACGTCCGCCGCTTCGCCCCATCCGTCCCACACATGGGTGCCGTGACCATCGCCGGCCCGGATGTCTCGCTTCAGGATCTGACGATCAGTGAGAACGCCACCACCGGTTTGCACACGATGGCCAGGCGAACCCGATTGCTCGGAGTCCGACTCGTCGACAACGGCATGATCGGGATGACCGCGACCCGGGCGGACGACCTGGTCCTCGATCAGGTCATGGTCGAAGGCAACAACGTCGAGGGCTTCAACACCTCGCCGGTCGCCGGAGGCGCCAAGATCGGCCGGACCCGTTCGGTCGTCATCCGCGACTCGGAGTTCGTGGACAACCACGGCACCGGCGTCTGGCTCGACGAATCGTCCTACGACGTGGGAATCGTCAACTCGCAGATGATCGGCAACGGCAAGCACGGCATTTCCGTCGAGGTGTCCGGCCGGATCGACCTGGTCGGCAATCTCCTCGTCGACAACCGGGGCAACGGGATCAAGATCAATGACACCAGTGATGCCCAGATCTGGAACAACACCGTCGTGGGCAACCAACGGGCGATCAACATCGTTCAGGACGGCCGCGATCTCGATCCGAGTGGCACCTATCGGGATCCTCGCCTTCCGCTGCCCTGGCAGATCCGCAACATCGCGGTCCGCAACAACGTGATGTCGGGCAGCTCCGGAGACACCTTGCTCGGCGTCGAGGACTTCACCGGCCGCTTCAGCGCGGTTGAGCTGGACGTCACCGCCTTGGGAAACCTCTACCACCGGCCCGATCCGCACGGTGATCCGCGCTGGATCGTCGTGTGGTCCCGCGGCGCCGGTGACCCGTACGCCTTCAAGGGGCTCGCACCGTTCCGTAAGACGGCGATGCAGGAGCTTCCAGGAGCCCTGCTGAGTGGCGGCTCCGTGGTGCAGTCAGATCTGTCAACGCGCCCGGCGGTGCACAAGATCGCCGCCGCGATCGCCCAGCCACTTCCCAGTGCCTTGGCCGAACGCGTCGGCCAGCCCACCGACGAAAGGCAACTGGGGGCGTGGATCACACGCCC
>DATCVL010000434.1:0-13059 GCA_036566865.1 Microlunatus sp.
GCCGGAAGCTGCGGTAGTCGAAGTTCGCGGTGCCGACGGACGCCAGTTCGTCGTCGATCAGCAGGGTCTTCGCATGCAGGAAGCCGCCGGTGTAGATGTGCACCTGAACCCCCAGCGCGGCCAGCTCATCGGCGTACGACAGCGTTGCCGGGTAGACCAGCGGGTGGTCCGGCTTGTCCGGGATCATCAGATGGACGTCGACACCGGCCAGTACGGCGATCTTCAGCGCATCCAGCATCGACGCGTCCGGGATGAAGTACGGCGTCTGGATCTTGATCGACTCGTTCGCCTCACTGATCGCCTTCAGGTAGCCGTACTTGATCCACTCCCAGTCCGAGTCCGGTCCACTGGAGACGATCTGCAACGCAACCCGGCCCGGACTCTCTTCCAACACAGGGAAATAGCGCGGCTCGTGCCCGACCCGACGGTTCTGCGGTGCGGCAACGTTCCAGTCCATCAGCAGCCGGGTCTGCAGGGATGCCACCGCACTGCCCTCGATCCGCAGATGGGAGTCCCGCCAGTAGCCGAACTTCCTGGTCGGCATCACGTACTCGTCGCCGATGTTGAAGCCACCGACGTAGCCGATCTTGCCGTCGATCACCGCGATCTTGCGGTGTGTACGGAAGTTGACACGGAAGTTGATCGGGCCGAAGCTGTTGGGGAAGAACGGATAGATCTCGGCCCCGGCGGCTCGAAGCCGGGCCAGGTGCCGGCGCTTCATCGTGCGGCCACCGTACGCGTCGAAGCAGATCCGGACGGTGACGCCGGCCTCGGCCCGTTCGGCCAGCACATCCAGCACCCGTTGGCCGATCACGTCCGGCCGGAAGATGTAGTAGAGGATGTGCACGTGGTCCTGGGCGGACCGGATGTCGTCGATCATCGCCTCGAACTTGTCCGGCCCGTCGTGGAAGACGGTGACCGCATTGTCGTGACTCAACGACGCGGTCGGATCGTTCATCAGCAGCGTGGCCAATTCAGTGTTGCGAAGGGCGACCTCGTTGGTGAAGACATACTCCTCGCGCGCCACCTGGGCCCGCTGCGCCGACGCGAGTTTGGGATGTTCGACGTCGGATCCGTCCAACAGTTTGAAGATCCGCCGATGCGAGATTCTCCTGCCCACAAAGAGATACAGAATGAAACCGAAGACCGGGATCAGGGTCAACACCAGCAGCCAGGCCCACAGCGAGGCGGAGTCCCGACGCTCCAGGAACAGAGTGATGATCGCGACGATGATGTTGATGATCAAGATCAGCGCGATCACCAACGCGATGATGTTCCAGACGTCACTCGTGTTCACAGGACCCCATCATCTGCTGCCCTGCGGGATCGGCGGCCACTGTCAGCCAATGCCTTTCCGCGCCAGCACTTCATAGCCCGGCTTGATCTGATCTTCGATCAGGGCCAGCCGCTCCGGATGGGGAAAGAACGCACTCTTGGCGGCGTTGATCGTCAGCCACCGGATGTCGTCCAGCTCGTAGTCGAAAGCGGCACAGAGGGCAGCGAACTCGTCGGTCATCGAGGTGTTGCTCATCAGCCGGTTGTCGGTGTTCACGGTGACCCGGAAGCCGAGCTCGGCCAGGATCTTGATCGGGTGTTCGGCGATCGAGCCGACCGCCCCGGTCTGCACGTTGGACGACGGACACATCTCCAGCGGGATCCGCAGGTCCCGGATGTAGGCCGACAGTTCACCCAACTCGGCGCCCGCCTCGGTGAAGTGGATGTCGTCGATGATCCGGACCCCGTGACCGAGCCGGTTGGCGCCGCAGAGCTGCACCGCCTCCCAGATCGACGGCAGTCCGAAGCCCTCCCCGGCGTGCACGGTGATCCGGGTGTTGTTGCGTTTCAGATAGTCGAAGGAGGCGCGGTAGCGGGAGGGAGGATAACCGGCCTCGGCTCCGGCGATGTCGAAGCCCGCCACACCGATCCCGCGACAGTCCACCACCAGCTCGGCGATCTTGCGCGAGTCCTCCGCATGACGCATCGCGGTCAGCAACTGCCGGGCGGTGATCTTGAGTCCGCGGGCGGCAGCGACGGCCATCCCGTCCATCAGGCCCTGCTGTACGGACTCGACGGCCTGCCGTAGGGTCAGGCCGGCCCGCAGATGCTGCTCCGGCGCCCACCGGGTCTCCACGTAGACGACCCCGTCGTCGGCCAGATCGGTCACCATCTCCGCCGCAACCCGGCGCAGCGCGGGTGCCGTCTGCATCACCGCGACCGTGTGCTCGAACGTCTCCAGATAGCGTTCCAGCGCACCAGAATCGGCCGACTCGGCGAACCAGCGACGCAGCGCGACCGGATCCTCGGCCGGCAGCTGGTGCCCGACCTCGGCGGCCAGTTCGATGATCGTCTCCGGCCGCAGACCGCCGTCGAGATGATCATGGAGCACGACCTTGGGTGCTCTGTGCAGGGTGTCGCGATCGACTGCCATCTCCGCCTCCTTGTCCGGGGGCTCGATCCTACTGAGTGCTGCACGCGGACAAGGGATGCAGGAGCACGCCGCCGCGCCGCCGCCGGACGCTGCTCGCGGCACAGCGAGCAGCTCAGCCGGGATCGCCGTTACGGTTCCGGTGGTCTCAACTGCTGCCGCATCAATACCGCCGGTTATCGCTCGCGGCGCAGGTCCTCGACGTCGAAGGCGTCGGGCAGCACCTCGGTCATCGGCTTGGTTCCCGAGGATGTGTCCAGCAGACAGTCCGGTCCGCCGTTCTCCCACAACAGCTGGCGGCAGCGGCCACACGGCATCAACGGTCGTCCGGCGCCGTCAACGCAGGCGACGGCGACCAGCCGTCCGCCGCCGGTGGCGTGCAGGGACGAGACCAGTCCGCATTCGGCGCAGAGGGTGACTCCGTAGCCGGCGTTCTCGACGTTGCAGCCGACCACCACGCGGCCGTCGTCGACCAGGCCGGCCGCACCCACCGGGTAGTTCGAGTACGGCACATAGGCCCGGGCGCTGACCTCGCGCGCGGCCACGCGCAACGCATCCCAGTCGATCTTGGCGGCTTCGGTATCCATCAGTCCTTCTCGTAGGGAACGCCGTCGGCCGCCGGGGCTCGTACCCGGCCGATCAGTCCGGCCACCGCGATCACCGTCGCGACGTAGGGCAAGATCAACAGGAACTGGCTCGGCACCGGCGTACTCAGGGTCTGGAGCTGCGAAGCCATCTGGGTGACGAAGCCGAAGAAGAGCGCCATGATCGCCGCCCAGACCGGATGCCAACGCCCCATGATCACCGCGGCCAGCGCGATGAATCCGTTGCCCACCGTGAATTCCTTGGAGAATGCACCCGTCGACGCGAGGGTGAAGAACGCACCGCCGAGGCCGGCGAAGAGCCCACCGGCCAGCACCGCGGACCAGCGCATCCCGATCACGTTGATACCGACCGTGTCGGCTGCCTTCGGATGCTCGCCGACGGCCCGGACCCGCAAGCCCCACTTGGTCTTGAACAGCAGCAGCCAGACCACCACGACCGAGATGCCGGCAATGTAGGCGAGCACGTTCTGGTCGAAGATCACCGGACCGAAGAAGGGGATCTTGGACAGCCCCGGGATCGGGATCTTCTCCAACACCGGCGCCGCGTTCAGCTGGTCCGGGTTGGGTTGCACCAGCTGATCGAAGATGAAGCCGGTGATGCCGATCGCGAGCATGTTCAGCACCACGCCGAGCACGACCTGATTGACCAGGTACTTGATCGCGAACAGTGCCAGCAGCGCCGCCATCCCGATCCCCGCGATGGCCGCGGCAACGAGCGCCCACGGCACCGACTGGGTCAGCGAACCGACGATCGCGGCCGCGAGTGCGGCAACCAGGAACTGGCCCTCGATGGACACGTTGATCACGCCGGCCCGTTCGCCGAGCACGCCGGCCAGGGCGCCGAGCACCAGCGGGGTGGCGACGGCCAAGGTGCCGGCGAACTGATTGCTGACCGGGAACGGAAGATCACGACCGGCCGCAGCCCAGGTGAGGAACCCGATCAAGAAGGCGAGGCCGCCGACCGTACCGGCCAGCGCAGCCATCCGCCCGCGTGCACGTCCGCTGAGGAACGCCGCGGACGAGGCCAGGCAGAGCAGCGCGCAGATCAACACGATCGGGGCGCCGGGCAGCACGATGGTCGGCAACTGGACCGGATCGAAGGCGTCCGACAGGGCGAACCGGGCCGAGCCGTCGGTGGACGGGACCAAGATCAACAACAGCAGCCCGACCAGCCCGATCAACACCCCGGTGGTCAGCCGTTGCCGGCGTGCAGCGGGTGCCTCGACGCGGGTGAACTCGATCGGACCGATATCGACCGGCACGGCCGCTGTGGCCGCTGCGGTTCGGGCCTCGGCGTGCTCGGTGATGCCGGCCTGGTCGCCGGTCCCGCCCGCATCCGGCTTGCCGGTCATGAGAGGGCTCCCGTCGAGGAAGGTACGCCGGTAACAGCCTGCTTACGGGCCTTGATGAACGGCAGGATCCGGGTCACCAGGGCCGGCGCGGCGACGAACAGCACGATCACCGCCTGCAACACCGTGGTCAACGTCAACGGCGTACCGGCCGAACTCTGCATCGCCAGCCCGCCGGCATGCAGGGCGCCGAACAGCAGCCCGGCGAGGACGACGCCGAGCGGCTTCGATCGGCCGAGCAGGGCCACGGTGACCGCATCGAACCCGACCGTGCCGACGATGCCGGCCGACAACGGCACCGGGACGCCGTTCGCGCTCGGTGCCAAGGCGGCGTCGGCCCCGGCCAACCCGGCCAGGGCGCCGGCGATCAGCATCGCCAGGATGGTGGCCCGGGACACGCTCATGCCGGCGGTCGCCGCCGCGTGCTGATTCATCCCGACCGCCTTCAGGCTGAAGCCGATGGTTGATCGCTCCAGGATCCACCAGACGAGCACCGCCGCGGCGAGGGCGAGCAGGAAGCCGAGATGCAGTTGGGAGCCGGTCAGTCGCGGGAACGTCGCATTCCAGTCGACCACCGGCGAGATCGGGTCGGTCCGCCCGGGCCGACGGAACGCCGTCGTGGTCAGCAGGTAGGCGAGCATGCCGACCGCGACGTAGTTGAGCATGATCGTCACGATCACCTCGTGCGCACCGGTCCTGGCCTTCAGCCAGCCGACGATGCCGCCCCAGATCGCGCCACCGATGATGCCGGCGATGATCGCCGCGACCAGTTGCAGGACCGGCGGCAGATGCAGGGTGAAGCCGACGTACGCGGCCAGGATCGCGCCCCAGATCGCCTGACCCTGTCCGCCGATGTTGATCAAGCCGGTTCGGAAGGCGAGCGCGACACCGAGCCCGGCCATGATCAACGGCGCCGCCTGTGCGGTCGATTCGGTGATCGGCACCCAGCCACCGACCGCGCCCTTCAGCAACGCCAGGTAGGCGGTGCTGATCTTGTCCCAGGACGCACTCAGCGCATCACCCGGCCGGGCGAAGAAGTACGCATACTTGCTCACCACCTCCGGATCGGTGACCACCATCAGCACCGCGCCGACGACCAGGGCCAGGAAGATCGCCCCCAGCGTTGTCCAGACTTCGGTCCACGGGAATCCCTTACGGGTGGTTGATCTGGGCCGCATCGCATCGGCCGGCGACGGCTGGCCCGGGCCGTTGGGTGGGCCTTGCTCGGCGGCCGGGCCTTGGTCGGCGGGAGCTCCCTGATCGGGCCCCGCGTTCGGATCCGATCCGGCGCTCACGTCACAACTCCTTCGACCTCGGTGGTCAGTTGGCTGGCCTGCGACCGGGCGTCGTCGGCCGACAGGCCCGCCATCATCATGCCGAGCACCTCACGCGAGGTGTTGGCGTCGACGATGCCGACGATTCCGCCGCGATACATCACCGCGATCCGATCGGCGAGCGCCGACACCTCGTCCAGTTCGGTGGAAACGATCACCACAGCGGTGCCGCGGTCCCGTTCGGCGATCAGCCGCTTGTGCAGGAATTCGATCGCACCGACGTCCACGCCCCGGGTCGGCTGACTGGCGATCAACACCGACAGGTCACGCGACATCTCCCGTGCCAGCACGACCTTCTGCTGGTTGCCACCTGACAGCGAGCCGACCGGTGTCTCGATCGACTGGGTCCTGATGTCGAACTCCTCGACCCGGTCGGCGGCGTTCTGGTTGATCTTGGTCAGGTTCAGCGCCAGCCCGCGGGCGAACGGGGCCTCATCGAAACTGTTCAGCACCAGGTTCTCGGCCACGGTGTATTCGCCGACGAAGCCGTCGTGCTGTCGATCTTCGGGTACGAAGCCGAGCCCGGCTCGGATCCGTTGCTTCGGTGACAGCCGGATCACCGAGCGCCCATCCACGGTGATGTTGCCGGACCGCACCTCGACGGTGCCCATGATCGCTTCTGCGAGCTCGCTCTGGCCGTTGCCCTGAACGCCGGCGATACAGACGATCTCGCCGCCGGACACCTGAAGATCAAGATCATCGACCATCACCGCCCCGGAGGGGCTGGCGATGGTGACCCCGGCCAGATCCAGCCGTACCTCGGTGGTCTTGTGCTGCTGTTTGGACACCACCAGGCTGACTTGGCGGCCGACCATCATCTCGGCCAGCTTGGATTCCGAGTCACCGGGATCGGCCTCGCCGACCACGGCACCACGCCGGATCACGGTGATCCGGTCGGCGATCGCGCGCACCTCGCGCAGCTTGTGGGTGATGAAGACGATCGCCTTGCCCTCGTCGCGCAGCGCCCGCATCACCTCCATCAGCTCGTCGATCTCCTGCGGAGTGAGCACGGCGGTCGGTTCGTCGAAGATCAAGTACTCGGCGTCGTTGGCCAGCGCCTTCAGGATCTCGACCCGTTGCTGTACGCCGACCGGCAGGTCTTCGACCACGGCGTCCGGGTCGACCTGCAGCCCGTAGCGACGGGACAGCTCCCGCACCCGACGGCGTGCGGTCCGCAGGTTGAGCATGCCGCCGTTGCCCGGTTCCCGACCCAAGATCATGTTCTCGGCGACCGAGAACACGTCCACCAGCATGAAGTGCTGATGCACCATGCCGATGCCGGCATTGATGGCCTGCTTGGGATTGCTGAAGGTCCGGGCCCGGCCGTCCACCACGATCTCGCCCTCGTCCGGCTGCAACAGCCCGTACAGGACATTCATCAGGGTCGACTTACCGGCCCCGTTCTCCCCCAGCAGGCAGTGGATCTCGCCGGGGCGTACGTCAAGATCAACCCGGTCGTTGGCGACGAGGCTGCCGAACCGTTTGGTGATGCCCCGCAGTCGTAGACCGACCTCGTTGTCGGTCGGGGCCGGCTCGGCGCCGTCGCGCGCAGCAGTTGCCATGTCGAATCAGATCCGGTTGATCAACTCAGCTGGCCGGCTGGGCCTTCGAGGTGATCTTGATCTTGCCGGAGACGATGTCGGCCTTGAGCTGATCGAGCTTGGACTTCACGTCGGCCGGCACCTTGGAATCCCAATCATGGAAGGGAGCCAGGCCGGTGCCGTTGTTCTCCAAGGTGCCGACAAACGCGTCCGAGCTGAACGATCCGTCCTTCGACGCCTTGATCACGTCGGTCACCGCGACATCCATGCCCTTGTACACACTGCTGATGATCTGCGGGCAGTAGGAGGCCGCGCTGACGCAGCCGTCGGTGTCCACCCAGATGGCATTCACCTTGCCGCTGCTGGCCTTGGCCGTCTGCAGCGCGCCCTCACCGGCCGGACCGGCAACCGGGAAGACGATGTCGGCACCTTGACTGACCAGGTTCTGCGCCACCTGCTTGCCGCCGGTGACATTCTCGAACGGTTGATCACCGGGCACGAACTGGCCGTCCTGCTTGGCGGCGTTCCAGCCGAGCAGTTGGACGTTTTTGCCGTTCTGCTTGTTGTAGTACTCGATGCCCTGCGCGAAACCATCCATGAAGATCGTCACGGTCGGGATCTTCTGCCCGCCGAAGGTTCCGACCTTGCCGGTCTTGGTCATCGACGCGGCCAGGTAGCCGCCGAGGAAGCTCGACTCTGCGGTGTTGAAGACCAACGGCTTCAGGTTCTTCACCGCGGCGAACTTCGGGTCGTTGGAGTCGACGATGGCGAAGTCGACGTCCGGGTTGGCCTTGGCCGCGGCCAGCGTGTCATCGGCGAGCAGGAAGCCCACCGTGACGACGATGTTGCACTTAGCGGCGATCATCGACTGGATGTTCTTGGCGTAGTCGGAGTTGGTGTTCGACTCGACCTGGCCGGTCTCGATGCCGAGCTCCTTCTTGGCGTCGGTCAGCCCCTTGTACGAGGTCTGGTTGAACGACTTGTCGTCGAAGCCACCGGAGTCGGAGACCATGCAGGCCTTGAACGAGGTGCTGCTGGCGCCGGCACCGCCGGCCGGGGTGCTGGCGGGAGCGGCGGCGCTGCTGCTCGACCCGGATTCACTCCCCGGTGGTTCCGCACATCCGGCCAGCCCAAGTGCCAATGCACCCGCCGCAGCCACCACCGTGATCATGGACTTCTTCACGCCGCCTCCTCGACACACCCCGGAACCTTTCGACCGACCCCATCTTGAAGCAAAATTCTGCTCTGATCGGACTGGCAAGCGGCACTGTAACCCGACTGATCCCCCCGCGTCGCCCGCGCGGCGACCTGCCCGGCCGGACGATACAAGTTCGTTAAACCAGGGCCTCAGCCATCGGCTCCGAGGACCAGCTCGCTGAAGACCTGTACGCCGGTCGCGATCGCTCCTTCGTCCGGGTCGAAACCGGACTGATGGATGTCGGCAACCGCCACCGGATCGGCGTCCGGGTGGCGTACACCGAGCCGGGCCATCGCACCGGGCACCTGCTGCAGCATCCAGGAGAAGTCCTCCCCACCCAGTGACTGCTCGGTGATCCCGACCGCCTGCTCGCCGAGGATCTCGGTCGCCGCCTCGGTCAGTCGCCGGACCCCGGCCGCGTCGTTCACCGTGGGTGGCACACCCTGGGTGATGATGACCTCGGCCCGGGCACCGAACGGTTCGACGATCTGGGTGATCAATTCCGGTAGCCACCGCTGAGCCTCCCGCCAGCCGCTCACTTGCAGCGACCGGACCGTGCCCTCCAACTCACCCGATTCGGGGATCGCGTTGGCCGCGGTGCCGGCGTTGATCCGTCCCCAGACCAGCGAACTGCCGCCGCGCGGGTCGACCCGGCGGGACAGCAGCAGCGGTGCCTGGACCGCGACCTGGGCCAAGGCGACGACGAGGTCCGAGGTCAACTGCGGCCGGGAGGTGTGTCCACCGTTGCCGGTCAACCGGACCAGGACCCGGTCCATGGCCGAGGTGATCGGACCGGTGGTGATCGCGATCCTGCCGACCGAGGTCCGCGGGTCGCAGTGCATCGCGTACACCTCGTCCAGGCCGTCCAGTACGCCGGCCTCGATCGCCACCGGCGCGCCGCTGGGGTCGGCCTCCTCGGCCGGCTGGAAGATCAGCCGGACCGGTTTGTTGAGCCGATCCAGCATTCCGGCCAGCACCAGTCCGGTGCCGAGCACCACGGTGGTGTGCAGGTCGTGACCGCAGGCGTGGCAGATTCCCGGATTCTGCGACCGGTAGGAAACATCCAAGCCGTCGGCGATCGGCAACGCGTCGATGTCGGCCCGCAAGCCGATCATCGGCCGCCCCTCGGCGCCGGCCGGGACGATGTCGCAGACCACGCCGGTGCCCGACGACAGTTTCCGCGGCGCCAACCCAGCCGCGGTCAGCCGTTCGATGATCTTGGTCGAGGTCCGGTGCTCGGCGAAGCCGAGCTCGGGATGGGCGTGCAGGTCGCGCCGGAAGTCGATCAACTCCGGCTCGAGATCCGCGACCGCCGTCATGATCAACTTCTCCGGATGATCATTCTCCGTCATGGCAGGAGTCTTGCACGGGAGCCGAACGGGGATCCATCGGGTCTTCGGCGCGAGCGGAGCAGCAGGACCGAGACTCAGAAGTGGTCGCTGGGTTGGTGGCGACCCCAGACCTCGCGCAGCACATCGCAGACCTCGCCGACGGTGGCCATGGCGCGCAGTGCGTCCTTCATCGGATAGAGCACGTTGCCCTGAGTCTGAGCAGCGTGGCGAAGTTGATCAAGGGCCGCATCGACCGCCGGTTGATCACGATCAGCGCGCAACCGCGCCAGCCGGGCGGCCTGGGCCTGTTCGATGGTCGGGTCGACCCGGAGTGGCTCGTACGGTTCTTCCTCAGCCAGGGTGAACCTGTTCACTCCGACCACGACGCGTTCCCCGTCGTCGATCTGCCGGGCATTAGCGTACGCGGTCTGCTCGATCTCGCTCTTCTGGTAGCCCTGTTCGATAGCGGCCACCGCGCCACCAAGATCATCAACTCGCTGCATCAGCTTCAGCGTCTCGGTTTCAAGATCATCGGTGAGCGATTCGATCACGTACGAACCGGCGAAGGGATCGACGGTCTTGGTCACATCGGACTCGAACGCGATCACCTGCTGGGTGCGCAATGCCAGCCGGGCCGCCTTCTGGGTTGGCAGGGCGATCGCCTCGTCGAAAGAGTTGGTGTGCAGGGACTGGGTGCCGCCGAGCACCGCGGCCAGCGCCTGCACCGTGACCCGGACCAGATTGACCTCCGGCTGTTGTGCGGTCAACTGCACGCCGGCAGTCTGGGTGTGGAAGCGGAGCATCATCGACTTCGGATTCCTTGCTCCGAAGCGATCCCGCATCAGGTTGGCCCAGATCCGCCGAGCCGCACGGAATTTCGCCACCTCCTCCAGCAGACTGGTCCGGCTGACGAAGAAGAAGGACAGTCGCGGTGCGAAATCGTCGACCGCCAGCCCGGCATCGATCGCGGCCTGCACGTAGGCGATCCCGTCGGCCAGCGTGAATGCGATCTCCTGCGCGGGATGTGCGCCGGCCTCGGCCATGTGATAGCCGGAGATCGAGATCGTGTTCCACCGCGGCAGTTCCGCACGACAGTAGGCAAAGGTGTCGCTGACCAGCCGCAGGCTGGCCGCCGGCGGGTAGATGTAGGTGCCGCGGGCGATGTACTCCTTGAGCACATCGTTCTGGATCGTGCCGGTGAGCTGGGCCGGATCGACGCCCTGCTCCTCGGCGACCAGCTGATAGAGCAGCAGCAACACCGCGGCCGGGGCGTTGATCGTCATCGACGTCGACACCTCACCGAGCGGGATCTGATCGAAGAGCACCCGCATGTCGGCCAGGCTGTCGATCGCCACCCCGACCTTGCCGACCTCGCCGTGCGCCAGCGGCGCGTCCGAGTCGTAGCCCATCTGGGTCGGCAGATCGAACGCCACCGAGAGCCCGGTGGTGCCGTGCTCGATCAACTCGCGATAGCGCTGGTTGGATTCGACTGCCGTACCGAAACCGGCGTACTGCCGCATCGTCCACGGCCGCTGCGTGTACATCCCCGGATAGACGCCGCGGGTGTACGGAAACTCGCCCGGCTCCCCGAGCCGGTCCTGAGCGAACCCCGCCAGATCACCTGCGTCGTAGACCGCCTTGAAAGGCGTCCCGGACTCCGTCTCGCGATCCATCTCCGCACTCCTGCCCCGTCGTCGTACGTCGGCAACTCGGCGTCGGCGCCTCGGTGCTCACGCTACCGGCACGCGGCGACCTACCCATAGGCGTGACCAACCCGGAGGCTTGGGGGCGTCCCCGGAACGCAAGACGCCCGACCGGAACGCGCCGGCGGCAGCCACGCGACCGCGCCACAAAATGGAAAAGTCCGCGCACCGGAGTGCGCGGACTTCCCAAACCGGCCCTCGGGGGTTAGGCCGGTGTACGTGGGCCTTGGGACCGTGCCGGACAGCAGGTCCGGCATCCGAAGACCCTGGGGATCGTAGCGTGCCGAACCACGATTGGCACATCGAGGAAGCGATCACGGAAGACCCTGACCAACTCGTCAGGAAATACTGCGGATCAGTTGATCGGCTGATCGAAGGATCTGCCAGGTCTCGCCCTGCCAGTCAGGTTCCTGACCTCGATACGGTCCGGTGGCCAGGGAAATTGCGATCGCCGCCGCTCTCAACCGCAGCTCGACCGGGTCGACGCGGCGGTCGAAAACAGGCAACCACTCGTCGATCAGCCGCTGCACGCGTGCTGCCTGTTCGGCGTTCATCCGCTGCACCGTGGTCAGATGCGCGACCAGACAAGCAAGATCATCTGCGCGCCGACCGGGGCCGATGGTGTCGATGTCGAGGATCCCGCTGATCCGGCCGCGACGAACGAAGAGCTGTGCCTCGTAGAAGTCGCCGTGGGTCGGTTCGTTGCCGGGCGGGATCCCGTTCAGCCCGGACCGAATGGCGTTCACCATCGAGGTCAAGGTCGGCTCGGCCTCCGGCAGCGCGGCGGCCACCATGGTTGCGTACTGGTCGACCGCATCGGCCCACGGCCGGTGTCGTTCCAGGGTGGAGACCTGCGCCGGCATCGCATCCAACAGTCCGATCAGATCCTCGGCGCTGACCGGTGGCACCTGATCGAAGAGCGCGTGCGCGAGCGGCCGCCCGGGCAACTCCCGGAGAACCAGCAACTGGTCCGCCGTCGCGGCCGCGATCGGCGGCGACGGCAGACCGGCATCGAGCAACAGCCGATGCCGCCCCAGCACCGCTGCGTAGCTGGTCTCCCGCAGCACCTTGATGTAGAGCACATCGGGCCGGGCCGGGCCCTCGACGACCGCCTTCAGCACGGCCCGACGCCGCGGTCGATAGCCGATCACCTGTAGCCGGACCTGCTCCGAGCCGACCGGGCGGCCGAGAGTGCCCAGCTCGGTCAGCATCGCCGCGAAGCGATCCGGGTAGGCCGCTCTCGGCAGCCCGAGCAGGTCCGGATCGTCGGGATAGATCCAGACCGCGACCTCACGGTTGCCGTCGCCGAAGATCACCGCCCGTTCATCGGTACGGTTGCGGCCCTCGGCCCGCGCGCTGGCGCCGATCAGCTCGTCCCGGCGACCGTACGGCCAATCCACCACGGCGTTGAAGGTGGCGGTGGTGCTCCGCTGCGGGTTCGCGTCGACGTGGTCGAGTTTCCAGGACACCAGGGTGCCGCCGCGATGCCGTACGGCGGCGGTCAGCACCTCCTCCGCATCGGCGGAGGTGAGCAGTTCGGACCCGTCGTCAACGGCGGGTGCATTCGATACCA
>DATCVL010000435.1:0-17612 GCA_036566865.1 Microlunatus sp.
CCGTTGCACGACCCGTACATGGTGGCCGACGAGCCACCGGGCTCTATCACCTCTACACCTCCAACGTGGCGTCGATGACCGGCGTGCACGCCACCGGCACGATGGTCTATCGAAGTCGCAACCTGCTGGACTGGGCCGAGCCGGTGCTGGTTTTCCGCACCCAGCAAGGGATGTGGGCCACCGACGGCGGCTGGGCACCGGAGGTGCACCGCTATCGCGGTCGGTACTACCTGTTCACCACACTGCACAACGAGGACAGGAAGCTGGAGATCCCGGCACCGAATGCGTACGGGATCCCTGTGCAGACGACGAATTACCTGCGCGGCACGATCATCGCCCGATCGGATTCGCTGCTCGGCCCGTTCGAGCCGGTCGACCCGAGTCGGCCGGTGCCGCCGCAGAACTTCATGACCCTGGACGGGACCCTCTTCCGGGATCGCGACGGCCGACCCTGGATGGTGTACGCCCACGAGTGGCTGCAGAAGATCGACGGAACCATCGAAGCCCTGCCCCTGAAGGCCGATCTGTCCGCCGCCGATGGTGATCCGATCTTCTTGTTCAAGGGTTCGGATGCGACCTGGATCAGCGCCGAGATGCCGGCGACGTCGCCTCACCAGATCGTGCCGTACGTGACCGACGGACCGCAGCTCTGTCGGGCACCGAGCGGCGCGTTGATCATGCTCTGGTCGACCTATCAGAAGAACCGGACCGCAGACGACGGAACCGTCAGCGGCGACTACGTCCAGACCTACGCGGTGTCCCGATCCGGCGACCTGGCCGGACCGTGGACTCAGCGGGACCCGCTGCTGCGGCAGGACAGCGGCCACGGAATGATCTTCAACACGCTGGGCAGGCACTCCCGCCCGATGTTGATCGTGCACCGACCGTTCAACAACGCCCGCGGAAAGCTCTACGAGATCGACTTCATCGGGTCCGACCTGCGTCTCGGCAGACAGTGCACCGAGCTGGACGGCGGCGGGTAGACGGAGTCGTCCGGCAGCCGTACCGCTGCGAGGTCCCTGAGGACGGCCCTCGTGCATCTTGCGTAAAGATGCAGTGAGTGCAACGATCGACGTTGCGTCGCGTTTCGGGGTACGGCGCACTCATCGACGACGTTGGGGTCCTCGCTATGAGTACGACGAGTGCAGTTGCACGACATGATCAGCACCATCCTGCCGAGCTGACCCACCAGCAGATCATGGTCGTCTTCGGCGGGCTGATGCTGTGCATGCTGCTGGCGGCCCTTGACCAGACCATCGTGAACACCGCGATGCCCACCATCGCCGGCGACCTGCACGGCCTGGACAAGATCTCCTGGGTGCTGACGGCGTACCTGCTCTCCTCCACTGTGGTGTTGTTGATCTACGGCAAGCTCGGCGATCTCTTCGGTCGCAAGGGACTCTTCCTGTTCGCGATCACCGTGTTCTTGATCGGGTCGATGCTGTGCGGAATCTCCCAGAACATCGATCAACTGATCGCATTCCGTGCCCTGCAAGGGATCGGTGGTGGCGGACTGATGATCGGGGCGCAGGCGATCATCGGCGACGTGGTCTCTCCCCGCGAGCGTGGCAAGTACATGGGCATGATCGGCGCGGTCTTCGGAGTGGCCACGGTGATCGGCCCGCTGTTGGGCGGCCTGTTCACCGATCATCTGTCCTGGCGCTGGTGCTTCTATGTCAACATCCCGATCGGCATCGTCGCCCTCTTCGTGGTCAGTACGGTGCTGCACCTGCCGCGTCGCCGGGCCAAGCATCGGTTGGACTTCCTGGGCAGCTTCTTCATGGCCGTCGCCTCGGTCTGTTTGATCTTGGTCACCACCTGGGGCGGCACCAAGTACGACTGGGGCTCCGGCCAGATCATCAGCCTGGGCAGCGTTTTCATCGTCTCCGCCGTGTTGTTCGTGGTCGCCGAGCACCGCGCCAGCGAACCGATTCTGCCGCTGCGACTCTTTCGCGATCCGATCTTCGTGGTCTGCGCGTCGATCGGATTCATCGTCGGGATCGCGATGTTCGGCGCGGTCGGCTATCTGCCCACGTTCATTCAGACCGTGAACGGTGTCAGTGCCACCGCGTCCGGCCTGCTGCTGTTGCCGTTCGTGGCCGGGATGTTGATCGGCACCATCGGCTCCGGCCGAGTGATCACCGCGACCGGCCGTTACAAGATCTTCCCGATCTTCGGCACCGCGATTGCCACCATCGGGTACGGGCTGCTGTCGCTGATGGATGCCGGCTCCAGCCGGGTGACGAACGGCCTCTCGATGTCCGTGGTCGGCCTCGGCATCGGCCTGACCATGCAGGTGCTGGTGCTGGCCGTGCAGAATTCGGCGCCGTATCGGGACATGGGCTCGGCCACCGCCGCCACCAACTACTTCCGCCAGATGGGCGGCTCGGTCGGCGCCGCCGTCGTCGGAGCTGTGTTCATTCATCGGCTGAACGACCGGCTGTCCAGCAACATCCCGGCGGGAGTCAAGACGCCGAGCGCGAATTCGATCACGCCGGCGATGATCAACCAGTTGCCGGATCAGCTGCAGACGATTTTCCGGCACGCCTTCGCGGATGCACTGACCCCGATCTACCTCTACCTGATGCCGGTTGTGGCCATCGCCTTCGTGCTGTCCTGGTTCCTGAAGGAGGTCCCGCTGCGCACCAGGGCACCGGCACCGGCGGCGGGAGTTGATCTTGATCCGGCCCGGCGGGACGCCCTGGCTTCGGGGTTGGTGCTCACCCTGATCGCCCAGCGGGTACGCCGGTACGGCCATCCGGACAGTGCCCTCACCCAGCGGCTGGCCGAGCTGGCCGGTGATCATCCGGGATCGACGACGGAGCGAGCCAGACACGTCGCCGATCACCTGATCCGGCCCGCCGGCATCGGCTTGATCAGCTACGCCGCCGGCGGCAGCGACGTGCCACCGCCGGTGCCGCTCGAACCGAAATGATCCCTGACACCGAAATGATCCCTGACACCGAAATGATCCCCCACACCGAAATGATCTTGGTCGGTCCCGGATCGATCTTGGAGGAAGGACTGCTATGACCAGACGACTCGTCGGCGCGGTGGCATCCTGTCTGACGCTACTGGCCGGACTGTGGCTGATCTTGGTCCCATTTGCCCTCGGCATCCAGCCGGAGAACGCCGAGTGGCGGGACGAGACGGTGACCGACGTATGGTCGGGGATCGGTCTGGGCGTGCTCGGCCTGCTCGGATTGATCATCTTCTCGGCAGCATTGGCGCAATACCTGCAGGCGCTGGGGTTGCCCTCCCCGCGCAGTGCCCGGAGCACGCCCGCAGAGGCTGCCGAAGCACCCGCGGCACCCGCCGCGCCGGCCGCGCCGACCAGTGACCTGGACAAGTTGCTCTCGCCGTTGATCGCGGCGCTGACCGATGATCTTGCTCGCGAGCGCAATCAGCCGTCGACGAACGGCGATACGGCGCCGCAGCCTGCCCGCCGACCGGCCGCCGTCAACCGGCCGACCGTGGAGACCAACCCGACCGAGGAGACACGATGAGTGAATCGACTGCGCCGGCTGGCCGCTCCGCTGCGGTCAGCCGGACGGCGGTGTTCGGCAGCGCCGATCGGATCGGCGTGCTGGTGCTCGTGCTGATGTTCCTCGGCGGTCTCTGGCTGGTGGCCGCGCCGTTCATCGTCGGCTACCAGCACCGGTCGAGCGACTGGTCCGACGGCACCACCGCCAGCGTCGCCGTCGGTGCCGGTGTCGCGGTGTTGGCACTGGCGACGTTGGTCGCGTTCGTGGCCGGGATCGGGTATGAGGTGACGCGACTGGCACGTCGGCCGCAGCGGAGCGAGGAAGCGTCGGCACCGGCCGACCCGGTCGACCCCGTCGACAACCCGTGAGGTGACGGGCCGTCGGGCTGGGCGACCGGCAGTCGGTCCCGCACTCAGCCGGACAGCCCGGTGCGGATGGCCGCGATCGACTCGTCGATGTACGCCTCCAGCGGCCGGCCGTCGGCGGCCGCGCTCCACCGCCGCATCGCCACCTTCATCGCGGTGACGGTCACTCCGGCGACCATCTGCGGGTAGGCATCGGTGACCGGATCCGTACCGGTACGGACGGCGATCGCGTCCACCAGGGACTGCTCGACGGCAGCGAATCGGGCGTGCACCCGAGGCATCAGCGACGGGTGCTGGAGCATCCGACGGCGGGCCTGGAATTCGTCCCGGCGTTCGTTGATCCGCGGCGCATAGGACCGCAGCAGGGCGGCCAGGTCGTCCCACAACTCGTCCGGGCCGCCGCCACGGATCCGTTCGATGGCGGCTTGATCAAGATCGGGCGGGATGTCGCCGACCAGCGCCTCGTCCTTGCCGGCGAAGTGGTTGAAGAAGGTCCGCGGCGCGATCTCGGCGACCCGGCAGATCTCCTCCACCGTGACGCGCTCAACACCGCGCTCGAGCGCCAACTGCAGAGCAGCCACCTGCACGGCCTGCCGGGTGGCGAGCTTCTTACGCTCCCGGAGTCCGAGCGGCGCCCCGCTGGGGGGTTGGCCGTCCTGCGGACCCGCGCCCGGCTTCATTCGCTGATTCTTGCAGAGGGTGCAACCAACCACAACGCGAGGAACTCACCTTCCACAGCCGCGCCGTTCGAGTTCAGCAGCACCGGTTGCGGGAGTCAGCGCAAGGAGCGGACCTTGGCGTTCAGCTTCCGCAGATAGGTCGGGACGGTGCCGGGCGGGCCGGATCGGCGGAGCAGCTGGCTGCCGCCGAGGATCTGGGCGAAGATCACCAGGATGAAGGTGATGCCGAGCAGGGAACCAGAGATCGAGTCCCAGTAGGCCAGCGCGCTCGCGGCAAGCGACCCGTACATGGTCACCAGCACCGCGAGGTAACTGATCAGGTGTGCAACCAGGGAGAGCCGCCGCCGGCCGGGATCGATCGCACCGTCGCCAGCCTGCCAGCGGCCGATCTGAACGAACCAGCAGAAGGTGATCACCGCACAACACAGCAGCAGCACCGCGACGCCGACCAACGCGGTGACCGCGTACGGGCGAGCATCGGCAGCATTCGCCGCCAACAGCAGCGTCGCGACGACTGCCGTGACCAGCGCGACCAGCGCAACCAGGCTGCCGATCAGCGCCAGCAGCCGCTGCCGGCGGGCCCACCCGAGATCGAGCTGATCACGTTCGGTTTCGATGCTGTGCTCTTCCATAACCGGACCACTGTATGTTCGCCGACCGGCCACGGCGGGATGGGGCCGGTCCGGGTCGCTACGGTAGGCCCGTGGACACCGGCAGCCAGCAGCACCGCTATTCGGTCACCGCCGCCGACGCGGTGCCCGCCGCCGACCGCGACACCCTGCTGGAGATGGCCCGGCAGACCGAGGCGGCCGACGGCAAGCCACCCCTGAACGACGAGGCGCTGCAGGCGATCCAGCATCCGGACTCGCTGCCCTCCGGCCAGCGCCCGCTGCACGTCACCGTGCACCGGGTCGGTGTCGATCCGGACGGCACCCAGACCCTCGCCTGGGTCGGGTACGCGTTCCTGCGAGATGCCGAGAGCGACCCGACCGGTTCGTTGTTCGTCCTCCCAGAAGCTCGCCGGGCCGGTGCCGGGCGACGGTTGTTGGCGGCTGCGATCGAGGCCACGGAGTCATCGGTACGGATCTGGGCGCCGGGTAATTCGGTCGCGGCCCAGACGCTGGCCGCCAGCGCCCACTTCGTACCGGTTCGGGAGTTGTTGATCATGTCCCGGCCGCTGGATGCGCCCATCCTGGAGCCGGCACCGCCGACCGGGGTGATCATCCGCGCGTTCCGACCCGGTGTCGACGACGAAGCCTGGGTCCGGGTCAACTCCCGGGCCTTCGCGCACCATCCCGAGCAGGGCCGGGTCAGTGTGGACGGGCTGCGCGCGTCGATGGCTGAGTCGTGGTTCGATCCGAACGACTTCCTGGTCGCGATCGACCAGGCGTCGGAGGAGTTGCTCGGCTTCCATTGGCTGAAACAGCATTCCGACACCCGTGGCGAGGTGTACGTGCTGGGTGTCGACCCCGACCATGCCGGCCGGGGCCTGGGCAAGGCGCTACTGCGGGCCGGTCTGCGACATCTGCGTGACGATCTCGGGCTGGCCGAGGTGATCCTGTACGTCGAGGGAGACAATGAACCCGCGATCGGCCTGTACGTGCTGAACGGGTTCACCGAGATCAATCGGGACGTGCTGTACGGACAGCGGCACTGAGGGGTGTTGAACAAGACCCGCCTCGCGCGGCACCCGGGGTCGAGTTCGTGGCGGTGGTCGATTCGCAACCTGCGGTTCACCCGACCTGAGCATGATCCCCGCGGGCATGAACGGCACGGGCAGGATGACGGGCGACGGTCGCCGCAGGCGGTTGTCGCGGTACGAGAGCAGGAGTGAGCATGGACACCACGGACACCGTTCTGGGCAGTGGACCGACCGAGAGGGATCGGGCCGACAATGATCAACTCGGCCATGATCAGCTGACCACCGACCGAGCCGAACAGCATCGGTCAGCCGATGCCGGGACGACCATGAAGGTGCCCTCGATCACCACCAGCACGGCGATCGCCGGAGCTCCGGCCGACGCCGATCCGGACAGCAACACCGAGGTGATCGCCGGCAGCCAGACCCGGCTGCTGGACAAGAGCAGCAGCGGTGGTCGGACCAGCAGGGTGAACCGGACGCTGGCCGACGACGAGGAGATCGTCGACCCGGACCTGCCGGCCAATCGCTACCTGGACCGGGAACTGAGCTGGCTGGCCTTCAACAATCGGGTGCTGGCGCTGGCCAAGGACAAGGTACGGATCCCGTTGCTGGAGCGGGTCCGCTTCCTGTCGATCTTCTCCACCAACCTGGACGAGCACTACATGGTCCGGGTGGCCGGTCTGAAGCGCCGGATCGCGGCCGGGGTCGCCGTCCCGAGCGCCAGTGGGCTGATGCCGCGGGAGATCCACGAGGCGACGTTGAACCGGACCCGCGAACTGGTCGCCGAGCAGGCCCGGATCTTCACCGACGAGGTCCGCCCGGAGCTGGCCGAGCACGGCATCGAGATCCTGCGCTGGGATCAGCTGGAGCCGGCCGAGAAGGACCGGATGCGGCAGCTCTTCGCCGAACGGATCTTCCCGGTGCTGACCCCGTTGGCGGTCGATCCGTCGCACCCGTTCCCGTACATCTCCGGGCTGTCGCTCAATCTCGCCGTACTGGTGAAGAATCCCGACACCGGTGCCCGGCAGTTCGCCCGGGTCAAGGTGCCCGACATCCTCCCCCGCTTCCTGTCCTTGTCCGAGGGCCGGTTCGTGGCGCTGGAGGACATCATCGCCCGACACCTTGATCAACTTTTCGGCGGCATGCAGGTTGTTGATCATCACGTCTTCCGGGTCACGCGGAACGAGGATGTCGAGGTCGAGGAGGACGACGCCGAGAATCTCCTGGTGGCGTTGGAGAAGGAGCTCCTGCGTCGCAAGGTCGGCCGTCCCCCGGTACGCCTCGAGGTCGTCGACACGATGGACCCGAAGATGCTGGAGCTGCTGATGACTGAGCTGGATGTCAGCGAGCAGGAGATCTTCCGGCTGCCCACACCTCTTGATCTTGGTGGGTTGTCGGCGTTGGCTGATCTTGATCGGGCCGAGCTGAAGTATCCCGCGTTCCTGCCCAAGACCCATCCGCATCTGGCCGAGGTGGAGACCGCGAAACCGGCCGACATGTTCGCCGCGTTGAAGCAACGCGACGTGTTGCTGCATCATCCGTACGACTCGTTCTCCACCAGCGTTCAGCGATTCATCGAGCAGGCCGCCGACGACCCCCAGGTGCTGGCGATCAAGCAGACGCTGTACCGCACCTCCGGCGACTCACCGATCGTGGACGCGTTGATCGATGCGGCCGAGGCCGGCAAGCAGGTGCTCGCGGTGGTCGAGATCAAGGCCCGTTTCGACGAGCAGGCCAACATCGCCTGGGCCCGCCGACTGGAACAACACGGCTGCCACGTGGTCTACGGGCTGATCGGGCTGAAGACACACTGCAAGCTGGCGATGGTGGTCCGGGACGAGCCCGAGGGCCTGCGACGCTACGCCCACATCGGCACCGGCAACTACAACCCGAAGACGGCGCGGCTGTACGAGGACATGGGACTGCTGACCGCCAACCCGATCGTGACCGAGGACATCGGCCGGCTGTTCAACCACCTGTCCGGGATGAGCCAGGAGAAGGAGTACCGGCGGCTGCTGGTGGCTCCGCACGGTATCCGCACGGGGCTGATCGAGCGGATCGAGGCCGAGGTCGAGCATCACAAGGCGGGCCGCCCGTCCGGAATCAAGATCAAGATCAACTCGCTGGTGGACGAGGCGATCACCGATGCGCTCTACCGGGCGTCAATGGCCGGCGTCGACGTGGATCTGTGGGTCCGTGGCATCTGTACGCTGCGGCCGCAGATTCCTGGCCTCAGCGAGAACATCCGGGTGCGCAGCATCGTCGGCCGGTTCCTGGAACACAGCCGCTTGTTCTGGTTCGCCAACGGCGGCCAGACGTCGGTCGGGATGGGATCGTCGGACCTGATGCATCGCAACCTGGACCGCCGGGTCGAGGTGTTGGTACAGATCACCAACCAGGCTCACATCGACGAGATCTCCGAGCTCTTCGACATCGCCTTCAACGATCGCACCGGGGCCTGGTGGTTGAGTGGCGACGGCGCCTGGCACGAGCGGGTGCTGGACGCGGACGGCAATCCGTTGCGGGACATCCAGGAGATGATGATCAACCGCACCAGCCGGCGCTCCCGAGCGAAGTGAGCTGCAGCAGCAGATGTCTGTGAAGCTCATCGAAGCTGCCGGCGCCGCAGTCCTCCGCGACGGACCGAACGGCCGGGAAGTGCTGATCATCCACCGCCCCCGGTACGACGACTGGGCGTTGCCGAAGGGCAAGCTGGAGCCGGGGGAAACGGCTCCGGGTGCGGCAGCTCGCGAGGTCGCCGAGGAGACCTCGTACAAGATTCGCTTGTTGGCTCCACTGGATCGCAGCAGCCATCGACTGACCAAGTCGTCGGACAAGATCGTCGACTGGTGGCGGGGCTTCGCCGTCGACTCCTTCGCCGCACCGGCCGACATCGATGATCCGCTGGACGGGCCACCGGAAGTCGACCAGGTGAGCTGGCTGGGCTTGGGCGAAGCCGCCGATCGGTTGAGCTATGACCAGGATCGTGCGGTGATCGAACAAGCCGCGAGCCAGCCCTTCACCACCCCGTTGATCTTGGTACGCCACGCGAAGGCGATCAACCGTAAGGACTGGGACGGCACCGAGGCCGCCCGGCCGCTGCGAGCCCGCGGCCGGGTGCAGTCCCGACAGTTGATCCCGCTGTTCGATGCCTACGGCGTGGCGGAGTTGATCACCTCACCGTGGCGACGTTGTGCGGCGACCCTGCAGCCGTACGCCCTCCAGTCCAAGATCAGCTCCCAGCAGTTGTCGATCTTGAACGAGGAGGAGGGCAGTGCCGACCCGGACGCGGTCGTCGCTGCCATGGATGCCATCGTCGAACGGTCCGTGGTCGAGCACCGACCGATCGCGATCTGCGGTCATCGGCCGGTGCTGCCGACCATGTTCGCCGGACTCGGTCTTCCCGACCGGGTCGTCTCCACCGCCGAATGCGTTGTCGTGCACCTCACCGACGCCGGCGAGGTGCACGCTGTGGAGACCCACCGGCCGAGGGCGTGACCAGCAGCCGAAGCACGCTCGGGACCAGCTGCAGCCCCGGCGCGCATCGCGCCGTCCTCAGCCGAGGACCTTGGACTTGCCCTGTTGGAACTCTTCCTCGGTGATCGCGCCGGACTCGCGCAGTGCAGCCAGCCGTTCGATCTCCGCGGCAGTGCCGTCGGAACCTGCCACGGTCTGGATGTACTCGCGACTCCGCTGCTCTTGATCGAGCGCTCGCTGACGCCCGTGCTCGGTCATCTTGTGACCACGCGCGATCAGATAGACCAAAACGCCCAGGTACGGCACGACGACGACGAAGATGGTCCACAGGGCTTTCGCCCACCCCTTGAGGTCATGGCTGCGGAAGATGTCGCTGAAGACCATGATCATCAGCCAGACCCAGACGAAGAACAGTGTGAACCAGAGCATCGACCAGATGAAGTCGAGCAGATTGAAGTTCATAACAACCTCCTTGGGACGATGGTCACCCCCGATGGGGTGGACTAAGGTCACCCATTCGCGGGTGGTTTGCCGAACTGCTACGGCTGCCGCCGAACCCGTGCTTAAGCTGAATCGGTGGCCCAGGAGCTCAAAGCGGGGGTGGTTCGGGTGACGTCGGTAGGCAATGCGGCAGACAGCCGGATGAAGGTTCCCCGGTAGCCGGGCCTGACCGTGGTCAATCCGATGCGAACTGCGATCAGCCGCGTAAAGCTCCGGCCACCGCGGGTGACAGCCGGGTTCGTACGGCGAAAACGGCTGCACGATCTCGTCGATGAGAGTGTCAACGGGCCGCTGACACTGGTCATCGCCCCAGCCGGATCCGGCAAGACATCATTGCTTTCCAGCTGGGCTGCCGAGCACGGGGCCGGCACGGCCTGGCTGTCGCTCGACGAAACCGATCAGGACCCGGTCCAACTCTGGACCGGGATCATCGCTGCCCTGCAGACTTCGTTGCCAGGGTGCGGCGAGCCTGCGCTCGCCCTGCTGCGACGTCCGGACGCGCGCCGTGACGTCGTTCCGGTGCTGCTGGACGAACTGGACGGCCAGGATCATGAGCCGGCCACATTGGTGATCGACGACGTTCACCTGGTGGATGACACCGAGGCCGGCGCGGAGTCGCTGTCGGAATTCGTCCAGGGACTCCCGGCCTGGCTGCACGTCGTTTTGTCGTCGCGGCGGGACGCGCATCTTCCCGTCGACCGGCTGCGCGGCCGCGGATATCTGCGGGAGGTGCACTTCGCCGAGCTGCGGTTCTCGCGCCAGGAAGCCGACGACATGTTGAGCAAGATCGCGCCGGACATGCCGGCCGATCAGGCAGCGACCGTCTCCCGACGAGCCGACGGCTGGGCCGCGAGCCTGCGGCTTGCCGCCCTGGCCTGGCGCGAAGGTGCCGCGCAGCCCGGACATCCCGTTGGGAAACCGGAAGACTTCCGCATGCACGAGGACTACCTCTGGCATGAGTTGCTCGACGGCGAGGACCCGGAAATGGTTGAGACGATGCTCGCCGTGTCGATCGTCGAGCGAGTCAACTCGAGCCTCGCGATCGCGCTGACGGGCCGAGACGACGCGGTCGAGATCCTCGCCCGGGCCGAAGCCCACGGTCAGTTCGTCAACCGGCTCTCCTCCCCCGGCTGGTACACGCTGCACGAGCTGGTCCGGGAGCTGTTGATCGCCGAGCTGGAAAGCAGATCGACCGAGCATCTGCGCCAGTTGCACGGCCGGGCAGCCGCCTGGTTCGAGGCCCAGCAGCAGATCCCGGTGGCCTTGACCCACTGGCTGCAGGCCGAGCAGCCGGCCGAGGCATTGCGGCTGATCTCTGATCAGAACACCGCGTTGTACGACAGCGGGTTGGAATCGGTCATCGTCAGGACGCTGGCCCAGGTCCCGATCCGGGTCGCGTCCCGCGATGTCGCGTCGATGACGCGCTACGCCTGGTGTCATCTGCTGGTCGACCGGCAGCGATTCCTGATCCTGGTCGACCAGCTGAACCGGTGGGCGCAGGAGATCACCGACCCGACCGACATCAGCGAGGTGGAACGGGCACGGATCCAGATCCTCGCCTCGATCGCCGCGACGCTGCGTGGCGATTGGGACCGCGGTGGCGACGAGGCACGTCACGCCCTGGCCGAGATGGGCCCGAACTGGCTGCAGGACGGGCTGAGCCGCTTCGGCTGGAACATGGTGGCGCGCCAGATCGCCTTGAGCGAGCGGTGGGACGACAGCCTGGCCGAGGTCCGCAACATGATGCAGCTGCTCAGCCTGGATCCTGAGCGACGGATCTCCTTCGAGGGCACCCGGGCGCTCGGTGAAGCCCTGTCCGGTCATCCGTTGGACGCGCTCCGGGTGAGCGCGGGCGTTCGGCGGGTCGCCGAATCCACCAACATGACGCTGCTGCGGTCAGAGCTGGCGATTGCCGATGCTGTCGCGAGCCGTGAGCTCGGCGACCGGCCGCGCGCCCTCAAGCTGCTGAACGAACTCAACGAGAGCGCAGCCGGGGCCGCGGACTACACCAAGCTGTTGGCGAAGATCGAGCTGACACTCGCCACCCTCGATGTAGGCGACCTGGACGGCGCCCGATCCTTGTTCGACGAGGCCGAGGATTTCATGCACTCGGGCCTGGACGGCCCGGGAACCCAGGACTGGCTGGCTCGCGCCGGCAACGTACTGGCCTTGGCGGCGGGCGACACGGACCAGGCGAAGGCGTGGTCCGAGCGGATCCACGACCCCTTCTGGTCCGGCCTGTCGACGGCCCGAAACCTGCTCGCGTCGGACGACCGCAGTAGCGCCACAGCGCTGCTGGAGGAACTGTCGCCGCGGTGCGTCCGGCACTCCGTGCTGCGCGACCTGTTGCTGGCCCGGGCGACACGGTCGGCGGACTCCTCGCTGAAGCATGTGATCACCGCGATCGAGCTCGCGACGGAGAACGGTCTGCTGCAGACCATCGCCTCTGAGGGGTCGGAAACCGTTGCCCTGATCGAACATGCCGCCTGGCGTGCTCCGCAGCACTGGCTGGATCGCCTGCGCCGGGCGGCCACGCCCGATCTCGACCAGCGCGACCGCGACATCCCGGACCTGATCGAATCGCTCACCGATCGGGAGCGGCAAGTCCTCCGACTGTTGCCCAGCCGGCTCACCCTGCGCGAGATCGCCGACGAGCTCTACATCTCGGTGAACACCCTGAAATTTCACCTCAAGGTGATCTATCGCAAGCTCGGCTGTGGCTCGCGGGCCGAGGCGGCCGAGCTGGCCCGGTCGCTCGGGCGGATCAAATGGTCCGGTCAGTCGCCCAGGATCCGGCGTCTTTGACCGTCCAGCTCCTCCGGCGACAACAACCCGTTGTCTGCCAAGTCGGTCAGTTCCCGGAGCTGCTGGGCGCGATCAACGATCAGGTCCGCCAACGTCGGCGGCACCCGATCCATCGGGAGCGACCGGACGAGTAGGTCGGCATTCTGGCTGCGTACCGCTCGGTTCCGAGTTGACCTGCTTGCCTTGTCCGACATGGGTCGGCCTTCCAGTTGTTCGTTCAGGTATCGGGGTTCAGCTCAGGCCTGGTCGGGCGAAGCGTCATCGGGCTCGCGTTGCCCCAGGGCAGCGGCCACCCGGCTGTGCGGGATACGTTCGCCGCCGACGACCCGGCCGCCGACCTGACGAGCCGCCAACGACAACGGCTCTGCCCACCGCGTTTCGACCAACACCAGCATCGCCGCCTCGGCCGGCTCCAGGGCCACCCCGACCAGCTCGATGTCGTGCTCGCTCAACATCGGCCCGAACGGCCGGTGCAGCTCGGTCAACTTCGAAATCGGCTCGACGTCTTCGATCTCGACCACCTGCATCGCCCCGGTCCCCGGCTCGGTGACGATGACGACCAGATCGAGGATCTGGATGGCCCCCAGCTTCGCCGCGTCGGCGATCGCCTGAGCAACATCGGCCAGCCGCTCCGCATCGGGAGCGGTCACGACGACGTACTCCACCAGGTCCGGATCGATCCTCGGCGGCCGCTTCGCTGCATCGGTCATCCAGCTGCCTCCCTCCACCTCGGGGCTGGTCACACGACTGTCATGGCGATCATGTCTCGGCCTCGGGTAGTCCGGAACCACCCAGCTCGGGGTGAGGTACGACCACCCGCTCCGCTCACAGCATGGAAGCAGCTCACGAAAGGAAGCCGAACATGGATGAGAGCGACACCCGCGGCCCGATCGACGTGGTCGTACTGAACTTCCCTGGAAACCAGTTCAAGGGTGAGATCGTGCCGGCGTTGCGCGACCTCGTGGTCCGTGACCTGATCCGGGTCATCGATCTGCTGTTGGTCTACAAGGACGAAGACGGTTCCGTCGGCACCATCACCCTGGAGGGACTCGGGCCGGATCTACGGCCGAGCTTCATGGAGATCTCGGGACAGCTGAGCGGCGGCATGCTGGACAGCGAGGACGCCGAGGAAGTCGCGCCCGGTCTCGAACCCGGCAATTCCGCGGCGGTCTTGGTGGTCGAGAACCGATGGCTGATCCCGTTCGTCACGGCGGTCGCCGACGCCGGTGGCGAGGTCGTCGATCAGGCCCGGGTCCCGGCCACTGTGGTCGATGCCCAAGAAGCCCGGCAGGGCGTCGGCACCGGGGGTGCGTGATGGGTCTGTTGGGAGGCATGGCACGTACGGCGGTGGTCGCCGGAACTGCGACCGCCGTCTCGAATCGGGTGTCCCGACGCCAGGCACGGCGTTGGCAGGGCCAGGAGACGCAGGCCCAGCCGGCCGATCCGTATGCCCAACAGGGCTACGCCCAACAACAGCCTGGCTACGCGCAACAGCAACCTGCCTACGCCCCGGAGCCGCCGGCGTCCGATCCGACCACCGAACAGCTCGAGCGACTTGCCTCGCTGCACGCGTCCGGGGTGCTCTCCGACGACGAGTTCGCCGCAGCGAAGGCCCGTCTGCTGGGAATCTGAAGTCCGTAGGAAGGTGAAAGCCGGGCAACGTGCCTACACAGAACCGTGAAGCAGGACCGGCCGCGAAGACGAGCTCGGCCGGCGGCATCATCCTGCTGACGCTGGCATCGGGTCAGTTCCTGATGACGCTGGACAGCTCGGTGATGAACGTCTCCATCGCCCAGGTCGCCAAGGATGTCGGCACCACGGTCACCGGTGTCCAGACAGCGATCACGCTCTACACGCTGGTGATGGCAACCCTGATGATCACCGGCGGCAAGATCGGCAGCATGATCGGGCGCCGGCGGGCCTTCGCGATCGGCTGCGTCATCTACGGCTGCGGCTCGTTGACCACGGCACTGGCACCCAACCTCGGCATCCTGATCATCGGCTGGTCGTTTCTGGAGGGCGTCGGCGCCGCGCTGATCATGCCGGCCATCGTCGCCCTGGTCGCGGCGAACTTCCGCGCGCCGGAGCGGCCTCGCGCCTACGGTCTGGTCGCCTCGGCCGGGGCGATCGCGGTCGCGGTCGGACCGCTGATCGGCGGGGCGGTCACCACGTACCTGACCTGGCGGCTGGTGTTCGCCGGTGAAGTGGTGATCGTGCTGGCGATTCTCCTGCTGGCCCGACGGATCCACGACACACCGGGTCACCCGGCCCGGCTGGATCTGGTCGGTGCGGTGCTGTCGGCGGCCGGCCTCGGCATGGCCGTCTTCGGCGTACTGCGATCCGGCGTGTGGGGATGGGTCCTGGCCAAGCCGAGCGCACCGTCCCTGTTCGGGCTGTCGCCGACGCTGTTGCTGGTCATTGCCGGACTGGTCGTCCTCCGGATCTTCTTCTGGTGGGAGGTCCGGATGGAGGCGCGGGGCCGGGAACCACTGGTGTCGATGGCGATGCTGCGCAACGCCCGCCTGGTCGGCGGACTCACCTTGTTCGGCTTCCAGTTCCTGCTCCAGGCGGGACTGTTCTTCACCCTGCCGCTGTTCCTCTCGATCGCGCTCGGTCTGAGCGCGGTCGAGACCGGGGTCCGGCTGCTGCCGCTGTCGGTGACCCTGCTGTTGGCCGCAGTCGGCATCCCCAAGCTCCGGCCGCACGCCTCGCCCCGGCGGGTGGTCGCAGCCGGACTGGCTGCATTGCTGGCCGGGATCATCGCGTTGGTGCTGCTGCTGGAGGTCGGTGCCGACGCGTCGATCGTCACGGTGCCGTTGCTGCTGGCCGGGTTGGGCGTCGGTGCGCTGGCATCCCAACTGGGCGCGGTGACCGTGTCGGCCGTACCGGACGAACAGAGCGCTGAGGTCGGCGGCCTGCAGAACACCGCCTCCAATCTCGGCGCCTCGTTGGGTACGGCGCTGGCCGGCTCGGTCCTGATCGCGGCCCTGACCACGAGCTTCATCGAGGGCATCCAGCAGAATCCGGCGGTGCCGGAGAGTGTGTCCCAGAACGCGGCCGTTCAACTGGCCGACGGCGTCCCGTTTGTCTCGGACCGCGATCTGGAAGCGGCCCTGGAGAAGGCCGGCGCGACGCCACAGCAGACGGCCGCCATCGTGGATGCCAACGAGGCCGCCCGGATCGACGCGTTGCGGATGAGCCTTGCGGTGCTGGCCGTGATCGCGGCCGTTGCCCTGTTCGCTTCTCGGCTGATCCCTCGCAGACCGGCCGGCGGCGAGCAGGACGACCCGGATGCGGATCAAGATGCCGATCGTCCCACGGACGCCGATCAAGATGCGGATCGAGCCACGGAGGCCGATCGAGCCGTCAGTGATCGGGATTGACCGATTCGACCGCGCGCAGTTCCTCGGCGAACATCTCCAGCGCGGTGTGCGTCTTCGTCTGCTGCGGTGCACCCAGATCGACGCCGTGGGTGGCGAGATAGGCCTTGGTGGTAGCGGCAACCGCGAACGCGTCAGCCGGTGCGCACTTCGTCGACAACTCCAGCAACGGGGTCCCGTTGGGATAGAGCCACAGCTCGGCGACCAGGCGCTGGTCGAAACCTTCCGGCATCCACTTCAGCTTCAACACGTTGATCGGTCCGAGCACGCTGAGCCCGTTCAGCATCACACCGCCGACCGAGTCACTGACCAGCGCGCGTTGTCGCTTGTTGAACAGCTCGCGAATCGGGGTCTCACCTGCCATGACGTCCTTGACCCGCTGATCAGGGACCCGGGACTTCATCGAGCCCGAGCAGACGAAGCCACCGGGCAGCACGTCGACCTCGACCGAGAACGAGGGATCGGAACGAAGGGATTCCGGCAGGTTCGCCGGGTCGACGGGTCGCAGCTTGACCACCGAGTCGCCGGTCTTGCCCTGGACCCGGCGCGCTCGCAGGATCAGACCCTGCGCGTTCAAGGTCAGGTCCGGCGTATCGAAGAAGACCACTTGCCGCAACTGCGCATCCAGCGGGTCCATCTTCAGCGCGGTCACCGCCGACCGGCGAGCGCTGGACGGAACCGTCAGCTTGAGTTCGACGCTGTCCACACCCTTCAGCAGGTCGACCAGTTCGACGAGTTGCTCGGTGGACAGTACGGGCGCATTGGGTGCAGACATACCGGCAGCGTCTCCGACAACGGGGTGGACGGGCACCACCCTGCTCGGGGTGGTGCCAAACCACCCAGATCGAAGCCACCTTCGGCACATGGCCGCACATACCACTGCGCCACCCGCCGTGCGGGGCAGCTCACCGAACTGGCACGGGCTCTCCGGCGCGGACGTATGCGTACGGCTCGGTGTTGATCCCGCTGTCGGCCTGACGTCGGCAGAGGTCGAAGCCCGCCGCCGGACGTACGGATCCAACAAGCTGGCCGAAGAGGCCAAGGAACCCCTCTGGCGTGTCTTCCTGCGTCAGTACCGGGATCTGATGCAACTGGTCCTGCTCGGCGCAGCGGTGGTGAGCATCGTCGCGCTGCAGGATCTTTCGACCGGACTTGTAGTGCTCGGGCTGACCGTGTTCAACGCGCTGATGGGTCTGCATCAGGAGGGCAAGGCAGCGCAGAGCGTCGAGAGTCTGCGGAAGATGTTGATCATCACCGCCAACGTTCGCCGAGGCGGG
>DATCVL010000436.1:0-14763 GCA_036566865.1 Microlunatus sp.
ATCTCGTCGAGCTCGCGTTCGGTGAGCGCGGCGATGCCGCGGGCGAGCTCGCGAATCGAGGCCGCGGGCAGCGGGCCGAGATTCAGCTCCTGATCGCACGCGCCGCGGGATCGCAGCCCGCCGACGAGCGTGTCCAGGTCCGACCGGGGCGGCAGCCGACGCCAGCTCAGCATCAACAGCGCCGGAAGCCGACCGAGCCGGCGGCCGAGATAGCCGGCGAGCTGGACGCTGGAGGAGTCGGCCAGGTGCAGGTCTTCCATGATCAACAGCAGCGGGCGGTCCCGGCCGGCCCAGGCGACCAGCTCGACCACGGCCTCGAAGAAGCGAACTCGGTCCAACTGTGGGTTGCCGGCCGGCCGCCGCGGTCCGATGTGTCGCAGGAGGGCCGCAGGCACCACCCAGCCGAGCTCCGCGGCCAGCCGATCCGGTGGCCGACCGACCTGACCGATCAGGTCGACGATCAATTCGGCCCAGGGCGCGAACGGTTGGGCGGCGATCCGGTCGGAGACACCGAGCACGGTCAGGCCGCCCTGGGCATGCACCGCCTCCGAGAGATTTCGCAGCAGCCGTGTCTTGCCGATGCCGCCTTCACCGGTCAGCACCGCGACCCGGCCGCTACCGGCAGCGGCCCTGCGCCACGACCCGATCAGTCGGGTCAGCTCCGGCGCTCGCCCGACCAGCCGGGTTTCACCATCGGCCGTGATCGCCACGTCCGTGACCGCATCGGCGCCGACCGACACCGCCGCCCGTAGCTCGCGTGCTGTCCGGGTCAACTCATCGGACGGCAACACCCCCAGCTCGGTCTCCAGCCGCCGACCCAACCGCTGGTACACCGACAGCGCCGCTGCGATGTCGCCGGTGTCGGCAAGTGCTGCGATCAAGTCGGCTGCCGCGCTCTCGTCCAGTGGCTGCAGCGTTTCCCGCCGACGGGCCCAGACCGCCGCGCCGGCCGCGTCGCCGGCCCGGACTGCCGCCCGGGTCAGCGTGCTCAGCGTCTCGGCCAGAGCTGAGTTGTGTTCCTCGCGTGCCGCGATCACCCAATCGTCGTCCAGTCCGTTCAGCAACGGACCACGGCACAGTGCGACCGCGTCGGCGGCGCAACCGGAGCTGACCAAGTCGGTGAATGCGCGCAGGTCGATCCGCAGATCCGGCCCGGCCAAGGTGACGCTGTCCCGGTCGGCGACGAGGTGGCTGCCGGCGACCGACCCGAGGGCCGATCGAAGTGTCCAGATCGCGCTCCGCAAGCTCGCGCGTGCGCTCGGATCGGGGACGTTCGGCCAGAACAGCGCGGCCAGCTTGGAACGGGAGTGCCGACCGGGATGGATGGCCAACCAGCCGAGCAGGGCCCGTGACCGTACGCCGCGCGGCAGCTCGAGCCCCTCGCCGTCGAGCTCCGCGTGGAGGTCGCCGAGTACCCGTACCTCCAACATTTCAGTGTCAATCTAAGCCAGCCACGCCGTTGACGCTGGGTTGACGAGAATTCCCGAGCCTGGGTGCATCCGTTGTCCCGTACGGCAGGGAGGAAGCCATGACCATGACCGAAACCACGTTCAACACGACGATCCTCAGACGAGGGATCGAGGACCGTGACGCGAGCACCTTGCTCGACCTGTACGCCGATGACGCCGAGGTGATCATCGTCGACCGGACGAATCCACCGAGCAGCCCACAGGTGATGTCCGGGCGGGCCGAGATCGGCCGTTTCCTGGAGCAGGTCAGTAGCCGCGACATGACCCACACGCTGTCCCGGATGACGGCTGACGCCAGCACGGCCGCCTACCTCGAGGAATGCGAATACCCCGACGGCACCAAGGTGCTGTGCACCGCGATGCTCGATCTCACCGACGGGCGGATCGTTCGCCAGGTCGGTGTCCAGGCCTGGGATGAGTGAGTGACATGACAACACTGGACGAGCTTCGCGAGCAGGTCAGAGCTGCCGTCATCACCGAATCCGATCCGCTGTACGACGCCGCGCGAGTGGTCTGGAACGGAATGTTCGACCGACGTCCCTTGGCCGTGGTCAAGGCGGAGCAGGTGGCCGACGTGGTGGCCGCGGTCGACTTCGCCCGGGAAAATGATCTTGACGTGTCGGTGCGGGGCGGTGGACACAGTGCCCCCGGGTACGGCACGAACGACGGCGGACTGGTCATCGATCTCTCGCCGATGCGCCATGTCCACGTCGACCCGGTATCGCGCACCGCGCGCGCCGGCGGCGGTGCTACCTGGGGGGACTTCAACTACGCCGCTCACGCCTACGGACTGGCGACACCCGGCGGCATCGTCTCGACCACCGGCGTCGCGGGACTGACGCTCGGCGGCGGGATCGGCCATCTCACCCGCGGCTACGGGCTGTCGTTGGACAACCTGCGCTCGATCGACGTCGTCACCGCGGACGGGAAGATCCTCCGGGCCGGACCCGACGACAACCCGGACCTGTTCTGGGCGATGCGGGGCGGCAGCGGCAACTTCGGGATCGCGACCTCGCTGGAGTTCGATCTTCATCCGGTCGACGACGTCTACGTCGGGCTCTTCTTCTACGAGCTGGAGTACACCCGTGACCTGTTCCGCTTCTACCGCGAGTGGATCAAGGATGCGCCGGATGCCTACGGCGCCTTCCCGGCGTTCCAGATAGCGGCGCCGCTGCCGTTCATCCCGGAGGATCGACACGGGGACACGTTCTGCGCCGCGATCGTGCACTGGAGCGGGCCGCTGGACGAGGGCGAGGCGGCGATGCAGCCGTTCCGGGACCTCGCTCCACGGGTCGGTGAGATGGTCAGCCCGATGCCGTACCCGTGGCTGAACGGAGCCTTCGATGCGTTGTTCCCGAAGGGCTGCCGCAGCTACTGGAAGGGCAACTACGTGACCGAACTGACCGATGCCGCGATCGAGGCGCATATCAGTCACGGTTCCAAGGTGCCCAGCGCCAGTGCCAGCATGCATCTCTATCCGATCAACGGTGCGGCCTCACGAGTGCCGCCGGGCGAGACGGCCTTCTCCTATCGACACGCCACGTTCTCCACCGTGATCGTGGCGGCCTGGGACGACCCGGAAGATGACGCCGATCGGATCCAATGGGTACGGGACTACTCCGACGCCACCGCACCGCACTCCGAACCCGGCGGATACGTCAACTTCATGGCTGCCGACGACGAGGGCAGGGTCGCCGACACGTACGGCGCCAGCTTCCAGCGACTTGCCGAGGTGAAGCGCCACTACGACCCGGACAACTTCTTCCACCACAACCAGAACATCAAGCCGGCGAGTTGAGACGCGCCGCCTGCTTGGTCAGGTGATGTTGTTCGGCCACTGTCGTCGCGGCCCGGGCTGCGCTCGCGTACAACCGGGCCGCCTCGGCAGTGTTTCCGGCGCGTTCCTGCAGGTAGGCCGCGACGGCGTCGTACCGGGGGAGTGCGGGATCAAGATCATCAAGTACGCGTAGTCCCGCCAGCGGTCCGTCCACCTCGCCGAGGGCGACTGCGCGGTTCAGCGCGACCACCGGCGACTCGGTCAACCGGGCCAGCTCGTCGTACCACTGCAGGATCTGTGTCCAGTCGGTCTCGTCCGAAGTCTGGGCATCGTCGTGCAACGCCGTGATCGCTGCCTGGGCTTGATATTCACCGAGTTGATCATGGGCCAGGGCGCTCTGCAAGATCAGCACGCCTTCGCTGATCATGCCGGTGTCCCAGCGAGATCGATCTTGCTCGGTGAGCGGGATCAACTCGCCGGAAGGTGTCCATCGGGCCGACCGTCGGGCATCGGTGAGCAGCATCAGGGCGAGCAGCCCGTCGATCTCCGGATCGTCGGTCACGGCGGCAAGCTGGCGGGTCAGCCGGATCGCCTCCCGGGCCAGGTCGACCTCCCCGGTATGGCCCTCGGTGAAGATCAGATAGAGCACCCGGAGCACGGTACGGACCTCGCCCGGCCGGTCGAATCGTTCGCCGATCAGACTGCGCTTGGCGCGACTGATCCGTTGCGCCATGGTTGCCTCGGGGACCAGGTAGGCGCGGGCGATCTGCGCGGTGGTGAGGCCACCGACGGCTCGAAGGGTGAGCGCGATCGCCGATGCCGGACTGAGCGCGGAGTGACAGCAACGGGTGAGCAGCAGCAAGGTGTCGTCGGTCTGCGCCGCCGGACCTGCCGCCGGCTGCTGATAGTCCAGCACCTCGCGACGACGGCGTGCGACCTCGGACCGCTTGCCGTCCACCAGCTTCCGCCAAGCGACCGTGATCAGCCATCCTCGCGGATCGTCGGGCTGCTGATCCGGCCAGTGCCGGGCAGCCTCGATCAAGGCCTCTTGGACGGCGTCCTCGGCCGCCGCGAAGTCTGCTCCGCGGCGGACGAGGACACCCAGGGCTTGTGGGCCGAGCTCACGGAGCCGCTCCGACAGGCGCGCCTCATCCGACAGGCCCTCCTGCTCGGGCGACTCGGCATCCATCTCGACGGCTTCGCCGGAGTGGTTCACTCGTTCTCGGCCGGGACACCGGTCAGGAACGGCCGGACCTCGATCCATTCCTCCAGCGGCTTGCCGCCGGGACCAGGGGCCGAGGACAAGAACGCTGCGGCCTCGTACGCCCGCTCGGTCGACTCGACATCGATCAGCATCCAGCCGGCGATCAGGTCCTTGGTCTCGGCGAACGGCCCGTCGGTGACCGGCGGCTTGCCTTCGCCGTCGTACCGTACGAAGGCGCCTTCCTGGGAGAGGGCCTGCGCGTCCACGAACTCTCCCCGGTCGGCCAGTACGTCGGCAACATGCTGCATGAACTCGATGTGCGCGGTCACTTCCTCGGGTGTCCACCGGTCCATCGGTTGCTCGGCGTTCGGCCGCTGCTTCGGGCCACCGCGGTAGTGCTTGAGCAACAGGTACTTCGCCATCATCGTCTCCCTTGGTTCGGTGCGGTCATTCTCGCCGCGCGTTCGACCTGGGAACGGGGCCGGGCCCGATTTCTCGACATCGGTGACGAAATTTGTTGTCGACGACTTCGGCCGAGCCGTTCAAGCCCAGCCTTTCAGCTGTTGTCCTCGAGCTCCTGCTCCAGTTCTTCGGCTGCCACCTCGATGGCCACGCCGATCGCCGTCACGATCCGGCCGGTCGCCTCTGCCGTTCGAGCAGTGCCGACGATCGGCGCGATCGCGGTCAGGATGCCGCGAACATCCTCCGCGTCGAGCCCGACCTCGGTGGCGGCAGCCAGATTCACGGCGTACGAGGCGGCGGTTGCGCCGCTGGCCACGAGTGCGGCCAGCCTGACCATGGCGATCGACCGCGCGTCCAGTGTCGACGCCTCCACGGACGCGACCGTCATCAGCTCGAGAAGGTCGAGGATCGGGGTGTCCGATGATGCGGTTTCCGACATGGCAACTCCTGGGTTGTGTGATGCGGCTGTGTTGGTGTGATGTGGGGCCGGATCCAGCGCCCGAGACCAGCCTTCGCAGTCCGACGGTCGAAGGCATCACGTGGATCGAACGAACCCACCCGGCGTCCGGACTATCGCCCTGTCGCTCGACCGGGCCGGCCGTGGGCCGAGGCTCGCTCGGCGCGTTTCACATGATCGGTGTGATTCGTCGGCGGGTGCGCGGGGGTTGGCTGTAGCAAACCCGTGTTACGAGTCCGTCGCCCGATCTTCTGATCGCCCGACCACCGGACCGCCCGCCGGGTTGCCGGCGCCGCGGGCGACAGGAGAACGACATGACAACTGCCGGCAGCTCGGAACCAGGTGCCTTCGAGCGGGCACGCGCGTTCGCCCCAGCGGTCCTGCTCAGCGCTGCCGCCTTCACCATCGCGCTGGCCGGCGTGAGATCCATCGGGGACATCATCGGGCCGGTCTTCCTTGCACTGGTCCTCACCGTGACCCTGCACCCGATCCGGCGGTGGCTCGAACGCACCCGACTTCCCGCGTGGGTCGCCTCGATCCTGATGCTGCTCGGTGCCTATCTGCTGCTGGCCCTGCTCACCCTCGCCCTGATCGTTTCGGTGGCGCAACTGGCGGAACTGCTGCCCCAGTACGCCGACCAGTTCCAGAGCGGGATCGCGAATGTGGGAGACGCGTTGCGGAACCTCGGGGTCCAGCAAGAGCAGATCAATGCCGTGGTGGACGCGTTCGATCCCCATCAGCTCGTCGGACTCGCGACATCGTTGCTGTCCAGCACCCTCGGCGTCGTCGGCAACCTGTTCTTCCTGCTGACAGTGCTGCTGTTCATGGCCTTCGACACCGATGCCACCCGCGGCAGCCTGGCCGTCGTGGGCCAACGCTTCCCCAACCCGATCGCGGCGCTGAACCACTTCGCCCAGGGAACCCGCAACTACATGGGAGTCGCGGCAGGCTTCGGGTTCGTGGTGGCCGTCTTCGACGGCGTCGCGCTGCAGATCCTCAGTGTCCCGGGCGCCTTCGTCTGGGCGGTGCTCGCCTTCGTCACCAACTTCATCCCCAACATCGGCTTCGTCATCGGCGTCATCCCGCCCGCGCTGATCGCGTTGCTGGACGGCGGATTCGGCCTGATGATCACGGTCATCATCGTCTACAGCGTGATCAACTTCTTGATCCAGTCGGTGATCCAGCCACGGGTGGTCGGTGACAAGGTGGGCTTGTCGCCTACCCTGACATTCCTTTCCCTGGTCTTCTGGACCTGGGTGATCGGGCCGTTGGGGGCCTTGCTGGCCGTGCCGTTCAGTCTGCTCACCAGGGCGTTGCTGGTCGAAGCCGACCCGCGCGCGCACTGGGCCCTGCCGCTGATCTCCGGCAAGCCGGCCCCCGCCGGTGCTGCGGAGTCGACCGAGCCGTCGTCGACAACACAACCGCCCCCGACGACGCCCCCTGCGACGACGATGCCGACCCAGGAGTGATCTCGGGATCAGTGATCGGAGACCGGTCGCCGAGGATGATCAACTCTCCGATGAGTCGGCATGCAGTCGCGGTACGTCGCTGAGCAGGCGCTGGGTGTATTCGTGTTGCGGATCGAAGATCACCTGATCGGCCGGACCCTGCTCCACCATCACGCCGTGCTCCATCACCAGCACCTGATCGGCGATGTAGCACGCCTGACCGATGTCGTGGGTGATGAACAGGATCGTCATCCCGAGCTCGGCCCGCAGGTCGGTGAGCACGTTGAGGATGTTCACCCGCAGGGAGGCGTCCAACATCGAGGTCGCCTCATCGGCGATCAACAGCTTGGGCCGCATCATCAGCGCCCGGGCGATCATCACCCGCTGCCGTTGGCCGCCGGACAGCTGATGGGCAAAACGATCAAGGACGTCGGCGTGCAGACCGACGTGACCCAGCGCCTCCTCCATCCGGTCCTCTCCGGCGGCATTGGTGCCGATCAACCGGAAGGACCTGCTGAGCAGGCGTCGTACGGTGAAGAACTGGTTGAACGAGCTGAACGGATCCTGGAAGACCGCCTGCACATCGCGCCAGTACGCCGCCCGCTGTGGCCCCTTGATGTCGGTGACGTCCTGGCCGTCGAATTCGAGCACCCCTTCGCTCACCGACAACAACCGCAGCACCATCCGCGCCAGGGTCGACTTGCCGGAGCCGCTCTCACCGACAACGGTGGTGATCTGCCCTTTGCCCATGGAGAAGTTGACCTTCTTGACCGCCTCGACCAGGTGCTTGCCGCGACCGAAATTCCGGGTCACCCCGGTGCCGCGGAAGAGCACCTGATCGGCCGGCAACGGTTGGCCGTGGATGATCTGTTCGGTGCTCATCGGAGGCCCTCTCCTGATCCGGCGCCGGCTTCGGCCGGCGCATCGATGTTGATCATGGTCGGCTCCTCGACCGGCACCACCCGGTCCGCGGGCACCGACTGTCCCGGATGCTGCTGGGACCAGAAGCAGGACGAGAAGCGCAGTTCGCTACCGACGGCCGGCGGATCCTCGGTGCTGCAGACATCCATGGCCAATCCGCAGCGCGGATGGAATCGGCAGCCGCTCGGCGGGCTCGCCAGATTGGGTGGCGAGCCCGGAATTCCCTTCACCCGCTTGCTGCGTAGGGCAGGATCCGGCACCAGCACTGAATTCAGCAAGGCCGCCGAGTAGGGATGCCGTGGCTCGGTTGCGATCTCGGTAGCATCGCCGATCTCGACGATCTTGCCGGCGTACATCACCGCGATCCGGTCCGACACCGCACGCAAGACCGGAAGATCATGAGTGATGAACACCACCCCGGACATGATCTTGCTCTCCAGCATCTGCAGCAGCATCTCGATCAACGCCCGCTGACTGGACACATCCAGCGCCGAGGTCGGCTCGTCGGCAATCAGCAGCCGCGGGTTGAGCAGGGTGGAGATCACCGTGACCACCCGCTGCTTCATGCCCCCCGACAGTTGATGCGGGTACGCGTCCAGCGCCCGGACCGGAAGATCGACTTCGGCAAACCGATCCCTGGCCCGGTCCAGCGCATCGGAGCGCTTGACGCCGCGATCATGGGCCCGCATCACATCGAAGACAAGATCACGAACCCGCATGGTCGGGCTGATCGAATTCATCGCGCCCTGTGGCAGCAGCGAAACCACCGAACCACGCCAGGTCCGCGGCACCCGCGACTTCGGGCCCAGTTGCTGAACCTGGCCGCCGACCTTGAGCGTTCCTTCCTCGACCATCAACGGATCCCGCGCGGTCAATGACAGGATCGCACCGAGCGTCGACTTGCCACAGCCCGATTCGCCGGCGATGCCCAGCACCTCGCCGTCGTTGATCTCGATCGACACGTCGTCGACCGCGACCACCCGGCCACCGTCGGGCGCGTAGTAGGCCGCCCGCAGACCGCGTGCCTCCAACAGCCGACCGGGCCGGTCGGCTGCCCGATCGACCAACTGTGTGCTGCGCTGGCTCATGATCGTTCTCCCTCCAACGCGGCACCCGCAACGACGGCTGTCGGCGAGGCGGCCTTGAGGCCGGCGACGGCAAGCCGCTGTCGATTACGACCGCGTCGCAACCTCGGGTTGAAGACCTCGTCCAGGCTGGACTGCAATAGCAGCAACGAGAACGCGATCAAGGTCAGCATCAGGGTCGGCGGCAGGAACGCCCAGAGTGCGCCGGTTCGGACAGAGCCCCAGGCCAGCGCCCAGTAGAGCATGATCCCCAGGCTGACCGCTCCGGACGGACCGAGACCAAGCATCGACAACGCAGCCTCGGTGACAATCGCCGCCGAGACCTGCAGGACGAAGGCCATCGCCACATAGCTGAGCAGGTAGGGCAGCACGTCCCGGGCCAGGATGCTGCCCCAGCGCGCACCCGAGAGCCGGGCCACATCGATGTGCTCTCGGTTGCGGATACTGGTCGACTGCGCCTGCACGGCGCGTGCCGTCCACGGCCAGCTGGTGGCCCCGATCACCAACGCCAGGGTCAGTGACGTGCTGCCGTTGAGCGAGACCGCCAGCAAGATCACCACGATGATCGCCGGAATGGCCAGGGTGATGTTGGTGACGCCCATCAGGACACCCTCCATCCAGCCGCCCTGGAAGCCGGACACCAGACCGACGACCAAACCGATCGAGGTCGCGATGCCGCCCGCGATCAGGCCGACCATCAGGCTGGTCCGGGTGCCGTAGACGAGATTGGCGATCACGCTCTGGCCCTCGTTGTCGGTGCCCAGCCACATGTCCACGGAGTCGAAACTCGGCGGATCGTAGAGTCCGCCGATCACGGCATTCGGGTCGGTGTGGACGATCAGCGGTCCGACCAGGCCGACCAGCAGGGTGAAGATCACCAAGCTGGCGGCCACCCAGAACCGCGGCGTGAAATTGATCAATCTCATCGCTGTCTCCTCACCGTTCCCCGCTGCGCGCGGCCCGGATCCGTGGGTCGATGACGCCGTAGGCGATCTCGACACAGAAGTTGGCTGCCAGCACGGCCACCGTTATGATCAAGGTGATCGCCTGGATCACCGGGTAGTCGCTGGTGTTGATCGCACTGAACAGCAGCGATCCCATGCCGGGATAGGAAAACACCAGTTCGGTGATCAACGCGCCGCCGACCAGGGTGCCGATCGACAGCGCCAGCCCGGTGACCTGCGGCAACATCGCATTCCGGAACACGTAGCGGACGATGGTGTTGTCCCGCAGCCCAAGACCCCGGCTGTAGTTCACGTAGTCCGAGCCGAGCTCGTAGATCGCCATCGACCGCATGCCGACCGCCTGACCGCCGATGAAGATGATCACCAGCGACCAGAAGGGCAGCCACCAGTAGGTGATGGCATCGGCGAAGAAGGCGAACGTCGGCTCCGGTGTCAGGCCGAGCGAGTACGCACCGCCCACCGGCAGGATCTGCAATTTCACCCCGACCACGTACAGCAAGAGGATGGCCAGGCAGTAGTACGGCATCGCGGTCGCGAACACCGACCCGACGAAGGCTCCGCGATCGAACCACCCGCCGCGGAAGGCAGCCAGCGCGCCGAGCAGGTTGCCGACGATCCAGCCGACGAAGATCGCCGGTAGCTGGATCGCGATGGTCCACGGCAATGCCTGGCCCACCAGCGAATTCACGCTGGTCGGATACTGCGAGAACGAGGTGCCGAGATTGCCGTGAGCGAGTTGATCGAGGTAGATCAAGAACTGCTGCCAGAGCGGCTCGTTGAGCCCGAACTGCTCCATGTAATGGTTCCAGATGGTCTGCATCTGCTCGCCGCTGGCCCCGCCGCCCTGGGCCATCCGGCTGATGATGGCATCAACCGGATTGCCCGGGATCAGGCGGGGCAGCAGGAAGTTCAACAGCAGTGCGACGATCAGGGCGACCAGGTACCAGATCGCCTTACGGCCAAGGTACTTTGCGAAGTCCATACTTGACTCCCGATTCCGCCGAGCTGACTAACTGCCCACCTTCTTGATCTTGAAGAGCCAGCCGATGCCGGCGTTCCCCCACATCGGCGGAGCGTAGGGGTTTTCCTCGGTCGGGAAGTTGGTCCAGGTGCCCTTGTTGAACTCGTAGAACTCCAGCGGGCGGTACATCAACGGAATCACCGGCACCTTCTCGCGGTAGATCTTCTCGATCTCGGAGTAGGCGGACTTGCGCTCCTCGTCGCTGCCGGCCTGAGCGGCATCGTCCAACAGTCCGGGGATGGCCGGATCGGAGAACCGGGTGTAGTTGGCGAACGCGGTCTTGCCGATGGGAGCACCGACCCGATCGTCCAGCACGTCACGCAGTCGACTCCACGGGCTCGCCGGGCTGACGCCGGAAGCGCTCCAGCAGGCGAGCTCGAAGTTGCCGTTCTGCATCGCGTTGGTGACATTGGCAGCCTGCGGGAACTTGGTCTTGACGTCCATCCCGACGGCCTTCAGGCTCTTCGCGGCGATCTCGCAGGCGGTGTTCCAGTCGGTCCAGCCGGTCGGGGTGATGATCGTCCACGGTCCGAGCCGGGTGCCGTCGGGAAGCTTGTAGATCCCGTCGCTGCCCTTGGTGGCCTTCAGGTCGTCCTCCAAGATCGACTTCGCCTTGTCCGGGTCGTAGGTCCACCCCTCGGAGTCGACGGCTTCGGAGTCGAAGAACTTCTCCTCGTAGCCGGTCGGCAGGACCAGGCTCGCCTTCGGCACATCGGAGTAGGACGACATGGCGGTGGCCACGATGTTCGGTGTGTCGATCGCGTACGCCATCGCCAACCGGACCTTCGCGTTGTCCAGCCCCTTCTTCTTCACATTGATCTGCAGCAGCGGGATGTTGCCGGGCAGGTAGTACGGCTTGTCCTTCAGCCAGGTGCTGACCGGCTTCTTCTTGTCCTCCCACATCTTCCAGATCTGCGCGGTGAACTGCTGGCTGGCGTCGATCTCGCCGCTCTCCAGCTTCAGATCGCCGTCCTGGTTGCTCTTGAAGATCGGGTGGGTGATCCCGGTCATCGCCGGCGTACCGAAGACGTCCTTGCCCCAGTAGTTGTCCACCCGGGTCAGCACGACCTGCGTCTGGTCGGCCAGCTTGACCGTGAACGGGCCACTGCCGACCGGCTTCAGGTTGGCCTCGTCGGTGATCTTGCCGGCCGACTCCCACGGCTCGAAGATGTGCTTGGGCAGGATGAAGGTGCCCGCGATCGCGTTCTTGATCGCCAGCAGGTTCAGCGGTTTGGCCTTCGCGATGAACTGCACGGTCCGGTCATCGACCACCTTGACCTCTTGCAGGTACTCCCAGACGTTGGAGTAGTTCACCGACGCCTTCTTGGCCAGATCGAAGGTGAACTTCACGTCGTCGGCAGTCAGGTCCTGTCCGTCCTGCCACTTGGTGCCGTCCTGCAGCGGTGCCTCGAGTGTCCTGGCATCGACGTCCTTGAGCTCCTTGGCCAGCCCGGGTTGCAGACTGCCGTCGAGCATGTTGAACCGGACCAGGGATTCGAAGATGAACTGACTCTGCCCCTGACCGGCGGGCCAGGTGGGCGCGGCGTTCAGCGGGTTGAAGGCCTTCGGCGGATCCCACTGGAAGCCGGCGATGAAGAAGGTGTCGGCCGCGGCTCCCTGACGCAGCGCCTTGTCACCGGTACCGCTGCCGCCGGTGCCCTCACCGGAGGAGTTCCCGGTCTGCGCGGTGCCACAGCCGGCGGCGACGCCGGTGGCCATCACCGCGCCGACGGCAAGGCCGCCCATGGCGAGGAACTTACGGCGATTGGTGCCGATCGATCTCGGTGTGATGAAGGGACTGCCTGGCGGAGCGTCGCTGCCGCCGGCGGCGCCGTTCTCGCTCGTCGGACCGGACTCGCCGGGCAGCATCGGACCCTTGGCAAACGTCATGTGTTCCTCCTTGAACACGGCCGGGTGAGCGGCCGAACCCCGTTATTCGGTGCCGTACAGTTCGCAGATCTGCAGATCGGCGAAACCCGTCCGCCCCATCATCACTGAACCGGTTCGGTTGTCAACGGCGTTGCCGGATTCGTTATCAAGATCGTTGGCGGGCTCGCAGGTGTCCGAGGTGACCGGCAGAATCGGCGTCATGACAGGGGATCACGGGGTCCGGCTCGATCGGCTGGTCACGGCCTGGCGGGAGCTGGGCGCAACCCGTTCGCGGAATGCCAAGCGCGACATCATCGCCGCGGTGCTGCGCGACACCGGCGTGGACGACGTCGAGACCGTGGTGAGCTACCTGTCCGGCAGCCTGCGTCAACGGCGGACCGGGATCGGCTGGCGCAGCCTGCAGCAGCTGCCCGAGCCCGCGACCGAGCCGACGCTGACCGTCGCCGAGGTGAATGACGTGCTGGAGGAGATCGCCGGCTTCTCCGGCGCCGGGTCGGCGACATTGCGCCAGCAACGGGTGGCGGAGCTGTTCGGCCGTGCCACGGCGGGCGAGCAGGAGCTGCTGCGCGGGTTGATCTTCGGCGAGCTCCGGCAGGGCGCCCTGGAGTCGGCCGTGCAGGACGGGCTGGCCGCCGCTTATCAGGTGCCGAAACAGACCGTACGACGGGCCGCCATGCTGCTGGGTTCGACCACCGCGGCCGCGCGGCTGTTGCTCACCGAGGGGGAGCAGGCGTTGCAGGACGTGGCGCTGCAGGTCGGCATCGCGGTGCAGCCGATGCTGGCAGCCAGTGCGCCGGATGTGGACGCAGCGTTGCAGAAGTCCGGCCTGCCGGCGGTGGTCGACGCCAAGCTGGACGGCATCCGGGTGCAGGTGCACAAGCACGGTTCGATGATCAATATCTTCACCCGGAGCCTGGACGACATCACCGATCGGCTGCCGCAGGTGGTGGCGACCGTGGCGGCGCTGCCACAAGATCAACTCGTGCTGGACGGAGAGGCTCTGGCACTCCGCAAAGACGGCAGCCCGGAGGTGTTCCAGCAGATCGCCTCCAGTGCCGCCACTCGCTCCGACTTGGCCGGTGCCGAGCGGTTGCCGTTGCAGGCCTACTTCTTCGATCTGTTGCGGATCGACCAGGTTGATCTGTTGGACCGTCCGCTGGCCGAGCGGTCCAAGATCATGACCGACACCCTGCCGCGGGAAATGCTGGTACCGAGGCTGCTCGCCGACGATGCGCAGCAGGCGGCGGATTTCTACGCCGACGTGGTGGATCGCGGGTTCGAGGGCGTGGTGGTGAAGAGCCCTTCGGCCAAGTACGCCGCCGGCCGACGTGACGCCGGCTGGGTGAAGGTGAAGCCCCGGCACACCTTCGATCTGGTGATCATCGCTGCCGAGTGGGGGCACGGCCGGCGTCAAGGATGGTTGTCCAATCTGCATCTGGCGGCCAGATCCGACGACGGCGACGAGTTGATCATGCTCGGCAAGACCTTCAAGGGCCTGACCGACGAGATGCTGGCCTGGCAGACGGAGCGGTTCCTGGAGCTGGAGCAGCGTCGTACGGCAGGCACGGTCTACCTCCGGCCGGAGTTGGTTGCCGAGATCGCCTGCGACGGACTGCAGACCTCGCCCCGCTATCCGGGCGGTGTGGCGCTGCGCTTCGCCCGGGTGTTGCGCTATCGCGAGGACAAGCCCGCGGCCGAGGCCGACACGATCAGCACGGTCAAGCGGCTGCTGCCGTCGATCGACTGACGTCCGGCGGCGACGCCGTTCACTGCCGGAGCGGCCTGCGATGGGTTTCCGGCATCAGGATGTAGACCACCAGCGATACCACACACAGCAGCGCCACCCACCAGCCGAACAACTGTGGCCGGCCCTGATCGGCGAACAGGGTGCCGATGAAAGGTGCGGTGCCGCCGAACAGCGCAACCGTCAACGAGTACGGGAAACCGATGCCGGCCGCGCGTACCCGGCCGGGAATGATCTCGGCGTTGACCGCAGCGCTGATCGCGGTGAAGCCGCTGAGCAGCACCATCCCGAGCAGGCTGATCAACAGGTAGCCGCCGAAC
>DATCVL010000437.1:0-21539 GCA_036566865.1 Microlunatus sp.
CGCCGAGCACGTAGTCCTCGGCGTTGCCGCCGTACGCCTCGGCCGTCGCCCGGCACTGGGTGTGGACGCCGCGCATGACCGTGGCGAGCCGCAATTCGGTCTGCTCGAAGGACCAGCTGTCGCGGGACGCGTTCTGCTGCATCTCCAGCGCCGAGGTGGCCACGCCACCGGCGTTGGCGGCCTTCCCGGGGCCGAAGAGGACCCCGGCCTCCCGGAACACCTTCACCGCCTCTGGGGTGCAGGGCATGTTCGCGCCCTCGGCGACGGCGAGAACCCCGTTCTTGACCAGGGCCACGGCGTCGTCGCGGCCCAGTTCGTTCTGGGTCGCGCAGGGCAGGGCGATGTCGCACGGAACGTCGTACACCGTGCCGCGGGCCGAGAAGCGCGCGGTCGGCCTCGCCTCCGCGTACGCGGAGATCCGGGCGCGGCGCACCTCCTTGACGTCCTTGAGCAGCTCCAGGTCGATGCCGTCCTCGTCGACGAGGTACCCGGATGAGTCGCTGCAGGCCACCACCCGGCCGCCCAGGGCATGCACCTTCTCTGCGGCGTACACGGCCACGTTCCCGGATCCGGAGACCACTGCGCGGCGCCCGTCGAAGCTCTGGCCGCGCGTGGTGAGCATCTCCTCGGCGAAGTACACCGCGCCGTAGCCCGTGGCCTCGGTGCGGACGTGAGAGCCGCCCCAGCCCACCGGCTTTCCGGTGAGGACGCCGGACTCGTAGCGGTTGGTGATCCGCTTGTACTGGCCGAAGAGGTAGCCGATCTCCCGCCCGCCCACGCCGATGTCCCCGGCGGGAACGTCGGTGTGCTCGCCCAGGTGGCGGTAGAGCTCGGTCATGAAGGACTGGCAGAAGCGCATGATCTCGCCGTCGGAGCGACCCTTCGGGTCGAAATCGCTGCCGCCCTTGCCGCCGCCGATCGGCAGCCCGGTGAGCGAGTTCTTGAAGATCTGCTCGAAGCCGAGGAACTTGACGATTCCCAGGTAGACGCTGGGATGGAACCGCAAGCCGCCCTTGTACGGGCCGAGCGAGGAGTTGAATTCGACCCGGAAGCCGCGGTTGATCTGGACCCGGCCGGCGTCGTCCACCCACGGCACCCGGAAGATGATCTGTCGCTCCGGCTCGCACAGCCGACGGATCACGGCCTCGTCGACGTAGTCGGGGCGCTTGGCCACGACCGGGCCCAGGCTGTCCAGCACCTCGTGCACGGCCTGGTGGAATTCGGCCTCGCCGGGATTGCGATGCAGGACCTCGTCGTAGATCGGATGCAGCTTCTCGTTCAGGGTGGGCAAACGTCGCTCCTTGTTGCGGGTGTTACCGACTGCTCGTCGGCCGTTTCGATATCGCGCTCAGTCGTCGAAGACCTCGTGCAATGCGGCTTGTTGATCTTGGTCCAGGGTGATCAATCCGGCCTGGGCGTTGTCGGCCAGTTGCTCCAGATTGGAGCTGGACGGGATCTGTGTGCCCATCCCGGGCAGGGTGAGGATGTAGGCCAGGGTCAGGGTGCTGATCTTGATCTCCCACTGCCGCGACAGTTCGCCCAGCCGCCGGACCTTGGCGAATTTCTCCTCGCCGATACCGTCCAGGACGCCTTCGTCGTACAGCCGGTCGCCCGGGCCCGCCGTCGCCGGGTCGAGATAGCGATCGGTCAGCAGTCCCTTCGCCAGCGGCGAGTACGGCACATAGGCCAACCCCTCGGAGGCGCACAGCGACAGCACCCCCGGCAGCGCTTCGCCGTCGAGCGGGTCGAACCGGTTCTGCACCGCGATCGGCCGGCAACGTCGGGACAGTCGGTCGCTGATCCGCAGGCAGGACTCCACCTGCTCGGCCGTGAAGTTGGACACCGCCAGGTAGCGGACCAACCCCTGGCTGACCAGGTCCTCGATCGTCTCCAGACTCTCCTGCAGCGGCACCCGCTCGTCGAACTGATGGAACCACAGCACGTCGATCCAGTCGGTCTGCAGCCGGGCCAGCGAGGCCTTCACCGACTCGGTGATCTGCAGCCGCGAGAGGCCGGAATGGTTGGGGGTCCAGCCGTCCATCCCGCCGCGGGTCTTGGTCGCCAGCACCACGTCTCGGCGACGCTGCGGATGCGCCGCCAGCCACTGGCCGATGATGCGCTCGGAGTTGCCGGAGGCGGCGTTGTAGCGATTGGCCGTGTCCCAGAACATCACTCCGAGCTCGGCCGAGCGATCGAGGATCTGGAACGCGAGCTCGGGTCCGATCCGGGCGTCGTCGCCGGTGTCGGGGTAGCCGAACTTCCAGGTGCCCAACCCGATCGCGGGCGCCTGCAGACCGCTGACACCCAGGAAGCGATACGGCATGCCCTGGTAGTCGGTGGCCTCGGGGGTGACGTTGTACAGCTCGCGGTTCGGCGAGTGCGGATCCACGGGGTCTCCCTTGTGATGGACGGACGGGTCGGCGGCTGCCCGCCGGACGGTTCGGATCAGCCGGGCCGCCGGGGCAATCCACGGCAGCCTATCGACCCGGCCGGACGCCAGATCCGCAGCGTTGCGAACCGGACGGGTCCGCCGTTACACAGAACCGGTTTTCCACAGTCTCGAATGCACTTCGAAGCACTGTCCACAGGGCCGGCCAGACGAGGCCGTCCAGCGGCAATGTGATGAGTGGAGGTGGAAATGGCTACCAGCAGACGACCACGATCCGGCACCGCCATCGATGGACGATCCAGGGACCGGCCGCAGACGGCCGGGCGGACCGCGCTCGGGCGGCGGGGCGAGGAGTTCGCGGCGGAGTACCTGTGCAGCCTCGGCTATCAGATCGTCGCCCGGAACTGGCGCTGCCGATCCGGAGAGATAGACCTGATCGCCCGGATCCGGCACTCCGGCCGGAGCAAGATCATCTTCTGCGAGGTCAAGACCCGAGGCGGGCTGGGGTGGGGCGATCCGTTGGAGGCGATCACGTACGAGAAGGGGCGGCGGCTGCGACAGCTGGCCGGTCATTGGCTGGCCGAGACCGGTGAGCATGCCGACGATCTGCGGATCGACGGCATCGGGGTGGTGCTGGTCCGTGGGCAGGCGCCGCAGCTGAAACACGTACCGGGGATCGACGCATGAGCCTGGCGAGTGCGTTCTCGGTGGCGCTGGTCGGACTCGAGGGACGGATCGTGGAGATCGAGGCCAACATCGGTCGCGGGCTGCCGCGGACGGTGCTGGTCGGGCTGCCTGACACCGCGCTGTATGAGTCGCGGGATCGATGCAAGGCGGCGATGGGCAACTCCGGCCGGGACTGGCCGGAGCGTCTGGTGACGATCAACCTCAGCCCCGCGAGTCTGCCCAAGGCAGGCGCTCACTACGACCTCGGCATCGTGTCCGCTGTGCTCGCCGCGGACGGCGCCTTTCCTGCCGATCAGCTGACCGACACCGTCTTCCTCGGCGAGCTCGGGCTGGACGGGCGGGTTCGTCCGGTCCGCGGGTTGCTGCCGGCGCTGCTCGCGGCGAGCCAGCAACGCTTCCGGCGGGCCGTGGTGCCAAGAGCACAGGCGGGTGAGGCCCGGCTGGTGGAGGATCTGGAGATCTTCGGCGTGGCCACGCTGGAGCAGTTGATCGCGCTGATGCGGGCAGAGCCGCTGCCCGAGGATCCCGGGCCTGATCAGCGCGAGGCCGACCCGCGACCGGTGCTGGATCATCGACGGCTGGACCTGTCCGAGGTGGCCGGGCAGCTGGACGCGAAGTGGGCGATCGAGGTCGCGGCGGCCGGTGGCCATCACCTGCTGATGTCCGGTCCACCCGGGGTGGGCAAGACGATGCTCGCCGAGCGATTGCCGGGGCTGCTGCCCGACCTCGCCGTGGCCGAGGCTCTCGAGGTGTCGGCGATCCATTCGCTGGCCGGTTTCGCGCTCGAGGACGGGCTGATCATGCGACCGCCGTATTCGGCACCGCATCACTCGGCCTCGGTACCGAGCATGGTCGGTGGCGGAAACCGAGTGGCCAAACCGGGCGCCATCTCCCGCGCTCATCGCGGGGTGCTCTTCCTGGACGAGGCGCCGGAGTTCTCGGTGAAGGCGCTGGAGTCGCTGCGGACCCCGTTGGAATCGGGGCTGGTGACGATCGGCCGGAGCGAGGCCGAGGCCAGTTACCCGGCTCGGTTCCAGCTGGTGTTGGCGGCCAACCCGTGCCCGTGTGGGCAGGCCGGCACACCGGGCGGAAATTGCAGCTGTACGCCGTACCTGATCCGGAGGTATGCCGAGCGGCTGTCCGGACCGATCCGCGATCGGATCGATCTGCATCAGCGACTGCTGCCGATGAAGAAGACCTATCTGAAGGCGGCGTTGGCGCGGGGTGAGCCGACCGCGGTGGTCGCCGAGCGGGTGGCCGAGGCCCGCCGCCGGCAGGCGTACCGATTGAGCGGTACCGGCTGGCACAACAACAGCGAGGTGTCCGGGTCGTACCTTCGGCGGCGGCTGCCGCTGCCCGACGGGATCGAATTGCTCGATCGCGCCGTGTCGACCGGGACGCTCAGTCCGCGCGGTGTCGACAAGACGCTGCGGCTGGCCTGGACCGTCGCCGATCTGTCGGGCTTGGAACGGCCCGGGCAACAGGAACTGCAGATCGCGTTGGCGATGCGGCGGGGCGAGCTCGGCCCGGCGGCAGTCCGGACCAGGGCGGGATGAACACCGGAATGGATCGAGGAGACATGGCTGACAGACCGCGGGTCGTCGACGTCCCGCTGCCGTTCGATCAGGCACCGGACCAGCCGGAAGCAGCGATCACCGGGCTGTCCGCTTCAGCGGCGTGCAGTGGACCGGACAGTCCAGTCGAGCGGGAGCGGAGAGCCCGGATGGCGCTCAGCTGCATCGCCGACGCCGGCGATCCGCTGATCTCCGGTGAGCTCGGACGGATCGGGGCGATCGAGGTGCTGCGGGCGATCATCGCCGGTGATCATGGTCCCGCTCTGGCCGAGCGAGCCAGGCGGGTCGACCTGACCGACCTGCAGGCGGCGATCAGCGCCGGCCGGTTCCGATTCGTGGTGCCGGGCGACGACGAGTGGCCGACCCGGCTGGCCGATCTCGCCGGGCCGGATCCGATCCAGCAGCGCGGCGGGATTCCGTACGGGCTGTGGTTGCGGGGACCGGCGCGATTGAACGAGGTCGTCGACCGGTCGGTGGCGATCGTCGGATCGCGGGCCGCCTCGGACTACGGGGTACAGGCTGCGACCGAGCTCGGCCACGATCTGAGCGCCGAGGGTTGGACGGTGGTCTCCGGCGGGGCATTCGGTATCGATGCGGCGGCCCATCGCGGTGCGTTGTCGGCTGACGGGGCGACCGTTGCCGTGCTGGCTTGCGGGGTCGACGTCTGTTATCCGGCCGGCAACGCCAACCTGTTGAACGGGATCGGTCAAGATCATCTTCTGATCTCCGAGCTGGCTCCGGGATCCCATCCGACCAGGGTCAGGTTCCTCGCCCGGAACCGGCTGATCGCGGCGCTGAGCGTCGGCACGATCGTGGTGGAGGCCGCGATCCGGTCCGGTGCTCGTAATACGGCGAACTGGGCTGCCAGCTGCAACAGACAGTTGATGGCGGTGCCCGGCTCGATCTACTCCAGCCTGTCCGAGACCCCGCACCTGCTGGTCCGAGAGGGCCAGGCGGTGCTGATCTCCAAGGCGGCCGAGGTGCAGGAGTTGCTGGCCGCCGTGGGTGAGTTCATGGTCCCGCGGAAGGTCGGTCGATCACGCCCGACCGATGCCATGGACGCGGCGCGACTGGCGGTGTTCGAGGCCGTGCCGCGGTCCCGCTATCGGACCCCTGAGGAGATCGCCATCCGGGCGAACCTGTCGATCCCGCACTGCCTCGCGGAGCTGGCTGCGCTGGCCGACGGTGGACTCGTGCAGTCCGGCCCATCAGGTTGGAGGCTGCGATGACGACCTGACGCATTAACCGAACACTCCCCAGGAGACGCGAAGCGTGACGGCAGCCCCATACCGCTGGCAGGCGGCTCCGCATTCAACGACCTACCTCCAAGCTCGACTCCGACGTCCTCTTCGGTCGGGCCACCCGGATGCGGCCGTCAGCGAGGGGGATCGACAACCGAGGATGCCTTGGCGAATTCGTAGCAGGTGCCGCCAGTAGGGTGCCGCGAGTGAACGCAACACAGCTGGCTCAGTCCCTGGTCGACGCACGGCGGTCGGCCACCGGCTTGGCCGAGTATCCGGGACCGATGCCGACCGACCTCGATCAGGCGTACGCCATCCAGGACGCGGCGATGTCCGACTGGCCGGACAACGTGGTCGGCTGGAAGGCCGGGCTGATCGCGCCAGTGCTTCGGGTGCCGGGCGGCGACGAGCGGCTGATCGGTCCGATCTGGAGCCGATCGGTGCGGCAGCTGACGGACTCGGCTGAGCTCGAGATGCCGGTGTATGCCGACGGCTTCGCCGCGGTCGAGGCCGAGTTCGTCGTCCGGTTGGATGCACCGGCGCCAGCCGCTGCGTGGTCCTGGGAGGCGGTCGCGGAACTGCCGCACTCGGTGTTCGCCGGGATCGAGATCGCCAGCAGCCCGTTCGTCGAGATCAATGATCATGGTCCCGCGGTCACGGCCTCGGACTTCGGTAACAACGCGGGCCTGGTCGTCGGCGCTCAGCTCCCGGCTGCGGTCGATCTTGCGCAGGTCACCGTGCGGACAGAGCTGGACGGTGACGAGATCGGTCTGGCGACCGGAGCGGCCATCCCGGGCGGCGTCCTGACCTCGCTGGCTCAGACCCTCAGCATCCTGGGACGGCGCGGCCGATCGGTTCCGGCCGGCACCTGGTTCGCCACTGGCGCAGTGACCGGCGTACATCCGGCGAAGGTCGGACAGTCGGCAGTGATCAACTTCGGTGACCTGCCCGCCCTGCGTTGCCGGTTGGTGCCGGCGACGCCGATCGTCGACTGACCGTATTCGCGACCAACCGATCAAGATCATCGGCGTCGCTCGGCAGCAGGAGCGCTGCGACAGGGGGTGCGGTAGGACGCCGCGGCGGCAGGGGCGCTTCGGTAGCAGGGGCGCTTCGGTAGCAGGGACGCTCGGCAGCACCGACCCCGCGGTCGAGCGACGCCGTGGCGCTAGGACGTAGCCCGCTGCCCTCCAAACGTGCGGCAGTACCGCGGGCCACCGCGGCATCAGGAGTGCCGTCGTACTGCGGGCAACGGCGGCACCAGAGATGTGGTGGCACACCGCCGCACCACGCGTAGACGGCGGCGATTCAGCTGCGCGCCGAGCGCAGGGAGTCCAGCAGGCGGGCCACCTGGCCGGCGGGATCGTCACCCTTGGTCAGGCCGGAGCCCAGGCCGACCGCGACCGCACCGGCCCGGATCCAGTCGGCGGCCTGGTCGGGTGCGATGCCGCCGGTGGGGACGCAGCGCAGCTGCGGCAGCGCCTGCAAGACGTCCGACAGCGTCTTCGGCGTCCACTGACTGGCCGGGAACACCTTGACCAGATCGGCGCCGACGACCTGGGCGCGGACCATCTCGGTCGGCGTCGCGGTACCGATCACGGTGGCCGCTCCGTACCGCCGAGCGGTGGCGATCACACCCTCGTCCAGGGTCGGGGTGACCAACAGCCGGGCACCGGCCAGCACCGCCAGTCGAGCCGTCGGCGCATCCAACACGGTGCCGGCGCCGAGCACGGCACCGTCGGGCACTTCATCGTTCAGCTCCGCGATCGCGTCCAGACCACCGGGCGTGGTCAGGGCGACCTCGACTGCGGTAACTCCGGCGGACCAGAGCTGTCGGGCGAGGTCCACGGCCCGCTGCGAGCTGTCCGCCCGGACGATGCCGATCACACCGCTTTCGGTGATCAGCCCTACGGTCTGCTGGGGATTCATCTGCCTGTCCTCTGGTCGAAGATCAACATCGTGCCCGGCCGGTCGGGTCGGAACGGATCGCCGCCGATCAACGGATCACGTCGGCGCCGCTGTCCAGCACCTGATTCAGCATTGCCCGGCTCGGCAGGCCGACGGCGTCGCCGGGAGCAGACACCACCATCGACGCCACCACCGCGCCGGTCCGCAGTCGGAGTGCCGCGTCCTCTTCGCCGGCCGAATCGGCACCGTCCAGCCAGGCCGAGATCCAACCAGCGTTGAAGCCGTCGCCGGCGCCGATCGGGTCCACCAACGGCACCGACCGAATCCCGCCGTGCACGGTGGCACCGGAGCTGACGGCGTGTTCGAACGAGCCCGCTGCGCCGTCCTTCACCACCACGGTGTCGGCGCCGTGATCGCCGTACCAACGTTCCGGTGCGACACCGGGGGAGATGATCTCCGCCTCGTCGCGACCGGTGAAGATGATCTTGGCGTGCTGGGCCAACTGCTTGATGATCACTTGCCAGCGCTGCGGGTCGGCGAGGCGCAAGCGGATGTTCGGGTCCAACGAGACTGTGACACCCGCTGCGGCGGCGATGATCATCGCCTGCTCGGTCGCGGCCAATGCCGACTCCGACAGTGCAGCGGTGATCCCGGTGACATGCAGCAGCCGTGCCCCAGTGATCATCTCGGTCGGCAGATCGGCGACCGACAATGCGGTCGCGGCGCTGCCGGACCGGCGATATTCGACGGTGATCGGCCGACCCTGCGGATTGTCCCGGATCAGCAGCCCCGTCGGCAGCTGCGGATCGGCGAACAGTCGGTCGACGTTCACGCCCTCGGCCCGCAGCTCGCGCCGGATCCTGTCGCCGAAGCTGTCCGCGCCGACCCGGCCGAAATAGCCGACCCGATGGTCCAGTCGAGCCAGCCCGGTGGCCAGATTGCTCTCCGCTCCGGCAACGCCAAGATCAAAGCCCTGCGCCGCCGGCAGCGGCAGCCGGTCGGCGGCCACCATCAAGATCATCGGTTCGCCGAAGGTGACCACATCGAAGGCAGCATCGGGTCCGGCCGGGGCAGCGGAGTCCGAAGTGGCGTCGTCGGGCGTCGGGGTTGCAGCAGGCGTCGGCACGGCGACATCTTCTCAGCCCCGCCTGGTCACCGACGACGCCCCCACCACAGACGAGACGCGATCAGCTCGCCTGCTCCAGGAAGTCCTTCAGCAGCGGGCCGGCCACACCGGAGCCGCTGTCACCCTCGCCGACGAAGACCGCAACCGCGAGGTCACCGCGTCCGGCCACCATCCACGCGTGGGTGTCCGGCGGCGTCTTGGTGCCGTACTCGGCGGTGCCGGTCTTGGCGATCACCGACGGCGGCTGCAGGGAGGACAGCATCGCGCCCGAGCCCTCGGAGACCACCGCGTGCATCAGCTCTCGCAACTGCTTCGCCTCGGTCGAGGTGAGTGGCTTGGCCTTCGACTTCGCGGTCTTGCCGTCCACCATCTGCGGCAGCACCGTGTGTCCGGCCTGGACCGACGCGGTCACCGTGGCCATCGCCATCGGCGAGGCCAGCACTCTGCCCTGACCGATCATCTCCGCCGCCCGTTCGGTTTCCGACTCCGGCTTCGGGATCGAGCCGAAGTAGGCGGGGAAGCCGACGTCGTAGTCGGTGCCCATCCCGAGCGAGGCGGCGGCCTCGTTCAGATCGTCGGAGTCGACCTTTTCCCGCTGGCCGATGAACGCGGTGTTGCAGGAGTTGGCGAACGCCGTACGGAAGGAGACCGAGCCCAGCTTCGAGGCCGGGTAGTCGTCGTAGTTCTTGAACTTCCGGCCGTCGACGGTGATCGTGGCCGGGCAGGCCATGGTGTCCGACGGCTTGACCCCCTTACGGATCAGAGCCAGCGCGTCGATGATCTTGAACGTCGAACCCGGCGGGTACTGCCCGTAGGTGGCGATGTTCTGACCGTCGGCGCCCGAACCGTTGGCGGCAGCGATGATCTCTCCGGTCGAGGGCTTGATCGCCACCAGAGCGCTTGCCGGATCGACGTCGACCAGAGCATCCTCGGCATCCTGCTGCAGCTTGCTGTCCAAGCTGATCTTGAGGTCGGTGCCGGCCTTGCCGGCGGCGTGGAAGACCCGGGTGGTGTGGCTGACCGGTGCGGACGCACTGCCGGACGCGCCGGCCGAGGATTTCGGGCTGGGCGAGGCGGACGACGTCTTCGGCGGCACCACGCGGACCGAGATGTCCGGGTTGCCTCGCAGCTGTTCGTCGTAGCGGGCCTCGAGCCCGGTCAACCCGACCTGATCGCCGGCAGCGACCTCTCCGTCGGACTTGTCCACGATCTCCTTGGTCGCCTCGCCCACGGTGCCCAGGATCGGTGCCGCGAAGGTCTTCGTGGGGCCGAGTACGGCCTTGTCGTCCAGCGCGACCGCGCCGTCGATGGCGGTGATCTTGGACTCGCTGGGCAGGTTGGGGTCGCTGGATCGATAGACGATGGCCTGCACGAACGCCTGACTGCCGGCCGCCTTCACCTGCGCGGTGAAGTCGGCGGGATCGATGTCCAGCAGCTTGGCCAACGCCGTTGCGGACTTGGCGGCCTGCGAGGCGGAGACGCGGGACTTGTCGATGCCGATCCGGACCACTGCGCGTTCCTTCATCAGCGCCTTCCCGTCGCCGCCGATGATGTTGCCGCGCTCGAGTTGTTGCCGGGAGTAGGAGAGCTGCGATCCCGTCACCAGGTCGGGCTGCACCAGCGACGGCTTCCACACGGTCTGCCAGGTCTGGTCCGGCTTGGTCAGCTCGGCCGTGACCGTGTACGCCCACGGCTTCGCGGCGCCCGGAAGCTGCCAGCTCATGTTGATCTTGCTGGTGGCCTGATCACCGTCGACACTCGGGTCGCCGTCAACGGTCGCCTTCAGCTGGGCGGTGCCGAGCGGTGCGATCAGGCTGTCGAAGGCCTTGTTCGCAGCCGCGGCGTCAGTGCTGAACGCCACCTTGGACAGATCCTGCTTCGTCAACGCGGTGGCCAGCTTGTCCGCCGCGGTCCGGGCGCCGGAGACGTCGTCCTTGCCGGGCAGCGGGACCTTGCCACTGCAGCCGACCAGACCGGTGATCACGATCGGAACGAGGGCGATACGGGCAGCGGTCCGAAGACGGTGGCGGGAGGTCACGGTTGCCCATTCTTACGTGCCACGGCAAAGATCCGCCGGAAGGGCAGCACGGTGCCGTACGGGCGCGTTGGGTAGGCCTCGCGGAGACGCTGTTTGTATTCGGCGACGAAGCTCGGGCGCCGCTCGTCGGACAGGGCCTGCAGGTACGGCCGGGCACCGGTTCCGGTGACCCAGTTGAACACCGCGTCCTCGCCGGTCAGCAGATGCAGATAGGTCGTCTCCCAGGCGTCCACCTGACAGCCGAGGCCGGTCAGGTCGTCCAGGTAGACCGATGCCGGCGGCATCACCCGACGATCGATGCCACCGGTCGCGTCCACGAATCGGGGGTCGGAGCCGAGCTCGTGCAGCAGGGTGTGACTGGGTTCGTTCTGATTGCCGGGCACCTGGAACGCCAGCCAGCCGCCGGGCGCCAGCGCATCGACCAGGCCGGGCAGGACCGACCGATGATCATCGACCCACTGCAGGGTTGCGTTGCTGACGATCACGTCGATCGGACCGTTCTGGCCAGGGACGATCGGCCCAGAGCCGGTCGTGTCCGAGCCGATCGACGGGTCCCGTACGAAGTCCCGCAGGTCCTGCACCCGGAAGGTCAACCGCGGTCCGGCGTACTCGGTGGCCGCGGCGATCATCTCCGCCGACGAGTCGACACCGAGCACGTCCGCATCCGGCCAACGCTGGGCCAGGGTCGCGGTCAGCCGGCCTGGCCCGCAGCCGAGGTCGACCACGGTACGGGGCCGGTCGGCGCCGACCCGAGCCAGCAACTCGTGAAAGGGGCGGGACCGTTGGTCGGCGTACTGCAGGTAATGGATCGGATCCCAGGTCGGCACGGTGGCACCTCTCGGTCAGCAGGAACGGCAAGTTATCTTGACGTCAAGATACATCGAGTTGGCTGCGGCGCGGCGAGTTTTGTTCGCTCCACCGCAGTGGTTTGGGTCCCGATTAGGATGAGTGCGGTCGAGCCGCGGCCGGTGTGTCCGCGGTGGGTCGGACAGATCAAAGGAGCACGTGGGTGTCGGACAACGGCAGGCCGGACGCAGGCCCATTAACCGCCGGGCAGGGTGCAACCGCCGCACAGGAGGCAACCGCCGGGTACGGGTCGAACGACCGCCCGACTCCGAACGACCCGGAACCGAACGGAGCGGCAGGCCCCGGCAGCGCGGCCGTCGCGACCGAGACGGGACAGGGTCAGGAGGCGCCCCGGGGACGTACCCGGATCCTCGTCGTCGACGATGACGCGGCGCTGGCCGAGATGCTCTCGATCGTGCTCCGGAACGAGGGTTTCGACCCGATCTGGTGTGCACACGGCAACAAGGCGCTGGCCGCATTCCATGATTCCAAGCCCGATCTGGTGCTGTTGGACCTGATGCTGCCGGGCCGGGACGGTGTCGACGTCTGTCGCGACCTGCGCGCCGAGTCGGGCGTCCCGATCGTGATGCTGACCGCCAAGTCGGACACCATCGACGTGGTCAACGGGCTCGAGGCCGGCGCCGACGACTACGTGGCCAAGCCGTTCAAGGCCAAGGAACTGGTGGCCCGGATCCGGACCCGGTTGCGGCGGCAGCCCGAGGAGAGCGAACTGGAGACGCTGCGGATCGGTGACCTGGTGATCAGCGTCGACGGCCATTCAGTGAAGCGGGACGGCTACTCCATCCAGCTCACGCCGCTGGAATTCGATCTGCTGCTCGCGCTGGCCCGGCGGCCCTGGCAGGTGTTCAGCCGCGAGGTGTTGCTGGAGCAGGTGTGGGGTTACCGCCATGCCGCGGACACCCGGCTGGTGAATGTGCACGTGCAGCGGCTGCGTTCCAAGATCGAGAAGGATCCCGAGCACCCCGAGATCGTGGTCACCGTGCGCGGGATCGGCTACAAGGCCGGCGAGACCTCGTCCGGCTAGAGACCCGAGCGTGACTGACGGACTGCAGACCGAGATTGCCGATCCACACCGCCCGCGGAGGCGGTGGTGGCGGCTGCCTGTCGACGCCTGGCAACGATCGCTGCCGCTGCGCGTCGTCTCGACCACGTTTGTCGCCTCGGTGATCGTGATGGTGCTCGGCGGTGTGCTGCTGATGCAGCAGGCCGCGATCGGCGTCCTGAACGCCAAGCTCAGCGCCGCGACCATCCAGGCATCGCAGGCCGCACGCAGTGCGCAGTCGCGACTGGATGCACTGAACATCGACAGCGACACCAACATCAACGACACCCTGGCCGGGATCCTGACCGACATCTCCGACAAGAGCGGCAGTTCTGGCGGCTACTACGTCATCGTGGAATCCCAGCTCGGCACCCAGAAGTCCAGCGACGACATCGTGGAATCGAGCGTTCCGCAGAACCTCCGAGATCAGGTCGAGGCGCGTCCCGGTGAGACGACCCTGCTCACCGCGCCGACCGAGGTTCACACCCTCAGCGGACCGGACGTACCCGGTCGCGCCTTCGGTACGACCCTGCAGATCCCGGGTGCGGACGGTCCGCAGGTCTACATCATCTTCCCGATGGCGCAGGAGGCCGAGACCCTGCGTTACCTGCAACGCGCGGTGTTGGTCACCGGCGCCGTGCTGGTCTTCCTCCTCACCTTCATCGCCGGCATGGTCAGCCGACAAGTGGTCTCGCCGATCCGGGCCGCGCGCCGGGCCGCCGAGCGGTTGGCCGCCGGCAACCTCGAGGACCGGATGGTGGTCAAGGGCAAAGATGATCTTGCCCGGCTGGCCATCTCGATGAACTACATGGCCTCGGAGCTGCAGAAGCAGATCACCCAACTTGAGGAACTGTCCCGGGTCCAGCAACGATTCGTCACCGACGTCTCGCACGAACTGCGGACCCCACTGACCACCGTTCGGATGGCGGCGGAGATGTTGTACGAGGCCCGCGAGGACTTCGATCCGGTGGCGTCGAGATCCGCGGAATTGCTGCAGGTCGAGCTGGACCGCTTCGAGTCCCTGCTCACCGACCTGTTGGAGATCTCCCGCTTCGACGCCGGTGCGGCGGTGCTCGCGCCGGCACAGACCGACGTCAGCGAACTGGTCGAGCGGGTGGTCCGCGACAACGCATCGCTGGCCGAGGCCAACCAGACCGAGGTACGGGTGCACGCGCCCGGCCCGATCACGGCCGAGATCGATCGCCGGCGGATCGAACGGGTGCTGCGTAACCTGCTGGTCAATGCCCTCGAGCACGGCGAACATCGGCCGATCGACATCCATGTGGCGGCCGATGACGAGGCGGTGGCGATCGCCGTACGTGATCATGGTGTCGGCTTCCAGGCTGCCCAGGCCAAACAGGTGTTCCATCGCTTCTGGCGGGCCGATCCGTCCCGGGAACGCAAGATCGGTGGCACCGGCCTCGGACTGTCGATCTCGATGGAGGACACCCGGCTGCACGGCGGCTGGCTGAATGCCTGGGGTCGGCCCGGCCGCGGCGCGCAGTTCCGGGTGACGCTGCCGCGGCAGGCCGGCGCGATCCTGCAGCAGTCGCCGCTGCCGCTGGTGCCACGAGACCTGATCTCGCCGCTGCCCACTGTGTCGGTGGAGGATCACTCGCCGGTCCCGCTGCCGCCCGCCCCGCCACGCGAAGTTGATCATGCCCGGGTTGATCATGCCCAGGTTGATCATGCACAGGTTGATCATGCACAGGTTGATCATGGTCTTGTTGATCATGATGGTGTCGATCAAGGTGCTGTCGATCAGGCTGCCGGAGCGGTCGATAACGGTCTGGCCGGCACCGGAAGTCGTACCGATCGGGAGGAGTCGCGATGAATGCGCTGTCCGACCGACCGATCCGGGCGCTGTTGATCATCGGGGTCCTGCTGGGCTCACTGGTGCTGGCCGGCTGCGTCTCGGTGCCGACCTCGGGGCGAGTCGAACAAGCCAACCAGGGCAGCAGAATCAGCGACACCAAACCGGAGGCGGTGCCGAAGCCGCCGGTGCAGAACGCGTCGCCGCGAGTGATCGTCGACGGCTTCCTGTTCGCGATGAGCCGCTATCAGGCGAACTACCAGATCGCCCGCCAGTTCCTCACCGAGGATGCCCGGGACAGCTGGCGGCCGGAGGACCGGATCACCGTCTACACCAACCCGAAGTACGACACCACCGGCAGCAACGTCACCCTGTCCTTCACCCGGGTCGGCCAGGTCGGACCGGACGGCAGCTACACCGCCACCACCGGTCCGCAGGTGCAGGACTTCGAGATGCAGAAGGACGGCAACGGACAGTGGCGGATCAGCAACCCGCCGGACGGTTTGTTGATCAGCGACAGCACCTTCAGCGCGACCTATGCCTCGTACAACCTGTACTTCTTCGATTCCCAGTTCCGCACGCTGGTGCCGGACCCGATCTATCTGCCGACCGACGGGCAGACCGAGACCGCACTGGTGCAGGCGTTGCTCCGCGGTCCCACCTCGTGGCTGAAGTCGGCGGTCAGCACCGAATTCCCGCCGCGGACCACACTGGTCGGCGACTCGGTACCGATCGCCAATGATCTTGCCCAGATCTCCCTCGGCCCGTCGGTCGCCGGGCTGAATGATCAACAGAAGACCAGGATGGCTGCCCAATTGGCCTGGACCCTGGATCAGACCGACTCGGAACTGCGGGGCTTCCAGATCGCGGTCAACGGCGACCGACTTCAGGTGCCGGGACAGGTCGGTGAGGGGGAGAGCGCGTACGTGCCGATCTCCTACGGCAGCGATTTCGCGCCGATCCCGGACGACACCAGCGATTCCTTGATCGGCATCCACGACGGCGCCGTGATCAAGGTCGGCAACGACGGGTCGTCGTTGGCACCGTTGCCCGGCCCGCTCGGACGCAAGGGCTACGACCCGGATTCGGTGGCGCTGTCCAACGACGGCCGAACCGTTGCCGCGGTCACCGACGACCGCACCCAGTTGATCACCCAGCTGTCCGACCAGGAACCCAAGACGGCCCAACTGACGGACCCGAAGCGGCTGCTGCGTCCCGACTACACCCGCGACGACGAGCTCTGGACGGTCAGCGGCAAGCCTGGCAAGCAGATCATCCGGATCGTCAAGAATGATCGGCAGTACACCGTCACCGCACCGTGGCTGGGTCGGATCGCGGTGACGAACTTCCGGATCTCACCGGACGGCTCCCGAATGGCGCTGATCGGCAAGAGCGGCGGCAAGGACCTGCTGGCGGTGGCGCCGATCATCCGCGGCGACAAGACGACCACGGTCGGTACGGTTCGCTTCATCTCGATGATGGACACCGCCTCCGCGCAGGTGAAGCTGATCGCCGATCTCGGTTGGATCTCGCCCACCCGGTTGTTGATCTTGGGCGCGTCCAACTCGGGCGCCAGCTATGAGCCGTACGGAGTGGAGATCGACGGCTCCCAGTTCGAGCGGGTCGGCACCTCCGACAATTGGGGCGCGAAGTCGCTGGCCACCCGGGCCGAGAGCGGCGGATCGTTCCAGGCCGTCGTTTCCGGCCGCAGCTCAAAGGCCTGGATGTATCGCAGCGGCGACGAATGGGGATTGCTCTCCAACGATCTGCGTTCTCCGGCCTACGCCGGCTGACGTTATCCACAGATCTGCGCCGCCGTCCGAGTGACGGCAATTGCCGGCGTCATAGTTGGCCGCGTGTACCCGCTGCGTCGAATCGGATCGGTCGCCGCCGAGTTGCTGCTCGGCGCTGCCTGTCCCGGCTGCGATCAGCCCGGTTTGGGGCTGTGTCCGGCGTGCCGGCAGCAACTGGTCGATCCGGTTCCGCAGACGGTCACGCCGACACCGTGCCCGGTCGGGTTTCCGATCACCTACGCCGGTGGGCCGTACGACGAGCTGCAGCGTCGGCTGATCTCTGCGCACAAGGAACGCCAGGCCTGGTTGCTGACCGGCGCGCTCGGCGATCGGCTGGCTCGATCCGTCGACGCCCTGGCTCGCCGACGTCCTACCGACCGGCCGCTGGTGCTGGTGCCGATCCCGTCCTCGGCCGCCGCGGTCCGCAGCCGTGGCCGAGACGCCACCCTGGCCCTCACTCGGCATGCGGTGCGCCGGCTCCGGCGGCAGGCGAATCGCCCGATGATGGTGAAACCGCTGTTGCGGCCCGTCCGCCGGCTCGCCGATCAGTCCGACCTCGGCGCGGTCGAGCGCCGGCAGAATCTGGCCGGTGCCTACGCGGTCCGCGGCCTGCGCAGCGGTCGAGCCTTCGACGGGGAGGTGATCATCGTCGACGACCTGGTCACCACCGGGTCAAGCCTGACCGAGGCCCATCGGGCGTTGCTGGACGCCGATGTGCCGGTGCTCGGGGCCGCGGTGATCGCAGCCACGGTTCGGCAGCGCCCGTCGAGAGCACCCGGTGTCGACCAGTGATCTCCAGCGGTGTTGGATCGGAGTCGATGATCAACGTCAGCCAGATCGAGAACGCCGAACGGGCGATCGCACCGTACATCCTCCGCACGCCGACGATCGAGAGCCCCGGGTTGACCGACCTGCTCGGCGTACCGACCACGATCAAGATCGAATCCCTGCAGCGCACCGGGTCGTTCAAGGCTCGTGGTGCTACCGCCAAGCTACTTGCGCTGAGTGATCAGGAACGCGCGGCCGGGGTGGTCGCGATGAGCGGCGGCAATCACGGCATCGCCGTTGCCACGATGGCACAAGTGCTCGGCATCAAGGCGACCGTGGTGATGCCACGGACGGCGGCAGCCGACTCGATCGAGAAGTCTCGGCGGGCCGGCGCCCGGGTCGAGCTCACCGACGACATGCCGACCGCCTTCGCGCTGGTCGATGAGTTGCGGTCCGGGGGCCTCACCCTGCTGCACCCCTTCGACGACCCGACGGTGATCGCCGGTCAGGGCACCGCAGGGCTGGAGCTGGCCCAGGATGCTGGTGAGCTGACCGATGTGCTGGTCAGCATCGGTGGCGGAGGCCTGATCGCCGGTGTCGCGGTGGCGCTGCATGCACTGCGGCCGCAGGTCCGGATCTGGGGCGTCGAATTGGATGGTGCCCGGTCGATGACTGATGCGCTGGCCGCCGGGCGTCCGGTCCCGACCGCGCTGGACTCCGTTGTTCCGACGCTCAGTGCACCGCAGGTGTCGGAGCTGACCTACGAACACGCCGCAGCACTGCTGGAAGACATCGTGCTCGTCTCGGATGCCCAAGCAGTACAGGGAAGTCTGCTCACTGCCGATCACGCCGGCAGTTGGGTCGAACCGGCGGACGGCAGCCTGATCCCGGCCGCTCGGACCGTGATCGACCGGATCGGCCCCGAAGTACGACTCGGCCTGCTGCTGGCCGGCGGCAACGCCGCGGTCGCCGACGTCTACCGCTGGGCGCGGGACTTCGGCGTGATCGACGAGCGTTGACTCACGCCGGCCTCGAGGAATGTCGGTGGCCGGTTGGGAGGATCGGGGCTGAGTCGGTGTGACGGCACAGAGCGCCGGTGCCGCAAAGCCCGATACGACTTTCGCGCAACTTGTATCTATGATGTGCGCATGTATCGATCCGGGTTGCGCTGGACTGGCGTGGCGCTCGCACTCTTCGCTGTCGCGTGGGGTGGCAATCAGTTCACCCCGCTGCTGGTGATGTATCGCCAGCACTCGGGTTTCTCGAGCCAGGCAGTCACCCTGCTGCTGGCCGCCTACGTGCTGGGAATCATCCCGGCTCTCCTGCTCGGCGGCCCGCTCTCCGACCGGTACGGCCGGCGGCCGCTGATGTATCCGGCTCCTGTGCTTGCCGCGCTCGGCAGCGGGGTGCTCGCGGTCGGGGCCGGTTCGGAGCCGGTGCTGTTCGCCGGTCGGGTGCTCTGCGGGGTCGCGCTCGGTCTGGGCATGGCCGCGGGATCGAGCTGGCTGAAGGAGCTGGTCGAGATCACCGAACCTGGCTCGGGCCGGGGTGCCGGTCGCGCCTCGATCTCACTGTCGGCCGGGTTCGCCCTCGGTGCGGCAGTTGCGGCCGCGCTGGCCCAGTACGCACCGTGGCCGACGGTGCTGCCGTACCTGGTGCAGGTCGCGGTCGCCGGGCTCGCCATGGTCGCGCTGATCGGCACCGCGGAGACCCGCCGACCGCGACCAGACCGGCGGCGCGGCACCCTGCTCGGCGATCTGGTGGTGCCGGCGGCGCGGCAGCGTCGCTTCCTGACCGTGATCATGCCGACCGCACCGTGGATCTTCGGGCTGGCCGGCAGTGCGTACGCGGTCCTGCCGATGCTGGCCGGGGGGTGGACCGACGGCATCGAGACGGCCTGGTCCGGCTTGCACTGCCTGATCGCGCTCGGCTGCGGGATCGCGGTTCAGCCGCTCGGCCGCCGGCTCGGTGGCTTCGGCGCCGTCCGAGCGCTCACGGTGGGGATGATCACCGGCCTGTTCGGGCTGCTGCTGGGTGCGTTCGAGATCACTGCGCCCGATCCGACCGGCTTCTTGATCAGCGCCGCGGTCCTCGGCTGCGGCTACGGCCTGCTGCTCACTGCCGGCCTGCAGGAGGTGCAGCGGCTGGCCGGTCCGGATGATCTTGCCGGACTCACCGCGGTCTTCTACGCGCTGGCCTACCTCGGCTTCTTCGTGCCGATGGTGCTGGCCGAACTCAGGTCGTGGGTCGGCTACCCGGTGATGTTCGTCGCCGGCGCCGGGCTGGCGCTGTCCTGCCTGCTGGTGGTGCTGATCGCCGGCCGGACTCGCGAGCAGTCCGCAGTCAACGACGGCGAGCTCGCGGAGCGCGGTGAGTCGGACCAGCTCGGGCTGGGGTTGCCGACCGCTGCCGATGCGCCGGCCTCACACCACTAGGCTCCTTGATCATGGTTGCAGCTGCATCGGCGTCGGCGTCGGAACGGGTGTTCTCGCACGTCAAGGAGCTGATCCTGTCCGGTGATCTCGAAGGTGGCGAGTTGATCACCGAGGGCGAGGTCGCCGATCGTCTGCAGGTGAGTCGGACGCCGGTACGGGAGGCGTTCCTTCGGTTGCAGGCCGAGGGCTGGATGCGGCTGTACCCCAAGCGCGGCGCGTTGATCACCCCGGTTCGGCCGCAGGAGGCCGAAGAGGTGATGGAGTCGCGGGTGCTGCTGGAATCCCATGCGGTACGACGGATCGCCGCCGATGCTGTTCGCCGGGAGCGGTTGGCCGACGAGCTGCGGGCGATCATCGGACGTCAGCAGCAAGCCACCGCCGCCGATGATCTTGGTGCGTTCGCGATCGCCGACGCCGACTTCCACACCGAGATCGTCCGCGCCGTCGAGAACGATCTCTTGATCAACTTCTATGCCGGGCTGCGGGATCGGCAGCGTCGGATGACCCGCGACTCCGTACAGGGCCGGGCCGAGGTGCAGTTGATGATCTTGCAGCAGCACCGCCGGCTGGCCGAGCTGATCGGGGCCGGCGATGCGGACACGTTCGGGACCGAGATCGCCGCCCATCTGCACGACATTCACCGCCGCTGATCCCGAGCAGGGCTTGAGCCGGAGTCGTCAGGCACCCGGCTGCCCGTGCCAGTCCTCCTCCGCGGCCCTCAGTCGGATCGCCAGGTCGTGCTGACCGCTGTGGTCCGCCCAACCCGATGGTCGACTGTGGAATCGGTCCTCGACCAAGGTTGGGTCGGCCCCCTGCTCCAGCAGGAGCGCGACGAGATCGGTGCGGCCGTCGTGGGCGGCCTGATGCAGGGCCGTGGTCCCGAATCGGCCTGGGGTGTTGGGGTCGAGACCGAACTCGAGCAACAGGCGCACGCCGTCGATCCGTCCCTTGTCTGCGGCCCGCCAGACTGCGTCCGGCCAGCGATCATGGACCCGCTGCAGTGCCGAAGGATGCTGGCGCAGTACGTCCTGCGCGCCCTCCGCGTCACCGGCCAGGCAAGCTCCCAGCAGGAGGTCGGCCGGCCCGACCGTGCTGGTGTCGGCGCCATGATCGGCCAGCAGCGTCGCGATCTCCCGGTTCCCGGCCAGCACTGCCAATTGGTACGGCGTTCGGTCGCCGAAGATCGGGTGGTAGCCACGCCCGTCCACCGGCACCCGATGATCGAGCAGCAGTTGGACCCGTTCGATCATGCCGGCATCGGCGGCCCAGCGCAGCTGCTCGGTGATCATCTGCTCAACGGTCGGGTAGTGATCACCGAAGCGGTGACGCCACGGGCTGTCCACGTCGGTGCCCAGGCCGTAGCCGAAGAGCAGCCGTAGATGATCATTGGCCGGCCGGAAGCAGCGGTTGTACAGGGTCTGATTGTCATTCGGATCGGCGCCGGCCTCGAGCAGCAGCCGGGCGAGGGCAGCGGAGTGCTGATGGGCGGGCTGATCCTGCTCGCCGCCGCCGAAGACGCCGGTGAGGGCGGTGAACGGCGACATCAACCCGCGCCAGAGGAAGCCTGCGTTGGGATCGGCCCCGGCCTGCAGCAAGGCCGCTGCGGTCCGTACCGCAGAACGGCCCGGGAGGTCACCGAGCCGGCCGTAGCAGAGGTACAACAGCGGCGGCCAGTTGAACGGGCCGCCGTCGGCGTTGGCGAGTTCGGGGGACCGACGCAGTTCCTCGGCCAGCTCATCTGCGGCCCCGGTTGCGGCCATCGTGTGGACATCGACCGTGGCCAGCTCGGGGTGTCGCGTCACCAGGTCCCGGGCGACGTTCCGGGCCTGCGAATCGTCCTGGGTGTAGTTGAGGGTGGCGA
>DATCVL010000438.1:0-6250 GCA_036566865.1 Microlunatus sp.
CGAGATCGACAAGGTCATCCACGTCGACCAGTCGCCGATCGGCCGGACCCCGCGGTCGAATCCGGCGACCTACACCGGTGTCTTCGACCACATGCGCAAGCTCTTCGCCGAGACGCAGGAGGCCAAGGTCCGGGGTTACCAGCCCGGCCGGTTCTCCTTCAATGTCAAGGGCGGCCGGTGCGAGAACTGCATGGGCGACGGCACAATCAAGATCGAGATGAACTTCCTGCCCGACGTGTACGTGCCCTGCGAGGTCTGCCACGGCGCCCGGTACAACCGGGAGACCCTCGAGGTGCACTACAAGGGCAAGACGATCGCCGAGATCCTGGACATGCCGATCGAGGAGGCGGCGGAGTTCTTCGCCGCGATCCCGGCGATCGCCCGGCATCTGCGCACCCTGAACGAGGTCGGACTGGGTTATGTCCGGCTCGGGCAACCGGCACCGACCCTGTCCGGTGGCGAGGCGCAACGGGTGAAGCTGGCCAGTGAGTTGCAGAAGCGGTCCACCGGCCGGACGCTGTACGTGTTGGACGAGCCGACCACCGGGTTGCACTTCGAGGACATCCGCAAGCTGCTCGGGGTGCTGGGGCGGCTGGTCGATGCCGGCAACACCGTAGTGGTGATCGAGCACAACCTGGACGTGATCAAGACCGCGGACTGGCTGATCGACATGGGCCCCGAGGGCGGATCTCGTGGTGGCACCGTGATCGCCGAGGGCACGCCGGAGGAGATCGCCCGGGTGCCGGAGTCGTACACCGGGCAGTTCCTGAAGGAGATCCTGGGCGGCCGTGAGGTGCCGGTCGGTCCGGAGCAGCCGGAGTTGGTCGCGGCCACCGAGTCACGCCGGCCGGTCGCCACCAAGTCCGTGGCCAAGCCGTCGGTGCGCAAGAAGGCTGCCGCCTCGAGCTGCTCCGCGAAGGCGGGCACGGCGACCTCGGCTGCCAAGAAGGCGGCCGCCAAGAAGTCCTCCGCAGCGAAGAAGTCCACGGCGAAGCCGGCGTCTTCCGCCAAGGCGGCGACCTCAACGGCGACCACGGCCGCGAAGACCGCGGCGAAGAAGACGGCGGCCAAGAAAACGGCCAAGACGACCGGTCGGGGACGGTCCGCCGCCTGAGCCTGGACGCGGCTCAGCCTCGGTCCAGGCTGAGTCGATGCTCACTCACCGCTGATCCGGTGAACCTCTGGGGCCCCTTCGACGTTCACTTTGCTGATTGAAGGATCAGTTAACGTGTGCGCACCCACACCCTGGAGGTCAGCAGCATGGTCGAGGCGTTCATCAAGTCGTCCAAGGTCGGATCCCGCCGGGAGCTCTTCCGGTCCCTCGGGTTGGTTGCCCTGGGTGGTGGCAGCGCCGCTGTCCTCGGCGCTTGCTCGAGCAGTTCCGGATCGGGTGGATCCGGGGCGAGTGGTGGTGGATCGTCGGCGGCATCCGCCGGCCCGCTCACCGTCGCCAAATCCGACGTACCTTCCGGCAGTGGTGTGATCAAGGGTGCGTACGTGGTGACCCAGCCCACCTCCGGCGACTTCAAGGCGTTCAGCAGCACCTGCACCCATCAGGGCTGCCCGGTCAGCAAGATCCAAGGCGAGACGATCATGTGCAACTGCCATGGCAGCGAGTTCTCGATCAAGGACGGCTCGGTGGTCCGCGGACCGGCCCAGAAGTCGCTCGCCGCAGCGAAGGTCACCGCAGACGGCGACAACCTGGCCGTCTCGGCCTGACCGGTGGCGAGTTCGTCGACCCAACCGGGGCCGGTCGTGAGCTCGCTGCAGGTCAGCTGACGACTGCGACACCCGCCAGCGCCAGATAGACGCCGCCGGTCGCGTGACTCAGTCCGCGCCGGCTCCGTGCCGATGCCTTCAACCGTCGGGACAGCGAACCGGCCGCCAGCGCATAGCCTCCGTCGCACAGGAGTGCCAGACCGACGAAGGCGAGCCCCATCAGCCCGAACTGCGTCGCCGCCCCGCGATCCGGATCGACGAATTGGGGCAGGAATGCGACAAAGAACAAGATCGTCTTCGGATTCAGCAGGTCGACCAGCACCCCATCCAGATACAACTTCAGCGGTCCTGGTCGTCGTTGCTGTCGGAGCGGTCCGACGGCATCGCCGCGGCGGCTGAATTCGCGGATGGCCAGCCACACCAAATAGGCGGCGCCGGTGCATTTGATCACTGTGTACGCAGTCGGTGATGAATCCAGCAGTACCGCGAGGCCGAGCGCTGCCGCCAATGCATGTAGTGCCGCTCCGGTTTCGATCCCCAGCACCGACCACAGCCCCGCGGCCCGTCCGTATTCGAAGCTCCGGGTGGCAACGTAGACGACCGACGGACCCGGAATCAGCAGGATGGCGAGAGACGCCAGGACGAAGGCAGCGATGACGGGCAGATTCATGATCAACAGGCTCCGGGCGAGGTTGTCGGGCGGCCGGTAGAGACCGAACGCTGCTCAGCTTCGGCCTCGGTGGGCGCAGGCACCTGCGGATTCGAGCACACTCGAATTGATCACTGTTAGCTGACCTGTAAATGGTTGACTGATCACAGAATTCCCAGCCGACGGGCTGATGAGATTGCCCACACGTACGACTTGTGGCGGATTGTTGCGTGATATCCCAATTCACAGTGTCCTTCTGGCCGAATATCCAGCAGAATGACCGGGTCCCCAAGGTGTTGTGATTGAGGCAATGTGCTCAGAATTCTGTTCACGCCCGAGGATCTGACGCGGGTCCGGGTGAGCCAGGTGATGGACCCCATGTGGGAGCTGACCGGCAGCATCCAACTGCTGCAGGTGGAAGCCGCCAAGCGGCCGGTCGGCTATGAGTCATGGGTACGACGCTGGCGCAGTGGGCGGGAACAACCGGCGATCCGCAACGCGGCCGGCGTGCTGGCGACGATCGCGCCGCAGAGCGCGTACTTCCCGGATTTCCTGACACCGGATCAGCCGGCCAGCAGCTTCGACCAGGGCGTGGAAACGGTGTTGTCCACCCCGATCTCGCGGCTGCGGTCCGAGATCGGCCAACTGGGGGCCCGGCGACCTTGGCTGACGAGCATGGCCCAGGGCGACCCCGCCACCCTGCACCGATTCGGTGAGGTCGTCCGCGGCTACTACCGGGCGATGGTTGCCCCGGACCGGAGCCTGATCGAATCGGTGCTCAGCGCGCATCGGAACAAGCTGATGAAGACGATGATGCATGGCGGCGTGGAGGCCGTGCTGGACAATCTCATCCCGTCCACCCGCTGGCGTTCGCCGTACTTGGAAGCCGTCTACCCGGTGGAGCGATCCGTCGACCTGCGCGGCCGTGGTCTTCGGCTGGTGCCGTCCTATTTCTGCTTCAAGATGCCGGTGATGTTGGCCGACGACTCGCTGGATCCGGTGCTGGTGTATCCGGTCGAACACACCGTCAGCGAGCCCGGTTCGGGTGGCATCGCGGAGTTGATCGGCAGTACCCGGGCCGCCGTACTGGGGTGCATCACCGACGGTGCCAGTACCAGTCAGGTGGCCGCCCGGGTGGGGATCTCGCTGGCCACCGCCAGCCACCACACGACGATCCTGCGCCAGGCCGGCTTGATCAACTCGACCCGACGGGCCAACAGCGTCGTGCACAGTCCGTCGTCATTGGGCTTCGCCCTGCTCGGCAGCGGCGACCGCTGAGGTCCGTCAGGCGGTCAGTTCGACTCAGCTCCGTGCGGCGGCCAACGCGTCGCTGAACCGAGCCGCCTTGTCGGTGATCACCTGCCAGTTCTGATCTGCCATGTCCGCTGCACTGCACAATTCGCTGCCCGCGCCGACGGCGAAGGCTCCGGCGGCCAGCCACTCGCCGAGGTTGTCGGCCGACACCCCTCCGGTCGGCATCAGCGGAACGTCCGGGAACGGACCGCGCAGCGACTTGAGGTAGCCCGGTCCGGTCAACGAACCCGGGAAGATCTTGACCCCGGCGACGCCGAGATCCATGGCAGCCATCACCTCGGTCGGCGTCAGCGCGCCGCTCATCGTCGGCAGTCCGGTGTCCACCATCGCCCGGACGATCTCGGGTGCGGTGCCCGGGCTGACCAGGAACGCGGCGCCGGCCGCTGCAGCCTCGCTCACCTGTGGCCCCCGGGTCAGGGTGCCCGCGCCGACGATCGCGTCCGGGAATTCCTGCGCGATCCGGGCAATCGTCGGAGCGGGGTTCGGCGTGCTGTAGGTGACCTCGATCGCCGTCACCCCGCCGGCGATCAGCGCCTCGGCTGCCGCCACTGCGGCTTCCGACGACGGCGCCCGGAGTACGGCGATGACTCCGGCTCGGCCGACGGGCTGCAGGCTCTGGGGGATGTGCGGCTGGGCTGGCATGGACCTCACGACCTATCGACGGGGCACCGCCGGTGTCGGTGCAGTAGCGGTCAAGATCGTACCGATGATCGCCGCCGGCCGCGTCCAGCACCCGGCGGCGATGGCGATGACCGTGATCGTCGATGCCGTGCACCGGCCCGGACTCGATTACCCGGACTCGATTACCCCGACTCGATTAGCCCGTCTCGATTACTCTGACCCGGGTGAACGTGCTCTCGCCGGTGATGATCGTGCTGGCGCATCCACGCGCGGCCAGTCTTGATCATGATCTGGCCGAGCGGGTGCGCGCGGTGCTGGCACAGACCGGCGTCCGGCTGACCAGCCATGATCTGTACGCGGAATCGTTCGATCCGGTGCTCACCGAACGGGAGTCGATCGCCGGTGAGGCGTGGACCCGCGGGACCAGTTCGGAGCAGGTCCGAGACGATCGGCCGGCCGCAGATCCGCTGGTGCGTCGGCATCGCCACGAGCTGGCCGAGGCCCGAGCACTGGTGGTGATCCACCCCGATTGGTGGGGCAAGCCGCCGGCGATCCTGGCGGGCTGGCTGGACCGAGTGCTGCTGGCCGATGAGAACGCCGCCGCGACGCCGAAGCCGGCGCCGCACCTGCAGCGGGTGCTGGTGATCAACACCTCCGACCAGCCGGCCGATCCGCGCGGCGCCGAGGCCGATCCGCTCGGCCTGCTGTGGCGTGATCAACTCGGGCCGTTCCTCGGCTCACCCGACCTCGAGCGTCTGACCTTCCGCGAAGTCGCCAAGGCCGGCGACGAGCAACGCCGCCGCTGGGACAACGCCGTACAACGTGCCACCGCCTGGGTCTGCGGCGCCGGTCGCTGAACTCTTGCCGGCTGGTGATCAGTTCGCCCTGGTGGTGATCAATTCAGCCCTTTCTTGATCAACTCAGCCCTTCCTTGCTCGGCTCGGACCCTGCGTTGCTCGGCTCGGACCCCTGCGTTGCTCGGCTCGGACCCCTGCCTTGCTCGGCTCGAGCCCGACCGTGATCGGATCGACCCGGTCACCTCCGATCCGGAGGTGGCCGGTCGCCGGAGTCGGCAGCCGCGGTCAGCGGCGTACTCGCATCGCGGCGGCCACTTGATCGGACGTCATCGGCGGGACCGGCAGCCGATGGGCGGCTTCCGCCCTGAGCCCGTCCAGTTGCAGACCCACGTAGCGGCGCCAGGCCGAGGATGCGGTGTCGACCGTCGCCGCGATCACCCGGGAGGTCGCCCAGACCAGGAACGCCAGATCCTCGACGGTGAAGTCCTTACGAAGGGTGCCGGCCCGCTGCGCCCGGGTGATCAGCTCGTCGACCGGGGCGAAGCCGCGGTCGCAGGCCTCGGTCAGCAGGGTGGCGTCGGGATAGCGCAACGTCATCGCGTCGTTCAGCCCGCGGTCCTCGGCCTGGAGTTCGAAGACCCGCAGCAGGTAGCCGCTGAACCCTCGCCAGCTGTCCTCGTCGGCGAGGGCTTCCTCGGCCGCATCGGCGAGGCCCGCGATCCGGTCCGGGTAGATCGCGTCCAGCAGTTGCTCGCGGGTGCGGAAGTGGTTATAGAGCGTGCCGATGCTGACACCTGCCCGGCGGGCGATCGCCTCCAGCGGCGCGTCGACGCCACGCTCGGCGAAGACGGCGGCTGCCGCCTCGACCAGCTTGGTCTGATTCGCCACCGCGTCCCGGCGTCGACCCTTGGTCGCCTTGGTCGCCTTTTGGACTCGACCCTTGGTCGCCTTCTCCGCTCGACCGGTTGTCGTCACCCGCCCACCGTACTGGTGTCGTGAACGACCCGGCACACCCCCGGAAGAGATATTGAGGTATCCCTCAAGTTCGGCTAGATTGGCGGAATTGAGGAAGGCCTCAACTTAAGCGACGGCGGGAGCGAGCGGATGAATGCAAGCAGCGAGTCGGGTAGGAACGGTAGGGGAACGGCGG
>DATCVL010000439.1:0-2849 GCA_036566865.1 Microlunatus sp.
CGTCGGCGTCGCTTCGGCCGGCACTCTCTGCGATCGAGCGACCCGGTCGATCGCAGAGCGGCTCGATCTCGAGGTGGTCGAGTTCCCCGGGGATCACGGCGGCTTCCTCGGCGGTGAGTACGGACAGACCGGCGAGCCGGACGCTTTCGCAGCACGCCTCCGCGAGATCCTGTGATCAGCTGACAGCTTGCCGACCAAACACGATGCCCGCAGGCGACGAATCGCCTGCGGGCATCGGTTCATGATCACGTGGTCGGATCAACTGCCGCCGATTCCGACGGCGGCGCCGGCAGCGGTGGGTGCCGCCGGGTTGTCGACCATGGTGTCCTGCGGTGGCCGACCGGTGCTGCGACCACGGCGGGCCATCCGACGCTCCAGCCACCGCGCCACCCGGGTCAGGCTGTAGTTGATGATGATGTACATCGCGGCCACCACCATCACGGTCGGGATCAGGTTGCCGTACAGGTTGGACATCGTGTAGCCGCTCTGCAGCAGGTCCGGGTAGCCGATGATCGCGCCGAGCGCGGTGTCCTTCAAGATCACCACCAGCTGACTGACCAGCGACGGCAACATCGCCGTGATCGCCTGCGGCAGCAGGATCGCCCACTGCGACTGCCCCTCGGTCAGCCCGATCGCCAGACCGGCCTCGCGTTGCCCACTCGGCAGCGAATGCACACCCGAACGGATCAGCTCGGCGATCACCGACATGTTGTACAGGGTCAGTCCGACGATCACACCGAAGAACGCCTGCCGAGCCGGCAGGTGCAACACGTAGAGGGAGAAGTAGTAGGCGAACAGCATCCCGACCAGCACCGGCACGGCCCGGAAGAACTCGACGATCACGCCACAGACACCGCGGATCACGGTGTTCTGAGCCAACCGACCCAGCCCGAGCAGGACGCCCAGGATCATGCTGAGCACGATCGCGATCACGGCCGCCAGCAGGGTGGATGCCAAGCCCGGCAGCAGATAGTCGACCCAGGTGCTCGGATCCAGGAACGGTTTCCACATCGCCGAGGTGAACTGGTTGTTCTTCGGGTTGGCCAGGCCACGGATGACGAAGAACAGGGCCAGCAGGAACAGAATCGCAGCGATGATGCTGAAGATCACATGGCGGTTCCTGGCCTTCGGGCCGGGAGCATCGAAGAGAACGGTTGCTTGGTCACTCATCGGCGCACCGCCAATCGCTTGGACAAGCTGGTGAAGAAGGCACCGACCGGCAGCGTCAAGATCACGAACGCCGCCGCAACCAGCAGGAAGATCAAGTAGAGCAGGGATGCCCGGGCTTCGATCATGCTCTTCATCGCGTACGACATCTCCGCGACGCCGACGGTGGAGAGCACCGTGGTGTTCTTGGTCAGCGCGATCAAGGTATTGCCCAGCGGCGCGATGGCACCGCGGAAGGCCTGCGGCAGGATGATCGTGGACAGCGACTGGCCGAAGCCCAGGCCGATCGCCCGGGCCGCCTCGGCCTGGCCTTGCGGCACCGTGTTGACGCCGCTGCGCAGGGCCTCGGCGACGAAGGTCGCGTGGTAGACCGAGATGGCGATCACACCCCAGCGGAATCCGTTCTGGACAACGTCATCGGTGGCGTTCGGACTGGCCAGCGAGATGCCGAGGGTGCCCAACAGCGCGACCGAGCAGACGAAGGCGATCAGGGTCAGGGGCGTGTTTCTGATCAAGGTCACGTAGGCGGTGCCGATGCCGCGCAGCACCGGGACCGGGGAGACCCGGAAGATCGCGATGATCGTGCCCAGGATCAGCGAGCCGATCGCGCCGAGCACGGTCAGCTTGATCGTCATCCAGAACGCGGCCAGGAAGTGGAATTCCTTGATCAACGACAGCAGGTCGCCCACATGGTCTCCTTAGGCGGGTGTGGTCAGCAGACCTGGGCGGTCGAAGGACGACCGCCCAGGTCAACATCAACTCAGGTGCAGGGGATCTGCTTCGGCGGGTTCTTGGAGGCGTCCGGCTTGTAGCCGGCGTCGCCGAAGTTCTTGTCCAGCGCCTTCTGCCATTCGCCGCTGTCGACCATCTTGGTCAGCGCGGTGTCGATCTTCTTGCAGAGTGCGGTGTCGCCCTTCTTGATGCCGACGCCGTACGGCTCCTCGGTGAACGGCTGGCCGACCAGCTTCAGCTTGCCCTTGTACTGCGGCTGGGCGGCGTACCCGGCCAGGATGTCGTCATCGGTGGTCAGTGCGTCGATATTGCCCGACAGCAGTGCCGGCAGGCACTTGGAGTACGAGTCGAACTCCTGCAGCTGCACCTTGTTGGCGAATTCCTTCTTCACGTTCTGGGCCGAGGTGGATCCGGTCACCGAGCAGAGCTTCTTGCCGTTCAGGCTGTCCGGCCCGGTGATCGACGAATCGTCGCTGCGGACCAGCAGGTCTTGACCGGCCATCAGGTACGGACCACCGAAGGAAACCTTCTGCTGCCGTTCCTCATTGATGGTGTAGCTGGCGAAGACCATCTTCACCTGACCGGACTGGATCAGCGTCTCCCGGTCGGCCGACTTGGCTTCCTTGAAGGTGATGTTGTTGTAGCCGAGTTCATTCGCCACGTAGCGGGCCACATCGACGTCGAAGCCCTGGTAGTCCGATCCGACCTTCATGCCGACATTCGGCTGATCGAACTTGATCCCGATCGTGACTGCGTTGTCACCGCCACCACTGGCGTTGTCCGACCCCGTGCCAGAGTCGTCGCTGGCACACGCGGCGAGTGCGATGGCCAGCACGGAGGCGGCCCCGACCGCTGCGATCCTCTTCTTGATACGCATTGCAGTGTTGTCCCTTCGATTCCAAATGTTGAGTTGTCGGTCAGTGAGTCAGGATCTTGCTGAGGAAGTCCTT
>DATCVL010000440.1:0-7834 GCA_036566865.1 Microlunatus sp.
GCACCGATGCGGCGTACACGGTCCGGAATCGTGTCCGCCGTCCTGGTCCGGCAACACCGCGGCGACCCACATCGGCGACCAGCCCTCGCTGCAGCACGAGGTGCGCGCTGACCAGGGCGCTGCCGGGAACTGTCAGCGTGCGGATCAACGGCTTGGCCAGCGACCACGGTGGGTTGGCGACCACATGGAAGCGTCGTCCGGGCAGCCGAAGGTCCAGCAGGTCGAGGTCGAGCACCTGGACCCGTGGGTCGTCGGTGAACCGTTCCCGCAGTCGCGCAAGCCGGTACGGATGCAACTCGACGGCCAGCACCCGGGCGCCGGTTGCGGCCAGTGGTGCGGTCAACGCACCGTCCCCGGCACCGAGGTCGAGAACAAGATCACCCGGACCCAGTCGGGCGGTCGCGACCAGCTGTTCGGCCCAGTCAGGCTGCAGCCGGTGCCATCCCCAGAAGCGCTCCGGTGGCGCGGCCGGCGCGCGCCGTACGTCCGTACCCGGTCGTCGCCGTACCCCGGACACGACGCACCTGGATCATGTACGTGACCATGGTCGTGAACCCTAGGTCGGCAGTCGTCATCGGTCGATCGATTTTGTCCAGGCATCGGTGCGCGTCCGGATGCTACGTTCGCCGGCGTGCACCGCAGCCGCTTGTCCACGTTGCTGATCGACGTTCCGTCGGGAGAAGTGGCCAACGCCGCGTCCTTCTGGTCCGAGGCAATCGGCGTACCGGCGACACCGGTGCCCGACGAACCGCAGTACACGAGCCTCCCGGACGCGATCCCGGGGTTGGTCGTGGCCCTGCAAGCGGTGGACGCCGCGCCGCGCTACCACCTGGACATCGAAACCGATGACGTTGCCGCCGAGACCGCCCGGCTGACCGAGCTCGGTGCCGTCGAGGTCGCCGAATGGCAGGGCTGCCACACCCTCCGCGCACCCGGTGGTCAGCTGCTGTGCGTGATCCCCCGCCACAGCGGCGAGGAGTTCGACGAGCAAGCCACCACCTGGCCGTAGGTCGAAACTCGGCACGTCCGACGGCTGACCGTCGGGTATCTCTGCTGGATGGGTTCGCGGGCCGATCAGCCCGACCCAGACAGGACTATCGGGCGGATTGCTTGATCCGGTTCGTCAGCTCGGTGACCTGATTGAAGACGCTGCGGCGTTCGGCCATCAGGGTGCGGATCTTGCGCTCGGCGTGCATCACAGTGGTGTGGTCGCGGCCGCCGAATTGCTGCCCGATCTTGGGCAGGGACAGGTCGGTCAGCTCGCGGCACAGGTACATCGCAATCTGCCGTGCGGTGACCAGCACGTGGGTGCGGCTCTGGCCACACAGATCCTCGATGGTCAGCCCGAAGTACGCGGCGACCTGGCCCATGATCGTGCCGGAGGTGATCTGAGCCTCGCCGCCCTCGGGGATCAGGTCCTTCAGCACCACCTCGGCCAGGGCCATGTCGACCTGCTGCCGATTCAGGCTGGCGAATGCGGTGACCCGGATCAGCGCGCCCTCGAGTTCGCGGATGTTGGTCTGGATCTTGGACGCGATGAATTCGAGCACGTCCGGACCCGCGGTCAGTCGCTCCTGGGCGGCCTTCTTCCGCAGAATCGCGATCCGGGTCTCCAGGTCGGGAGGCTGGATGTCGGTGATCAGTCCCCACTCGAACCGGCTGCGCAGTCGGGCCTCCAACGAGTCCAGCAGTTTCGGCGGCCGATCGGAGGTCATCACGATCTGCTTCTGTGCGTTGTGCAGCGTGTTGAAGGTGTGGAAGAACTCTTCCTGGGTCTGTTCCTTGCCCTCCAGGAACTGGATGTCGTCGACCAGCAACACCTCGACGTCGCGGTACTTGCGCCGGAACTGGTGGGTCTTGTTGTCGGTGATCGCGGAGATGAAGTCGTTGGTCAGCTCTTCGGTGGAGACGTACCGCACTCGTGCGCGACTGAAGTAGTTGCGCACGTAGTGCCCGAGGGCATGCAACAGGTGGGTCTTCCCCAGCCCGGAGTCTCCGTAGATCATCAGCGGGTTGTACGCCTTGCCCGGCGACTCGGCGACCGCCACCGCCGCGGCATGGGCGAATCGGTTGGAACCGCCGATCACGAAGGTCTCGAAGGAGTACTTCGGATTCAGCCGACTGTCCTCGCGCCGATTGCGGTCGGTCTTCTCGGAGTCGGTCGGCGTGGTCCGATTCGGTACGAAGGTGCCGGTGGTCGGTGTCAGGTCACCCAGATCCGTCGGGGACGGGCGCCCGTCCGGACCGGTGAACCCGCGTCGCTGCAGGTCGTCGCCGGGAACCTCTGGGGAACCGTAGTCGCGGTACTCCCCCGAGGGGCCGTATTCGGCGCTACCGAAATCGCGATGCGCATAGGCGCTGCGGTAGCCGTCCTCGCCGGGAACGCCGTCGGGCATCGGATCTGTCGGTCGCTGCTCGGCCGGCGGATCGATGCCGGTGTCGGACTCTTCCAGAGACTTGTCCACAATCACCGCGACCTTGGTCGGCCGCTGGAAGTGGGCGCTCAGCACGCCTTCGATGCTCTCCCGATACCGGGTTTCCAGTCGCTCCCGGTTGAACTCGTTCGGCACCGCGACCATCAGGGTGCTCTCGTGCAGAGTCAACGGTTTGCTGTTCTTCACCCAGGCCCGTTGCTCGGGTGTCAACTCGGTCCGGACACGGTTCCAGGCGAGCACAACCTGCTGCGCCAGATTGTCGGCACCGGCCTGGTGTTGGGACTCCTCGGTCACTCGATCTCCGCCACGGCTTCCCGGTCGTTGATTCAGCCCGATGCCGGTCGGAGGAGCAGCGCTGATCCCTCGAGGCATCAAGTTCGGTTGCGGCGCCCCGACACGGTCAGGGCACCGGGTCACTCTAGTTCGTCCACACGTCTGTCCACAGCTGTGCATGATGCAGGCATGACGGACCGCAGCCCGTACAGGGGCCTCGGCTGGTGGTGTGTTTCGGGGGAGCTCCGATTGCTCGCGTGCAAGACAACCGGTGTTGCGAGAACCTAGCAATCCTCGGTTCTGCCTCGCAAGCAAACGCCGACAATCCACGCGATCCTTCGGCGTGTCGCCTGGACATCGGTGCGCCGAGTGCTCAGTTTGACCCAGCGCTCGCCGGTGCGTACCGTGGACCGGTCACCGTTGCCTGCCTCGAACCTATCGAGGGGGTGCGATTGGCCTGACCTTTCAACGCCCTTGCACTCGGGCGTCAGTCCAGTAAACGCGAACAACGTCGGAGTACACCCGTGAGCAAGCGCACTTTCCAGCCGAGCAACCGGCGCCGCAGCCGTACCCATGGTTTCCGTCACCGGATGCGCACCCGCGCCGGGCGCGCCGTGCTGACCGCCCGCCGCCGCAAGGGCCGCGCTCGGCTGTCGGCCTGATCGACCGATGCCCGGACGCAGCTGAGCCGGTCGGTGGTGATGATCGGTGTTGCCGCAGGCGATGAGGATGCGTTCGGGCGACGACTTCACCCGCACCGTACGACAGGGCGCTCGGGTCGGTTCCTCGACCGTCGTCGTGCACGGCTGGCGTGATCCCGAAGCCGACCAGGGTCCCCTGGTCGGCTTTGTGGTGTCCAAGGCTGTCGGCACGGCGGTCGTTCGTAATCGGGTCAAGCGCCGACTGCGGCACCTGGCTCGCGAACAGGTCACCGGGTTGCCGACCGATGCTCGCCTGGTCATCCGTGCACTGCCGGCCTCGAGTCGGAAACCGACCCGGTTGCCACGGGACTTCGGGCATGCGTGGTCGACAGTGGTCCGAGGGTGGCAGCCTGGGGTGCAAGATCCGAACCCGATGGGGCGTCCCCGATGAAGTACCTGTTGATCGGCCTGTTGAAGGCCTACCGGCTGCTGATCAGTCCGCTGTACGGCAATGTCTGTCGCTACTCCCCGAGTTGCTCGGCGTACGCGCTGACTGCGGTGCAGACCCACGGCGCTGCCCGCGGCAGTTGGCTGGCCGCGCGCCGGCTGCTCCGCTGCCATCCCTGGGCGCGTGGCGGCTACGACCCCGTACCGGGGACAGAGTCCGCGCCGGACTCGGCCGAAGCGGCCGACCGGCATATGCACGATGAACCGGCGCACCCGGCGCCCAAGGAAATGGTGAATTGATGGAGACACTCGTCCCGCTCCTTGCCCCGCTGAGCATCTGGTCGTCACTCGGGGACTTCTTCAACACGATCATGACCCCGATCTACTGGGCGGTCTCCGGTCTGTTGGTCCTCTTCCACACGATGTGGGCCCCGCTGCTGGGACCTGACTCCGGCTGGACCTGGGCGCTGTCGATCATCTGTTTGACCATCGTGATCCGGATCATCCTGATCCCGCTGTTCGTCCGGCAGATCCATTCATCGCGCAAGATGCAGATGTTGCAGCCCAAGATCCGTGAGCTGCAGAAGAAGTACGGCCACGACCGCGAGCGGCTCGGCCAGGAGACGATGAAGCTCTATCGGGAGGAGAACGCCAACCCGATGGCGTCCTGCCTGCCGCTGCTGCTGCAGTCGCCGATCTTCATCGGTCTGTACCGGGTGCTCGACGGCGCGTCCCGGATCAATCCCGAGACCGGCCAGCCGACCGCGCACGGCTACTGGCTGGAGAAGAACCCGGATCTGCTGACCTCGCTGAATGAGTCGACGGTCTTCGGCGCTCGGTTGGCCGACAAGTTCTGGCCGGTCGACAACTTCGGCGCGACCCAGATGGTCGCCGCGGTGATGATCCTGATCATGACCGCGACCATGTTCTACACCCAGCTGCAGCTGACCCGGAAGAACATGCCGAAGGAGGCCCTGGAGGGCCCGCTGGCACAGCAGCAGAAGATGATGCTGTACCTCTTCCCGCTGATCTTCGTCTTCATGGGCGTGAACATCCCGATCGGTGTGTTGTTCTACTGGGTCACCTCGCAGCTGTGGACGATGGGCCAGCAGTTCTACGTGATCAAGCGCAATCCGGCACCCGGAACCGAGGCGTACGAGATCTGGGAGGCGAAGCAGAAGGCGAAGGGCCAGGACCCGTCGCAGCCGCAGCCCAGCACGAATGGCCGGCAGGGTTCGACCGCCACCCAGCCCGCGACGACGGCTCCGAACACAGACGGTGGGTCAGCGAACGGCAGCAGCGCGGCGGACCGGCCGGCCCGGCAGCAACCGAAGCGGCAGACCAGAGCGCAACGCCGCAATTGATGGCGATGCGGCGTGGTCGGTTCATCCGCCTGCGCCGCTGATCGCCGCTGAGATTTCCCTGCCCGAGCCTTGAGCCGGGCATCCGCAGAACAGGGCCGGAATGCAAGGTCCGCCCACGACAGGAGGAAGCCGTGGTTGACGGCGTAGAGGACACCACTGTGATCGATTCGGCGGCGACTGATGCCGATCAGGAACAGGCGTCCCCCGAGAATTCCGCGCAGGATGTGGCCGAGGATCGCTCAGCCGATGCGGCGGACCAGGCGGCGACCACCGCCGACGATCAGGATGCCGACGAGTCGGACGACCAGTCCGATGGTGACGAGGACGATGACTCCGATGGCGACCCGCTCGATGTGGAGGGCGAGGTGGCCGCGGATTACCTGGAGGAACTGCTGGACATCGCCGACCTGGACGGCGACATCGACACCTACGTCGAGAACGGCAGGGCCCATGTTTCGGTGATCACCGACTCCAAGGCACTGGTCGGCCCTGACGGTGAGGTGCTGGAGGCACTGCAGGAGCTTGCACGGCTGGCGGTGATCACCGAGACCGGCAATCGGAGCCGGCTGATGCTCGATGTCGGCGGCTACCGCGAGCAGCGGCGTAAGGCGCTGACCGATCTCGCCCGCGATGCGATCGAGGAGGTCAAGTCGTCCGGCGAGTCCGCGCGGCTGACACCGATGAACCCGTTCGAGCGCAAGATCGTCCACGATGTCGTCGCTGAGGCGGGACTGACCAGCGAGTCGGAGGGCGAGGAGCCGCACCGCCGGGTCGTCATCCAGCCGGCGAAGTGACTAACGCATCGTGCTGACTGAGAATCCGAGTGAAGGTCGGGCACGTGAGGCCTTCCCGGACTTCGAGGTGATCTCTCGATATGTCGACATATTGAGAGATCGAGGAATCTCGTGGGGCCTGATAGGGCCCCGCGAGTCCGATCGGCTCTGGGACCGGCACGTGCTGAACTCGGTGGCAATGGCCGACCTGATCGCGGAGGGATCCTCCCTCGTCGACGTCGGTAGTGGCGCCGGCTTGCCCGGCATTCCGCTGGCGATCCGGCGGCCCGATCTGCGCGTGACGTTGCTCGAGCCGCTGCTGCGTCGCTACAACTTCCTGGTCCAAGCGGTCGAGGAGCTCGGCCTGGACGAACGGGTTGCCGTGGTACGAGCTCGCGCCGAGGATCACGACAGCCGGTACGACGTCGTCACCGCACGCGCGGTGGCCCCACTCCCCCGGCTGCTGACCTGGTGCCTGCCGCTGTTGACCGCGGATGGTGAGCTGCTGGCACTGAAGGGCAGCTCGGCCGAGAGCGAGATCGATCAGGCCTCCGCGGTGCTCAAGAAGCGGCGGCTCGATGCCGTCGTGTTGTCGGTCCGCGCTCACGCCGACGCGGAACCGACTCAGGTGGTCCGCGTTCGGTCCGCGCGCTGATCCCTGCCGAGCCTCGTACGGGTCCGCAGTGCGGCTTGCTGACGCCCTCGGTTGCGCGCGCTCCGACGATGGTCGGAGGTTGTCCAACCTGGCTACGACGCGGGCGGCTCCCGGCAGTAGCGCTCTCGTCGTCACCGCGGCATGAATTCCTCCCGCTTGACCTGAAAGTTGCGGCATCCGGGGCTACGCGATCAGTCAGCCCCGATCAGTCGAATCCCTCAGTCGACGCGGAGTGATCCGCGGAACGCTCCGGGCTTGGGCACGGTTCGTCGGCGTCAAGCTCCTGCGGTCCCCGCCCGTCTGCTTCTTGGGCCCAGTCAACGTGCTGGTTGGTCAGCTTGTCGGCGAGCTGTGGCCGATGCTCGACCTTCTCGCCTTCATCCCGAGCCAGCGGACGTCCACTGGATCACGATCGACGACCGGTCCGTCGGGCCTGTCCCAGACTCAAGCCCCACCGCTGGTGAGCATCCCCGCCCGGGTGGACGGTGTCCGCACGCGCTCCAGTGGCTGACGATTCCGGGGCCGGCATGGGGACCGGTCCGGACTGAAGTGTGCCCTGGTCATCATCAACAAGGATGCCGACACTGAGACCTGCTCGGGCCTCGGCTCGTTCGCCACCCGGCGCCAGCTGCGTAGGTTTAGCGTGACACGAGCGGGCTGGACCGTCTGATGAGCGAATCAAGATCAACTAGAGCGTGACAACGGCCCGCCCGAACCCTGGTCCTTCGGTGCGGACTGCCATCAACGGCAAGATCAACTTCGTTCTTGCGATTCCATGATCAACTTCCGCATTCTCCTTATGGGTAAGGGATATCTAGAAGTTGATCTTGGGTGGTTGGCGCCGACAAGCCCAAGCCGGCAAGGCTGGCGATGGTATGCCCGCCCGACCAACAGCGCAGCCGGCGTGTCGCCGGTCCATCAGGAGCAGGGCCCGAGCCCTTGTGGAGCGACGGAAGGCGTGGGCGACGGTCCCGCGCCGGCAGGTCCAGCGTGCAGGAAGGCGCGGACTTTGGGGCGGTCGGGTATCGACACATCCGTCGTGTTCCTGGTCGAGGCCCTGTGAATCAGGTGGGCAGGATTGGCCCTCACTCGCTGATCGGCCCTCCTCCGACAGTTGGCCGGCGGCATTCGCTGGTTGAGCCCCGCCACCTGACAGACGCGGACAGAGCCCGCGATCACCGAGACCGTCTCGCCGTGACCGACACACACTTTTCGGGTATGCAGACTGCGGGCACTAACTCACAGG
>DATCVL010000441.1:0-2033 GCA_036566865.1 Microlunatus sp.
CAGGGCTGAGGTCCTGCGCCGGCCATCGGGTCGCTGGGGTCACCGGATCCCGCTTGAACAACTGAATATCCACAACGTGATTGCAAGGCCGGACCCGTTCCGGCCACTACCCCCGGTCGGAGGCTGGGGCCCGGGCTACGAAACCGGGGCGCATCACGCGACGACCTCCGCGGGACCGGACGGCAATGCCGTACGGCTCTCGTCAACAGACAAGGACACGCCAACCCATGGCACGTTTGATCGGTGTCGACCTGCCGCGCGAAAAGCGCCTCGAGGTCGCTCTCACCTACATCTTCGGCATCGGCCGTACCCGCGCTACCGAGACCCTGGCCAATACCGGCATCAGTGGCGACCTGCGCGTTCACGAAGTCACCGACGACCAGCTGATCACCCTGCGTGACTGGATCGAGGCGAACTACCAGACCGAGGGCGATCTTCGCCGTGAGGTCGCCGCCGACATCCGCCGCAAGGTCGAGATCGGCTCCTACCAGGGCCGCCGCCACCGCAGCGGTCTGCCGGTCCGCGGTCAGCGGACCCGTACCAATGCTCGCGGCCGTAAGGGTGCGCGCAAGCCCGTCGCCGGCAAGAAAAAGGCCCGCTGACGCGGCCCGTGATCGCACAGGAGAACTGAGAACTTATGGCTACAGCAGGTCGTGCCGGCGCCAAGAAGGTGCGCCGCAAGGAAAAGAAGAATGTCGTCGCGGGCCAGGCCCACATCAAGTCGACATTCAACAACACGGTCATCTCGATCACCGATCCCACCGGTGCTGTGATCGCGTGGGCCTCTGCCGGCACCGTCGGCTTCAAGGGCTCGCGCAAGTCCACCCCGTACGCCGCCCAGATGGCTGCCGAGGCAGCCGGCCGGCGCGCGATGGAGCACGGCATGAAGCGGGTCGACGTGTTCGTCAAGGGTCCGGGGTCGGGCCGCGAGACCGCGATCCGTTCGCTCGGTGCGGTCGGCCTGGAGGTCGGCGCCATCTCCGACGTCACCCCGGTGCCGCACAACGGCTGCCGTCCGCCGAAGCGTCGTCGCGTCTAGTCGTCCGTCCCAACCCTCGTTAAGGAAAGAACATGGCTCGCTACACCGGTCCTTTGACCAAGAAGTCGCGCCGGCTGGGCACGGACCTCGTCGGCAATGACAAGGCGTTCGAACGCCGCCCCTACCCGCCGGGCATGCATGGCCGCGGCCGGATCAAGGAGTCCGAGTACTCCCTGCAGCTGCGCGAGAAGCAGAAGATCCGCTACTCCTACGGTGTGCTGGAGAAGCAGCTCCGTCGTTACTACGAAGAGGCCTTCCGTCGTGAGGGTCGTACCGGCGACAACCTGCTGCAGCTGCTCGAGACCCGTCTGGACAACGTGGTCTACCGCGCCGGGTTCGCCCGGACTCGTCGGCAGGCCCGCCAGCTGGTCGGTCACGGTCACTTCACCGTGAACGGTCAGAAGGTGACCATCCCGTCGTACCAGGTCACCCAGTACGACATCATCGACGTCCGCGAGAAGTCGGCGAACCTGACCCCGATCGTGATCGCCAAGGAGACCCATGGCGAGCGCGTGGTGCCGGGCTGGATGGATGCCGACATCGATCGCGGCCGGATCCTGATCCACCAGCTCCCGATCCGCGAGCAGATCACGGTCGACGTTTCCGAACAGTTGATTGTCGAGTACTACTCGCGCGTCTAGTCCACCGATTCGTCGGATCTGAGGTCGCTGCGGCAGCCGCAGATCCGACAACTCGGATTTGTTTTATCCACCCAGTTCGCGTCATCAAATAGCGGTTGGCGCGGAAAGGAATGCAACATGCTCATCGCACAGCGTCCGACGCTGTCGGAAGAGGTCGTCTCCGACTTCCGTTCCCGGTTCACCATCGAGCCGTTGGAGCCGGGCTTCGGCTACACCCTCGGCAACTCGCTGCGTCGCACCCTGCTGTCGTCCATCCCGGGCGCGGCCGTGACCAGCATCAAGATCGACGGCAACCTGCACGAGTTCTCCACCCTGGAGGGCGTCGTCGAGGATGTCACCGAGATCATCCTCAA